>DATARM010000058.1:0-21604 GCA_036264155.1 Solirubrobacteraceae bacterium
TGACGTTCAGATCGTCGACCTGTTGGCCCTGCGCGTCGAAGACACGAACAGCGCCGAGCGTCCCGCCGACGTCCTGGTTGAACTCGAAGATCACTTCCTTCGGCTGGACTGCGACCGTGGAGCCGGATGTCGGCGAGGTTCCGAGCAGTTGCGCGTGGGCCCACGCTGCTGGTGCGCACGCGAGCACGCCGCTCATGGCGAGCGCCAGCATCACTAGGCACGGTCCAAGCGCGGCGGTTAGGGGACGACGGGACATGAATGCTCCTCGCATGCGTGCGTAAAGGACTCTCCGCCTGCCGGCGTCGACACGGTGTGGTGGCGAGAGCCGGCGGAGCTCACCAACGTGAGCAGCCGACCGATCCGGCTCGAGGCCGGGTGGATCTAGCTCGCGGCGAGGATCTGCGGCGGCGGGCGCACGGCCAGCGAGCGTCCGATTAGCTGCCCGCCGCGTACCGATGCCAGCACCACCACGCGGGGGCGCATGAGCACTGAGGATCTGGGACGCGGCAACCTGCCGTGTGGCCTGCGACGGAGCGCAACGAGAGCTCGCTCACCCGGATAGCGTCGTGCGAGCAGCGGTATGACGAGCATGACCGCGGGCAGCAGACAGAGCAGAGCTTGGAGCACCAGAAGCCAAAGCCTACTCCCCGGGGCAGCATGCCTGCGCCCCCCGCGAGCCTTCGTGCGCCCTCGGCGAGCGGCTGTGACGTCGCGCGATCCAAGCGGACCGGCGGATCTCGCGTGGGCAGTCTCTAGGCTTTGCGCGATGGAGTTCCCGACCGCCGCTGGGGGCAGTGGCAGCGCTCGTGCTTTCCACCTCTTCGGCGAGTTCTGCTGAGCGCATGAGCACCGTCCCTCCTCCCCCTCCCCTGCCTGATGACGAGCCTCCGGGATCGGTGGCGCCCGAGCCGCCGCGTCGCGGCTGGTGGATGACCAAGCGCTTCCTACTCGGCTCGATCCTCCTGGTCATGCTCTCGGGCGGCGCCACCGCCGCGATTGCACTCAACGAGGTGAGCAAAGTCGTCGACGCCCTCGGCCAGAGCAAAGCTGTGAAGCTGGCGCCGAAGCTGCTGGCCAGTGCCGCCAAAGGCGCTCCCGAGACGCTGCTGCTGGTCGGCAACGACGAACGGCCGCCGCCCAAGGACAACCCGTTTGGGCGCGTCCTGCCGCACTCCAACGAGATGCTGCTCGTGCGCATCGACCCGAGCAAGCCCACGATCTCGATGCTCTCGATTCCCCGCGAGCTGCAGGTCACGTTCACCGCACCCAGTGGGCAGGCGATCACGAACCGCATCAACTCCGCCTACACCTACGGTGGCGCTCAGCTGATGGTCGAAACGATCAAACGCCTGTTCGGACTGACGATCAACCACGTTTTCATCACCAGCTTCCCCAAGTTCAGACGCGCTGTCGATGAACTCGGCTGCGTGTACATGGGTGTCGACCGCCGCTACCACCACGTCAACGAACCGGGCGGCGAACAGTACTTCGAAATCAACCTACAGCCTGGCTATCAGCGCATGTGTGGAAAGCAAGCCCTTGAATTCGTCGCCAACCGTCACGAAGACACGTCGCTCACGCGTGACGCCCGTGACCAGCGCTTCCTACTCGAAGTCAAGTCCCAGTACGGCGCGAGCCTGTTTGAAAACAGGGAAAAGTTCGAGCGGATCCTTGGCCGCACGGTAGAAACCGACGACACTCTGCGCGGAAGCGAACAAGTCCTCGACCTGCTCGAGCTGCTGATCGAATCCCAGGGCAAGCCCGTCAGGCAGGTTCCTTTCGATGTCACTCTGCTGAAGACATACGACACGGCGAGTGAACAGCAGATCCATGAATCGGTGACTTCCTTCCTGCGCGGCACCGCAGCCATCCGCAAGCCGAGGCTGAGCAGCGCCGATCGCGCACCCGTGCACGATCACGCCCGCCATCCCAGCCCGCACGCCACCACCCCCGGAATCGCCCTCACGCCCACCACCTCCTCCGAGCTCGACGCGGCGCGTGTGCAGGCGCCCAACTTCCCCTTCCCGCTCGAGTACCCGCGTGAGCGAGACGCCTTCGCGGGCGCCGAACCGGACACGTTTCGCCGCTATGACATTCGCGACGGACAGGGACGCCTGCACCCGATCTACGTGATCGTGATCGACCGCGGGGAGCTCGGACAGTTCTACGACGTGCAGGGAACCAACTGGACCGATCCGCCCCTACTCAACGACCCGAGCCAGACGATCCGGGTCGGTCCGCGCACATACGAGCTGTACTACGCCGGTGAACAGATCAGGGTCATCGCCTGGCATGAAGCCGGCGCTGTCTATTGGATCGAGAACACCCTCACCGAGAACGTCTCTCCGATGACGCTGCTCGCAATCGCCGAGCAGACCAGGCCGGTTATATCCACGAGCGCGACCGTGGCGAGCAGCGCGTCACCTACATCTGTGCACAGCCTGAGCATCCCACCGCGGACGTTCGCCGCCACCAGCACCACATCTGAGCTCGGTGCTCTGGTCGGGTTCCTCGGACTTGCCCTCGTCACTGCGCTCTCCCTGTGGGTACTCGCGCGCCAGCGCGAGCTGAATGCCCTACGCGGACAGGTGGCACACGCGCTCGGCGTGCACGCCCGTCGGCGCCCCCTGCTCGCCGATAGCCCCGCTCCCGCGCCACGCTCGACACAGCGCACCGTCGACCCACCGCAGGCATCCGAGCCACCTCCCGCTACTCAGCCCCCGCCTACTTTCTACAGGACGCAACGGCGTTGGCCGAAGGGCTTTCGCCGCCCGCGCTGAGAGGCTGCCCCACCCCATCGACCACCGCGTCGATAATGCGTGGATGGCCTACGACGAGGATCTAGCCAACCGCATCGGCGAGCTGCTCGCCACGGAGGTGGGCGTGGTCGAGAGGCGCATGTTCGGAGGCCTCTCCTTCCTGATCGGCGGCAACATGTCGGTCAGCGTGAGCGGTCGCGGCGGTCTGCTGTTGCGCTGCGACCCGGCCGAGACCGACGCGTTGCTCGCCAAGCCGCACGCGAGCATCTTCGAGATGCGCGGCAGACCGATGGACGGCTGGCTGCGCATCGACGCCGAGGGTGTGCGTACGAAGCGTCAGCTCGAGCGCTGGGTCAGCCGCGGCGTGGCCTATGCAAAGACGCTTCCCGTCAAGCACTAGAAGCCTGCTTCTCGGGGTAAGGACACAGGCACCAGCTGCCATGCCCATGTAATAGTTAGGCAGGAGCAAAGCAGTTCGCGCCCTCAGCCGACGAAAGGACCCGATGCGATCAGTGGCCCTGTTAGAACGTCCGAGCCATCGGGGAACGAGCCGGCGCCTGACGTCGATCCTCGCCCCGCTGATCGCCGCCGTCGCCCTGACGTGCGCGCTCGCCGCCCCAGCGGCAATAGCCTCCGCACCCGCCACAGCCGCCGGCAGGGGAACGGTTGCCACGCTGTTCGCGGGCTCGCTGGTGGACTACATGGAAGACAACCTCGGGCCGGCCTTCCAGCGCGCCGACGGCTACAGCTTTGAGGGCTTCGGCGGCGGCTCGACCGAACTCGCCTCCGAGATCAAGGGCGGCGTACGCCAGGGAGATGTGCTCGTGAGCGCGTCGGCCACAGCCGATCGCTCCCTGGAAGGCGCCACGGGTGGTAATTGGGTGTCGTGGTACACGACGTTCATGGCCTCCCCCCTCCTCCTCGCCTACAACCCACAGAGCTCCTTTGGAGCCGAGCTGCGGGGGGGCGTGCCGTGGTATCGGGTGCTCGCCCAGCCGGGGATCAGGGTCGGCCAGACGGACCCCAAGCTCGACCCCAAGGGCGTGCTCACCGTCGAAGCGATAGCGGCCGCTGCGCACAAGCTCCACGATCCGGCGCTCGCCAAGGCAGCGTCCTCCTTTGAAGTCTTCCCCGAGACGAGCCTCGTGGGACGGCTGCAGGCCGGCCAGCTAGATGCCGGCTTCTTCTACGCCGTGGAGGCCAAGACGGCGAAACTGGCCACCGTGGCGCTCACCCCGGTGTACAAGTACGCCGACTACACGGCCACGATCCTCAACCGTGCCCCCAACCCGACAGGCGCGGCCGCGCTGCTGCGCTACCTGCTGAACGCCGAGCGCACGGACACGCTGAAGAAGAACGGGCTCAATCCGATCAAGCCGCAGTTCAGCGGCGCCCGCGCGGCCGTGCCGGCCTCGCTGCGCTCATTGGTGGGAGCACGCTGAGGCGCCTGTCTGGCAGGGCGAGCAGCCCGCTGCTGTGGCTCGGCGGCCTGCTCGCCGTGTATCTGCTCGCACCGATCGTCGCCTTCCTCGTGCGCTTGGGCGGGGGCGCCTCCTCAGCGCCCGGTCTCGGCTCGGCGCTTCTCACCTCCCTCGTCACGGCCACGATCTCAGCGACCGTGGTGGCGTTCCTCGGCGTGCCGCTCGCGTACCTGCTCGCACGCGGCCGCGGGGTGCTCGTGCGCGTGCTCACGGCGCTGGTAGCGCTACCGCTGGCGTTGCCGCCGCTGATGAGCGGGCTGCTGCTGCTGTATGTGCTCGGCCCCTACACGGCCGCGGGGCGCCTGTTCGGCGGAGGGCTGACCGACACCCGCCTGGGGATCGTGCTCGCGCAGACGTTCGTGGCGGCGCCGTTTCTCGTGATCGCCGCCCGTGCCGCGTTCGCCACGCTCGACCCGGCGCTGGAGGATGTGGCCGCCTGCCTCGGTCACGGTCGCTTCGCCCGCTTCCGCCACGTCGCCGTGCCCGCTGCCCTGCCCGGCATCGCCGCCGGTGCGCTGCTGGCGTGGCTGCGCGCCTTCGGCGAGTTTGGCGCCACGGTGATCCTCGCCTACCACCCCTACTCGCTGCCAGTTTTCACCTTCGTTCAGTTCGACGCCACGGGGCTGCCCGCGACGATGAAGCCGATCGCGGCCGCGCTCGCCGCCGCGCTCATCGTCCTCCTGCTCGTCCAGCTGCCCGTTCCGCGCCGGCGGCGCAGCCCTCCACCCGCCGCCACGCCCCGCCCCGCTCAGGGCGTGACCGCGCCGCCGCTCGACTTCGCGCTGGCCAAGCGCCTGGGTAGCTTCTCGCTCGAGGTGGCGTATTGCGCTCAGAGCCCGCGCCTGGCGCTGCTCGGCTCATCAGGGGCGGGCAAGACGCTCACGATGCGGCTGCTCGCCGGGCTGGCGGCACCCGAGCGTGGCCACGTGCACGCCGGCCCCGGCTCACTCGACGGCCTCAGGCCCGAGCAGCGGGAGATCGGCTACGTACCCCAGCACTCGGCCCTGCTCCCACGCCGGACGCTCTGGCGTCAGGTCACCTTCGGCGCCCGTGCGCAGGACCAACTCGCCGCCTGGTGGATCGAGCGTCTGGGGCTCGCGGGTCTGGAGGATCGCTTCCCCGAGGAGCTGTCCGGTGGCCAGCAGCGCCGCGTGGCGCTGGCGCGCGCGCTCGCCTGTGCGCCCCGTCTGCTGCTGCTCGACGAGCCCTTCACCGGCCTGGACGCCCCGGAGCGCCAGCGCCTCGGGCGCGAGCTGCGCCGTATCCAGCGCGAGAGTGGGCTCGCGAGCGTGATCGTCACGCACGACCCCGAGGAGGCAGCGCTGCTGGCCGATGAGATCGTGGTGCTCGACGACGGCCGGGTGCTGCAGGCGGGCACCCGCGCTGAGGTCTTCCACACGCCAAGCTCGCCACGGGTGGCGGCGCAGTTGGGGATCCCCAACACCCACCACGGCAGCGTGCTCGGCGACGGGCGTCTGCTCACCGACGGCAGCGAGCTCCTCGTCGCCACGGGCGACTTGGCCGCGGGGAGCGAGGTCGTGTGGTCGCTGCGCCCCGAGCGGATCGCGGTCGCAGTCAACGGCCGCTACAGCGCACAGGTTCTCGACGTGCTCGATCTCGGCTCGACCCACGAGCTGACGATTGCGCTCACGGGAGGGCTCGAGCTCACGCTGCGAACCAGCGACACCTCGCCCGCGCCCGTGGGCTCGACGGTGCGGGTGGACATCGCTGCCGAGCACATCGCGCTCTGGCCGGCTGGTACGGTGGCCGGCAGTGCCCGGGCACAAGCCGCCTGACCTCACCCTTGGCGAAGCCGCAAGCGCAATCGGCGTGAGCGTCGACACGCTGCGCCGTTGGGACAGGGCGGGCAAGCTCCACACCAACCGCGACGCACGCAACCGCCGGCTGGTTCCCGCCGGCGAGGTGCAGCGCCTGGCCGGGCGCCCCGAACGCCACCGCACTGGTAGTCGGGGCTCGGCGCGCAACCGCTTCCCCGGCATCGTGCGCTCGGTCGAGGTGGACGGCGTGATGGCGCTCGTGGAGATCGAGGCCGGCCCGTTTCTCGTGACGGCGGCGATCACACGCGACTCCGTTCGTGAGCTGGGCCTTGCGCCGGGGGTGAAGGCGAGCGCGTTGGTGAAGGCGACGTCGGTGATGATCGAGCGGGGCGAGGACTGAGCCGAACCGACGCTGCCGGTCGCGCCCCTGGCGGAGAGCGCCGGCCGCTACTGCAGCTCGTCGAGCAGTTCCTGTGCCAGCCGCGGCGGCGCCCGCACGAGCCACGCCTCGGTGATGACCTCCTCGAGGTCCTCCACGCGGATGCGCTCGAGGCGCACGAGCACAGCGGCGGTGCGGTCGAAGTGGGAGGTGGTGAAGAACACTCCTGGATCGTCTGCCAGCAGCGCCTGCTTGGCAATCATGTGCTCGACGCGGGCGCCCAGCACGGGCCCGCTTGGAGCAGCCTCGGCCAGCTCCTCCGCTTCCTTTGGCCGCAGTGGGCGCTCCCACACGAACAGCTTTTCCTTCACCCGCCACTGGCGGGTGCCGCGCGAGATCCGCTCCTCGGCCTGCGGGAGCGCGAGGGCGATGCGGCGCACGTCATCCCAGTCGGCCACCCGTTCACTTTAACCCACCGCGTGCAGGCGGGACGGCGATAGCATCTCGGCCGGCCTGCTCGCGTCGCGAGACAGGCCGGCCGAGGTGCTGTTACTTGGTGATCTTGATCACGCGCTCCATGCCGAGCTGCGTGTGGTCGCGTCCGTCCTGGGTCTGCATGAAGCAGACCTGCACGTACCAACCGGGCTTGGCTGTGATGGTCTCCTGCTGGAAGCCGCCGGTGGAGAGCGGGCCGGCAAAGCCCACGGGCGGTCCCACGATCATCTTTTCGGTCTGCTTTTCCTTTCCGGCGAGCAGCAACTTCACCGCGCGAGCGGCCGCGGCTCGGTTCTTGACCGGGAAGGCGAAGTCCATGTGCACGAGGAAACCTTCGTTTTCGAAGCGCACCAGCTCGCCGTCCTTGAGCGTGCTCGGACCTTTGAAGCCGAAGTCGATGGTCCGCTCTGTCGCCTGCGCGGCGGGAAGCGCCACCGGGGCACCGCTCGGCGCCACGGTGAACGCCGCGTGTGCCTTGGGCGGCCCTTCGCCCGCGACCTCGAGCGCGAGGTATTCACCCGGCTGGAGCGTTGTCTGCGCTTCACTGCCCGCACCTGGACCGGCTTCGGCGTCGAACACGATCGAGCCGAACTTGCTCGCCGTGTTGGGGTCTCCCGAGGCCTTGGTGGCGAGGAAGGCGAACACTTCGGCCGACTTCACTCCCGGCTTGAGCTGGAACAGGATGATGCCGGCTTCCTTGACGCCTGTGGCGCTCGCGATGACGTTCACTGCACCAGCCTGCGGCGAGCCGCTGACGGTTATCGATGAGGCGGTGGCTGAGACGGTGAGCGTGGGCAGCGTGGAAGCCTGCGCCGAGCTGGAGCCGGCGAGCGCCAGCAGTCCCACCACACCCATGACGCCCACGACGCCTGCGCGCCGCGAACGCCTGTAGTTCCCCCGTATTGGCATACGATTCGATCCTTTCGATCCGGTAGTCGAGTTGACTAGAAGGATCGCATTTACTTCACAAGTACGTCACACGCCTCCTACGCACTCGCTGCGTACTAATCAGGCGCGTTCGACCTCGGCCAGGGCTGCGCTCAGCGACTGCGAGTCCTGGGGTCCGCGCAGGGTGTCGCGGATGCGCCCCTGGGAGTCGAGCACGAACGTGGTGGGCAGGCCCGTCAGGTGATAGTTGTTGCCGACCAACCCTTCGCCGTCGCGGAGGTTGGGGAACGTCCACGAGTAGTGGCGAATGAACGCGCGGGCGCCCGAGAGCGCGTCGCTCCAGTCGACGCCCACGATCCGCCCGCGCCCCCTGGAGCTGGAGGCGAACTGCTCGATGGCAGGCGCCTCTTTGGTGCAGGGCCCGCACCAGCTCGCCCAGAAGACGACGAGCGAGGCTCGCCCGCCGGCCCCGCCGATGAGGCTGGACAGGGTGGCGGGCGCCCCCCCGATGTGTTCACGAGGGAGCTGCGGTGCGGCGCGTCCGCTCACAGCGGCCTTGTCTGATTTGAGACCGAACAGGGCGAGCAGCACGACGACCACGACGAGGACGGCGGTCCATCCGAGCGTTCCCCGCCGGCGCGTCATCGCGGTTGCTCAGCGCGCGGCCAGCAGCGGCACGTCGTGGGCGATTTCCGAGGGCTGGAAGCTCGCCGCGTAGTAGGTCAGCCGCTTGCCCGATGCGGTGATGCCGTAGAGGAGACCTGAGTGGTTGACGAACTGGGGCTGCTGGGCGTCGCGTTCGGAGCCCACCCCCCACGCCTTCCATACGGCGCCTAGTTCATGGGCTGAGCCGATGAGGTACTGCATCCGCCCGGTCATGCCGTGGCGAGCGAGAAACGCGGCCACGGCCTTGGGCGTGTCACCCCGTGGGTCGACGGACACGGCGATGACCTCGGCTTTGGAGGAGGTGGCCTTGCCCATCAGGTTCTGGGCCACACGCAGGTTGGATGTGATCAGCGGGCAGATGTCGGGGCAGTTGGTGTAGAGGAAGGTAACCAGCACCGCCTTGCCACGATAGGCAGCGATGTTGACGGGCTGACCGAGGTAGTTGTGAAGCGCCAAGGGCGGCGCTTCACGGACGGGTTCGAGCAATCCGGCGGCGTCGAACTTGGCCTGGACGGCCTGGTTGTGCTTGGCGGTGGAGCCCGAGGAGCCACCCACGGTGAGCAGCGCCACACCGCCCGCGATCACCACCATCACGAGGAGCAAGCCCACCAGTTTGAGGTCGATCAACTGCTTGCGCTCCACCCTGCGAACTTATCAGCGCGCGGGCGCCCGCGTACCCGTTCCCGTCGGCAAGAAACGTTGCAGTCCTTCCCGTGTGATGCATCTTGCAGGGGTTTCTGTTACCTTCGTGCCCGTTCGTGCCGAGTTCTCAGTCCCACGGGACCGAGGAGCGGGGGACCCAAAGCAGCCGTGAGGCTGCGGGGGCGAATCGCCACAACTTGTGGCGTAGCGTAGACGTTTACGCGAGCCCGACAGCTAACCCCGTAGGCGCCATGCAAAGAAGATTGAGAAAGGACGCCTTCGGATGTCGGGATCCCGTGATCTTGCAGTTGATGAGCACTGGCAGGCTTCGCTCGCTCGCTCGCGAGCACGTCGTGCGCGAGCAGGCAGGGCGCGGATGCGCCCCACGGCAAGCACCAGCGGCTCGCTGGCGATGCTGCTGGACGCGCGCACAGGATTGAAGGACAACCGCGACCTCGCCGAGGAGGAGCCGTGGCACCTGTCGCTGGGACGCTCGCGTGCTCGCAGGCGTGCGGCGGAGCTGCGCTTCGTCCCGGCCGGCTCTCGCGCCAAGCGCGTCTCGCTGGGAGCCCTGGTGGCGTTCAGCGTGGGTCCTACGGCCTCGATCGCCGCCGGCCAGGAAACCGGCACGACGGGCAACCCCGAACCGGCGACCACGACTGAACACTCGATCGTGATCTCGAGCGGCGCTGAAGGCCGCCAGGTGCAGCTCCTGCAGCAGGCGCTGGGCAACGTCACAGCCGACGGCGTGTTCGGCCCTGAAACCGAAGAAGCTGTGCGCAGCTTCCAGTCGAGCCACGGCCTGAGCGTGGATGGAGTGGTGGGCCCGCAGACGAGCGCGGCGCTGCGCGGAGGCTCGGGCAAGGCGTTCGCGGCCAACTTCAAATCGGCCGTGCTCGAAGGCTCCTCGACGTCCGCTCACACGGCGACTGCGGCGAGCACATCGAGTGCGCCCGCGGCAGAGCAGTCCCCCGCCACGAGCACGGAAACGAGCGGTCCCGACGCGGTTGCGCGCCTGCAGAAGGCGCTGAAGCTCACGCCGGACGGCGAATTCGGCCCCGAGACGGAGGCGGCGGTGCGCCGTCTGCAGGCCCGCCACGGGCTGAACGTGGACGGCGTGGTCGGCCCTGAGACGTGGAGCCTGATCGGCGTGCACGGCCAGGAAACCCTCACCCCCCCGCCCTCGGCGCTGCCCAAGCCCAAGGCGCACACGGCCACGGTGGCGGACACGGCCGCGACGACAGGCGAACCGGCACAGGGCGGCGAAAGCGAAGCAGGCGGGAGCGCTGTTGCGCGCCTGCAGCACGCCCTCAGGATCGCCCCCGACGGCGAATTCGGTCCGGCCACGGAGGCTGCGGTCATGCGCCTGCAGGCCCGCCACGGGCTGACCCCCGACGGTGTGGTCGGCCCTGCCACGTGGGCGATCCTGGGCGTCAAAACGGAGGGCACGCTCACTCCTCCCGCCTCGGCCAAGGAAGCGGCAGCCGCTGAATCGGGCTCCACGAGCAGCACTGCAGGCGGCGGCGAAGGCTCGAGCGTCGTTGCTCGCGTGATCGCAGCAGGCGATGAAATCGCCACCCGCCCCTACGTGTGGGGCGGCGGTCACGGCTCGTTCATCTCCGATGGCTACGACTGCTCGGGCTCGGTCTCCTACGCCCTGCACGGCGCCGGCCTGCTCAGCTCGCCCGAGGACTCGACCGGCCTTGAGTCATACGGCGAAGCTGGACCCGGTCGCGACATCACCATCTACGCCAACGCCGAACACGCCTTCATGGTCGTGGACGGCAAACGCTTCGACACGGTGGCGCTGCAGGAAGACGGCTCGCGCTGGTCGGACAGCATGACCTCCACAGCGGGCTTCGTGGCGCGCCACCCCGCAGGGCTGTAGCCGACTCAGCAGAGGTGTGGAGCAGTTCGGGCCCGCACATGTGCGGGCCCGTCGGGGGGCGCATGCGCCCCCCGTGGACCGGCCGCATGCGGCCGGTCCCATAAGAACGTGAGGGCGTTCGAGAGTCCCATCACAAGCACGACGTAGCTTCTCGGCCCATGCCCGGACGGCGAGACGAGGAGGTCGGGTGGTGCTGGCACGAGCGCACGCGTTCACAATCGATCTGCTGCAGACGCGGCATGTGGGCGTGGAGGTGGACGTGCGGGCGGGGCTCCCTGCGTTCACGATCGTGGGCCTCGCCGACGCGGCGGTGCGGGAGGCGCGCGAGCGGATCAACGCGGCGATCAGGAACTCAGGCTTCGAGTTCCCGGCGAGGCGCATAACGGCGAACCTGGCGCCGGGCGGCTTCCCGAAGTCGGGGCCGGGGCTCGATCTGGCGCTGGCGTGCGCGGTGCTGGCCGCCAGCGGGCAGATACCGCAGGCGGCGCTCGAGCAGTGCGCCCTGTTCGGCGAGCTTGCGCTGGACGGCAGCGTGCGTCCATCGCGGGGCACGCTTGCGGTGGCCGAGGCGACCCGTCGGGCTGGTCTGCCCCGTCTGCTGCTGGCAGGCTCGCGAGCGCACGAGGCACAGATGATCGGGGGCCTGGAGGTGGCGGTGGTGGAGCGGCTGAGCAGCGCCGTGCGTGTGCTCAGCGGTGGCGCCCCCGATCCACTGCCGCGGCCGCGTGTATCGCGTGGGAAAGGCTCGAGCACGCCGGCGAAGACCCTGCCTGCGGTGGATCTGGGCGAGGTGCGCGGCCAGCCCCATGCGGTGAGAGCGCTCGTGATTGCCGCGGCCGGCGCACACAGCTGCCTGTTGAGCGGACCGCCGGGTGTGGGCAAGACGATGCTCGCGCACCGCCTGCCCTCGATCCTGCCGCCGCTCACTCGCAGCGAGGCGATTGCAGTGGCGCAACTGCACAGCGCGGCGGGCGAGTCGATCGAGGAGCTGTGCGCGGCGAGGCCGTTCCGGGCGCCCCATCATTCGATCACGGCGGCGGGGCTGATCGGCGGCGCGCGGCGCGGATGGGTGGGCGAGGTGGCGCTTGCGCACAACGGCGTGCTGTTTTTGGACGAGCTCTCGGAGTTCGCTCGTCCAACGCTGGAGGCCCTTCGCCAACCGTTGGAGGACGGTCGCGTGGCGATCGTGCGGGGCGGGCACTCGGCGGTGCATCCGACACGTTTCATGCTCGTGGCAGCGACCAACCCGTGCCCGTGCGGCCACGGCGGTGAGGGCGAGCGCTGCTCGTGCAGCGAGGCGGCCATCGCGCGCTACAGACGCAGGCTGAGCGGCCCGCTGCTCGATCGCATCGATCTGCTTGCAACGCTGCACAGGGGAAGCGACGGCGAGAACACCCCCGCGCTGACCTCGGCCCAAGCGCGCAACGAGGTGTTGGCCGCCCGCGAGCGCCAGCGCAGGCGGCTGCGCGGGGAGGGCGTGGCGGTGAACGCGCAGATGGACGCACGCATGCTGAGCGAGCACGTGCGCCTGGACGCGCGCGGTGAGGAGATGCTGCGCCGGGCCCACGAGTGGGGGCTGTTGAGCGCCCGCGGCCAGGCGCGTGTCCTGCGTGTGGCCCGCACGATTGCCGATCTGGATGGGAGCAGCCGGGTGCGAGCGCGAGACGTGGGGGCGGCGCTGGCGCTCCGCCCTGACGTGGCTGTGGCCGAGGCCCCTGCGGCGTGAGCGAGCAGAACGCTCCCGAGCCGGACGCGTGTGTGGAGTGCCGTCGGCGCAGCTGGCTGCTGGCGGCGCTCAGCGCCTCGCTCGACTTCAGCGCCGCCGATCGCCCCAGGCTGAACAGCCTGCTGGCGCTGGATGACACGGCGCTGATCGATGCTCTGGCGGGCCGGCGTCGCGCGGAGCTGCAGGCCGGCTATGAAGCCTTCGAGGCGGGAGAGCCTTCGGGGATGGCCGGCGAGTCGATCTGCCGTCACTGCACGGCCTTTCCGCGAATGCTCGTGGACGACCCGGGCCTCCCGTGGCTGCTGAACATAAGCGGCGCCGAAGGGAGGGAGCGGCTGGCTGCGGGCGATCCGATGGTGGCGATCGTGGGCAGCAGGCGCGCAAGCGACTATGGCGTGGAGATGGCCAGCAGCGTTGCCCGCGGCGTGGCAGCGAGCGGCATGGGAGTGGTGAGTGCGCTCGGCGCCGGGGTGGCAGCTGCGAGCCTTGCGGGCACCCTGGAAGTGGATGGAGGGGCAGTGGCGGTGATGAGCTCGGGCCTGGGCGTCTCCCCCACGACTGGACTGCGTGCCCTGTACAGAGGACTCTTGCGCTCGGGCTGCGTGGTGGCCGAGCTGCCCGACGACTGCCCGGGGCGGCGCTGGGGCATGGTGGCGAGCGAGCGGATCGTGGCGGGGCTCGCTGATGTGGTGGTCGTGGTGGAGGCGGAGGACAAGCCGACCGACCTCGCTGTGGCGCTGGTCGGGCAGTCGCTGGGACGGTGCGTGGCGGCGATGCCCGGGCGGGTCACCTCTCCCCTCTCACGCGGCACGCACATGCTGCTGCGCGACGGGGCACAGCTGGTGCGAGGTGCGGAGGACGTGCTCGAGCTGCTCTATACGCGCGGTGAGTCCGCCCGCTCTACGCCTAGGCTCGCGGCGGTAGCGGATGCATCGGCGGCTGCGCTCGAGCCACGGCTGGCTGCGGTCCTCGAGCGGGTGGGCGCGGGCCGGGACACGCCGGATTCGCTCACGGGTGAGGGCGCGGATGGCGACGAGGTGCTGTGCGCTTTGAGTGAGTTGGAGCTACTGGGTCTGCTCGCCCGCGGCGAGGGTGGCCGCTACGTCCCGCGCGAGCCCTGGGGGTAAGTTGCCGACCGGGGGCGGTCTCTCCTCAAGCACGTACTCGTGACAGCCGACACTTGGCGCGAGATGATGGATCAGCTCAGAGCCCGAGAGGGGTGACTGGTGACCCCTAGAACGCAGGCGACGGATCGCATAGAGCGGGGTTTCGAGCTCCTTGCTGACGCGCTGCACGCACGCTCGGAGCAGATCGTGGCGGAGGTCAGGCGCACGACGGTGGCCGCTGGGCCCGACTTCGACGACGCCACCCGGTTAAGCTTCGAGCGGGTGGGCATGATGGCCACGGCCTCTGTGGCGCAGTGGATCGCCGGAGGCCGGCCCGAGGCGGGTCTCGACGCTGGTCGCGAATCGTGGGAGATCTTCGGCCAGCTCGCTGCCCACCGGGCAGCGCCGCTGAACGAGGTGACCAAGCGCTGCCTGCGCTGGCGCGACGCCGTGCATGGCGTGCTGCGCGAGGTGGCAACGGAGCGAGAGATCCCCGAGACGGTGCTGGCAAAGGCGCTGGCGATGGCCCAGCTGACGTTGGACGTGACCCTGGTGCGCATCTGCGAGGTGTTCGAGGGCGAGCGGGCACGAACGGATGAGGAGCTGCTGCGGCGCCAGGAGGAGCTGGCGTTCATGGCCACCCACGACTCGCTCACGGGCCTACCCAACCGTACGTTGATCCTGGACCGGGCCGAGCAGATGTTCGGCCGGGCGCGCCGCCGCCAGACGCCGGTGGCGGCCCTGTTCATCAACTTGGACAACTTCACAGCGATCAACGACACGCTTGGCCACTCTGCGGGCGACGAGCTGCTGCAGGCGATTGCCGCCCGCCTCGACGGCGTGGTACGCGACACGGACGCGCTGGGGCGCATCGGCGGCGACGAGTTCGTGGTACTGGCCGAAGAGGTCTCCCTGGCGGCGGGAGCAGAGCTGATCGCAGAGCGCCTGCACGAAGCGCTGAGCGCGCCGTTCACGATCACGGCAAGCGCTCAGACGCCCCTTACGGTGACAGCCAGCATTGGCATTTCCACAGGTGAGCGAGCAACCGCCGAGGAGCTGCTGCGCGACGCCGACATTGCCATGCACAGGGCAAAGTGGGACGGCAAGAACCGCTATGTGTTCTTCGAGTCGGGCATGCAGGACGTGGTCCAACAGCGGATGGAGCTCGAGATGGACCTGCGCGGCGCGCTCGCCAAAGAGGAGCTGTTCCTCGTCTACCAGCCCACGTTCGACCTGCGCGGCATGCTCCCCACTGGCGTCGAGGCCCTGCTCCGCTGGCGCCACCCCACGCGCGGCACGGTGCAACCCAACGACTTCATACCGCTGCTCGAGGAGACCGGCCTGATCGTGGAGGTGGGCAGGTGGGTGCTGGAGCAGGCCTGCCTGCAGGGGGCCCAATGGCGCGAGGCCGGGCACCCGATAGGCGTGGCGGTGAACGTGTCGGGCCGCCAGCTCGACAGTGACCAGTTCGTGCTCGACGTGCAGAGCGCGCTCGCCCACAGCTTGCTGCATCCGGGCGCGCTCACGCTGGAGATCACAGAGACGACCCTGATGCGCGACCCCCACGACACGGCCCAGCGGCTGTGCACGATCAAGGACCTCGGCGTGCGCATCGCAATTGACGACTTCGGCACGGGCTACTCCTCTCTCGCCCACCTCCAGCGCTTCCCGGTGGACGCCCTGAAGATCGACCGCTCGTTCATCTCCCAGCTGGCAGAGAACCCCGAAGGCGAGACGCTCATCCGCACCCTTGTACAACTCGGCAAGGCCCTGGACATCGAGACACTGGCCGAGGGAATAGAGGGCGAGGACGAGCTGTCGCTGCTCCGCAGCGAGCAGTGCGACAGCGGCCAGGGCTACCTGTTCGCCAAGCCACTCGAAGTTCACGATGCCGGAGCGTTTTTGCGGGATTGGCACCCGCCGGCGCCTGTGGTGGGGGTGCCGGCTTAATGGTCGTTTGTGTCCGGTTGTGATGCTGAACGCCAGCCTGGATCTTGCGGATGTTCTTGCTGAGAAAATCCACGTCTACGCAACCTCCCCGGCCACCAACGTGATCGTGAAGGCCACCTCGTCCGGCTCCAGATCGCGAGACGGCATTCGACCGATCATCTCCCACTTGCCGCACGTGAGCGATTGCAGCAACACCTGCCCTTGCTGAAGCGTCACCTCCGTGAACGGGCCGCCCCCTGCGGGCTTGAACGCCACGGTGATCGATGTCGCCTCCAACTGCTCGACGACCTCGATTGCCAGCCCGGCTCCAAGCTCGCCACCGATCGTGCAGCGGTACTCGCCCTCCGTCTCGCGCGCAGCCTTTAGCGCCTGTGGCGCCTCGATCGTCACGGCCTCGACGAATCGTTTGTCCCGATCCCGATACATGCGGGCAATGTCCGCCTGGACGGGGAGCAATCTCCCCTCCGCGTCAAGTTTCTTGCAACGCGGGAAAAAATCATCCGGGGCGCCCGAGCGGTGACGGCCGTACGCAACGAGCCAGATCACTCCCTCGTCCTCGTCGTAGAAGGTCGCACCACGATGGTCGTGGCCGTACCCCAGCCGCCAGACCTCCTGACCCGACGAAAGCGGCCTGATCTGCTTCGAGGCAGTGGTCTCCGTGGCGCGGTCTTTGACGAACGCCTTAACGATCTCAAGTCCCTGGATCGACTCGAAGTTCGTCGCCTCGTCCGCGTTCAGATCCTCATCGAGGCAACGTGCCGTCACGCGCAGCTCCCAGTCCTTGCAGATATAGGCGCCCGCAACGGCACGGCCAACGAGCGAATCGGGACGATCCATGAACTTTCCATGCTAAACCTCGCTCCAGACCGACTCCCGGATATTGGAACCGCTACAGGCGCACTGGCTCCGCCTCGCCTGCTGGCTCGCTCGCGTCGCTTGCGGCACGCTTCGAGTTCAACCGCTCCACCGCCTTCGCCGCGCGGGCGTCCGCGTCGCGGCTCGTGAACTCCGCCAGCCTCTCGAGCGTCCCGTCGCGCAGTAGCTTCGCCGTCTTCTCGAGATCCTTTGCGAACTCCTCGCGATGGTTCTCCATGTACTCGCGCCAAGCGTCGGCAAGTAGCTCGCCTGCTTGGACCTGCCGCAGCGCGGCGACCTGCGTAGCCTCGTTGTGGGTGTCCTCCGGTACGCGCACGACGCGTGTGCTCGTGGTGGCACTCATCGTTTCCTCCTGAGGTGGCCCGGCCGTCACACCGGGCTGGCTTGGTCTCTTGCCGGATGCCCATCCGGCAGATCTATCGTTCGGTTGCTGTAACACCGTAACACAGTTATCGACGGACCCTCGGAACTTCCTTAGCACTTGTCTCTGTGCGAGGGGTTTCGATGTCGTCACACGGCATGGTCCGGTCTATTGCCCCAGTGGCCCCACATGCCCGGTTGGCAGGTGCGTGTCGAGAGCAGCACACCCGCGCCGAGGCCGAGATATGCCCCTCTCTCAGGCAGTCATGCACCAATGCGAACGGCGCGTGCACGGCCTCATTTGCTACCCACGGTTGCTACCCACCTCCCGGTACAGCCCCTTCGACCGTCCTCCGAAAAGCAAAAAACCCTGTCATTTTGCAGGGCTTTCGCTCGAAGCGGATGAAGGGATTCGAACCCTCGACCTTCGCCATGGCAAGGCGACGCTCTAGCCAGCTGAGCTACATCCGCAAGGTCCGGCCATTCTAGCCCGCACGGCCGTCGAGCGTCCAGGCCGCACGCCCCAGCTCAAGCGGGCCGCCGTGCTTTGACCTGATAGACGGCCGTGAGCGCTGTCGTGAAGCCGTGACCGGCGGCGCGCAGATACAGCCGCCACACGCGTGTGCGCTCCACCCCGGCCAGCGCCTCGGCCCGCTCGATGTGCTCGTCGAGGCGGCGTGTCCAGTGGCGCAGCGTCTCGGCGTAGTCCTCGCGGAAGCCCTCCACGTGCTCGGTGTGGAAGCCCGCGCGCTCGAAGGCCAGCTGGATGCGCGACAGCGGCAGCGGCTCGCCGTCGGGGAACACGTAGCGCGTGGAGAAGAGGTCCTCCAGCGGCTCCGCGTCGGGATCGAGCGCCGCGATCGCATGGTTGAGCAGCACACCACCGGGGCGCAGCAGATCGAGCAGCGTCTTTGCATACACGTCGATCTGGGCGTCTCCCACGTGCTCGGCCATGCCGATGCTCGCGATCGCATCGAAGGAGGCCTGCGGCAGCTGGCGGTAGTCGGCCACCCGGATCTCAACGCGGTCGCTGAGACCTGCGTCCTCTACACGCTGGCGGGCCAGTGCCGCCTGCTGCTCTGAGAGTGTGATCCCGAGCACGCTCACGTCGTGCTCGCGCACCACGTGCATGGCGAAGCTGCCCCAGCCGCAGCCCACGTCGAGCACGCGCATCCCCGGCTGGAGCTCCAGCTTGCCAGCCACCAGCTCCAGTTTCGCCCGCTGCGCCTCCTCGAGCGTCTGCGCCCCGCGCGTGAAGATCGCGCAGCTGTAGGTCATCGACTCGTCAAGGAACAGCGCAAAGAACTCGTTGCCGACGTCGTAGTGGTAGCGGACGGCCGCCGCGTCGCGCTCGGCGCTGTGCAGACGACCACCCAGCACCAACTCGATGCCGGGACGCTTGGGTAGGCCGCCGGGGGCCGCCGCTGCAGCGATCGCCAAGCCCAGGCGTGCCTTCTGGGCAGTGCTCAGCTCGGGCGGCTCCCATTCGTCGACCACCAGGAAGGCACCGTCGAGGTCGTCCACCGCCAGTGAGCCGTCGACGTAGGCGCGGCCTAGACCGAGGGTGCCGGGGGCCATCAGGAAGTGCGCCAGCGCCGTGGGCTTGCGGATGAAGAACGTCGGCGCGCCCGGCTCGGTCGCCGGGGCCAGCGCCCCGTCCCAGAAGCGCACCTGGAAGGGCCGCTGCGGGAAGGCGCTGCGAAGCTCGCGTGCGAGCGGTGCGCTGGCTCGGATCAGGGCCACGTGCCTACCTTCGCACAACCTCCGTGAGCCTTGAAGGCGCGGACGCGCCTAGCCCTTGAACGTCGAGCGACCGGAGTCCCCGAACGGCTCGTCGCGCTCGCGCACCGCCTCGCGGAACCCCACCTCGGCCGCGCGTGCCTGGAAGGCATAGCCCTCTGGGGTGTGACGGGTGATCCCGTCGAAGACCGTGCCCAGCACCTGGCCCGTGCGCAGGCCCTGGGCATCGAGCGTCTGGTTGACCAGCAGCTTCATCAGCGCCAGCTGGTTGACCGGCATGCGGGCAATCCGCTCGAGCAGGATCTCCGTACGTTCAACCAGCTGATCCGCCGGCGGCGCCTCGATCGCAAGGCCCCACTCCAGCGCCTCCGCCCCCGACAGGCAGTCGCCGGTGAACAGCAACCGCTTGGCCCGCTGCGGGCCGACCCGGTGCGCCCACAGGGCCGTCGTCGGCGAGCCCCACACCCGCGCCGGTGGATAGCCGATCTTGGCGTCCGCCGCGATCACCAGCAGATCCGCGCACAACGCCATGTCGGTGCCTCCTGCAACGCAGAAGCCGTGCACCATGCACACAACCGGCTTACTGCACTCGAACAGGCTCATGAACGCCTTGACGTTGCGGCTCATCATCGCGAAGTCCACCGTCGGGTCCCACGTGGAGCGAGGATCGTGATTGGCCGCGATCACCCCCGGCTCGAGCGGCGATCCGCTCGGCTGCCCGTGCTCGACGCCAGCCGCTGCGCCCATCCCCTCGGCGCTCTCCACCAGGTCGTAGCCGCCGCAGAACCCCCGCCCCGCGCCCGCCAACAGCAGCACGTGCACCGCCGGGTCGAGGTCCGCCCGCTCCACACAGGCCACGAGCTCGCGCAGCAGCTGCGGTGTGATCCCGTTGCCGCGCTCGGGGCGATCGAGCGTGATCCGCGCCACTCCCTCGCCGGACTCGTAACGAACCACCTGACGCTCGCTCATCGCGGGCACTCTAGCGTCGGCCACGCCCCAAACATCGGTGGGATACTTCATACGTGCCCGGTGATCACGCCTACTCGCGCCTGTCGATGACCATGCCTGCCGGCATGCTGCGCGCTCTGGGCAAGCTGAACGTCCCCGTCTACCGCCTCACCCGCGGACGACTCTTCGGCAAGATCGGCAGGGCGCCCGTGCTGCTGCTCACCTCGATCGGCCGGCGCTCCGGTCAGCCGCGCACCGCCCCCGTGCTATACCTCGCCGACGGCGAGCGCGTGGTCGTGGTCGGCTCCAACGCCGGCAACGAACGCGCGCCCGCTTGGTCTTACAACCTCAAGGCCAACCCCGATGCCGAGGTGCAGATCGGCGGCGAGATCCGCTCCATCCGCGCTCGGGTCGCCGAGGGCGAGGAGCGCGCGGAGCTGTGGCGCAAGATGAACGAGCAATATGCGGGCTTCGACGACTACGAGGAGCGCACCTCGCGCGACATCGCGGTCTTCGTGCTCGAGCCCCGCTAGCGGTCCAGCCCATGCTTGCGCCGACGGCGTCGAGCTATCACCACTGACGCGACGCAGCCGAGCAGCATCGCCACAGCGAGCACCGCAGCGATCGCCAACCCGGGCGTGACGATCAGCAGGATCACAGCCATCAGCACGCCGAGGCCGATGTCCAACCGGAACAGCCGCCTGCGCCGCTCGGCCGCGCGTCGGCGGGCCTGGAGCTGGGAGATGTCCCGCGGCGCCCTGCGCGGCACCGATTGTTCCGGGTCGCGGCGTGAAGGGCGGGTAGCGCTCATTGCTTGATCCGCCGGAAGATCGCCCGTGGCAGCATCTGCATGACGAGCATCGGTGCGTGCAGCGCGCGTGGCACCCACACGGTGTGCGCGCCACGATCGAGCCCATCCCGGACCGCCCGTGCCACCGCCTCCGCCGTGGTTGCAAGCGGAGCCGGGTCAAGGCCCCGTGTCATCCGTGTGCGTACGAACCCGGGACGCACCACCAGCATGTGCACGTCGGCGTCGTGGAGGTCGTCACCGAGGCTCTGGGCGAGCGAGTCGAGCCCTGCCTTCGAGGCGCCGTAGACGGCGTTGGCCCGTCGTGGGCGCTCGGCGGCGACCGAGGACAGCACCACTAGGGCACCACCTCCTCCCTCGCGCAGGCGGCGAGCTGCGTGCATCAGCAGCGAGCCCGCCCCCACCACGTTCACCTCTAGCAGCTTCACCGCCGCCGCGATGTCTTCGGGCATACCCCCACGCTCACCGAGCACACCCACCGCCAGAATCACCATGTCAGCGCCCCCGAGTTGCTCAAAGGCCTGTCCCACGATCTCCTCGTGACGATCGAGATCGAGCGCTTCCAGCTCCAGCTCGAGCACCCGCGCGACACCCGCTGCGCGTAGTCCCTCGGCGGCTGCGCTCAAGCCCGCGGCGTCGCGCCCTGCGAGCGCCACCTCGCGGGGAGCGCAGCGCTGTAGCTCACGCACACACGCCAGGGCGATCTCAGAGGTGCCCCCGAGCACGATCACCCGCCGTCCCGCCGAACCAGGACCAGGCGAACTCATCACAGGCTCCCGGTGAGCTCGAGCCGCCGTGCCAGATCCGAGCGCAGCAGCCCCAGCGGGTCGACCCGCTCGCGCAGCGTATGGAAGCGATCGAGCTGGGGATACATGGACCTCAGTATGTCCGAGCGCAGGCGGATGTCCTTGGTCAGGTACACGCGCCCGCCACAACCCGCCACAACCTCGTCCAGCTGCTCCAGCGCAGCCACCAGGCCGGGAGCGTCGGCCGGGATGTCGATCGCCAGCGTCCAGCCCTCGATCGGGAACGACAGCGGACCGCCGAACGCGGCACCGAAGCGCTTGAACACAGCCAGGTAGACCGGCAGCCGGCGCTGGCGGATGAGCTCGAA
>DATARM010000076.1:0-10048 GCA_036264155.1 Solirubrobacteraceae bacterium
CCGACGATCGTGATGATCACTAGCGCTATCGACAGCGTCGAGGTCACCACGACGGTGACAGCCGCCGTGCCGTCGAGCAGCCCGCGGCTGTGGCGTGCGCCCATCACGTTGACCGATCGCGCCAGGCGCCAGATGAAGAACAGGTTGATGGGCAGCAGGATCCCGTTGACGACCTGCACTCCCACCAGCAGTGAGATCACGGGCACACCGGGGATGATCGCCACGAACGCGCTGATCATGATCATCGCGGTGATGATGTTCACGAACACCGGCGCGTCCTCGTGTGTGCGCCCGATCCCCTTCTCGTAGCCCAGCGACTCGGAGATCACATATGAGGTGGCGATCGGCAGGATCGCCGCTGCGAGCAGGCTCGCCCCGAGCAGGCCCACCGCGAACAGCACCTCGGCGTAGCTGCCTGCGAACGGCTGCAGCGCCCGCGCGGCATCTGCCGCGGAGGAGATGCTGTGGACCCCGTGCGTGAACAGCGTGGCGCCGGTAGCAATGATGATGAAGCCGGCCACGATGTTGGCGAACACGGCACCTGAGACGGCCTCGCGCTCCTCCTTGCGCAGATCGTCCTCGCGCACCCCCCGCTCGACGACGGCCGACTGCAGGTAGAGCTGCATGTAGGGGGTGATGGTCGTTCCGGCCGTGGCTATCAGCAGCAGGAGGAAGGCCGAGTTGGTGTGGATGGTGGGCACCACAAGGGCCTTGCCGACCTTGCCCCAGTGTGGGTGGGCGAGGATGGCGGCGATCGGATAGGCGAAGAAGGGGATCGTGAACCACACGAAGATCCGCTCGGCTGAGCGGTAGGAGCCACGGACGATGATCAGCCAGATGCCCACGGCGGCGATCGGCACGGAGATCTGCGTGGGGATGCCAGCCAGCCCGAGAGCAGCCCCGATGCCGACGAAGTCCGAGATGCAGATGCCGAGGTTGGCGATCACGACAGCGCTGGTGGCGAACACCGACCAGCGAATCCCGTACTCCTCACGCACGAGCTCGGCGAGACCCTTGCCGGTTACGACGCCCATGCGCGCAGCCAGCATCTGCACGAGGCCGAGCGAGATCGTGATCAGGACGATCGTCCACAGCAGCCCGTAGCCGTACTTCGCGCCGACAGAGGAGTAGGTGGCGATTCCGCCGGCGTCGTTGCCGGCGTTGGCCGCGATCAGGCCTGGACCGAGGAGGCCCAGCAGGGCGAAGATTCGTGCTCGACGAGGGTTAAGCCGGGCAGGCAGGCGCGGTCGGCCACGGGTGGCCGACCGGATGCGACGCATGACGGGCGGTACTCGAACCGCCATCGAACTGTCCCGCGGGAGGGTTCACTGTGGCGGTGAGTCTATTAGTCCTCGCCGAGAAGGCCGAAGCGCCTGCGCCAGCCCCGCGGGAGCATCGCCTCGAGCACGTCGTCGACGGTGACGACCCCAACCATCTTCCCGTTCTCGTCGGCCACGGGAATGGAAGTGAGGTTGTAGTCGGCCATCAACCGTGCCACCTCCTCGAAGGAGGCGTTGGGGTCCAGGCACGGGGTCTCGTGCTTGACCATGCGCTCGAGCCGTTGGCCGGGCTCGACGCGCAGCAGAGCGGTGACGGGGACGCTGCCTTCGAGCGATCCCTCGCGCGAGCAGACGAACACGCTACTCAGCAGCTCGGGTGCGATCTCGCTGCGCCGCACTGCCTCGAGCGCGTCTGCCGCCGGGGTGGTGCCGCCGAGCAGGATGAAGTCGGGGCTCATCAGGCCGCCCGCCTCGGCCGGGTCGTAGCCGAGCAGCGCGCGGACCTTCACTCGGTGTGAGACCGGAAGCATCGACAGCACCGGCTCGCGGCGCTCCTCGTCGAGCTCTCCGACGATGTCGGCCGCGTCGTCGGGCGCCATCCGCGAGAGGATCTCTGCGACCTGCGCATCGGGACGATCCTCGAGGAACTCGCGTTGGTGCTGGTCGTCGAGCTCCTCGAACACGTCCGCCTCGAGCTCCCGGTCGTCATGGCCGAGGGCCTGGATGATCTCTTCACCCTCATGGCGCGAGGCGGCCTCGACCATGTCGGCGATCTGCGCCTGGTGCAGCTTGGCGAGCTTGTGGTGAGGCACGCGCAGGCGGACGGTGGGAACGTGCCCGACGAACGGCTCTACCCCGGCCCAGTCGAGGAACTCGCCCGTGGCTATGTGCGAGCCGAGCCCCTTCGGCAGCAGCCTGCGCAATCCCCCGCGCGGACCTGTGTCCACGCCCACCACTCGCCAGGCGCCGGCGATGAGCGCGAGCTCGATCTCGTTGGCGCGCACGAGCCGCGCTCCCTGCACGTTGATCAGCTGCCGATCGAGCAGATCGCGCTTGAGCAGCACCTCCTCGGCGCGGCGCTCGAAGGGACGCAGATCGAGCTTGGCCTTGCGCATCACCACCCCGTCGCTGGCGATCTCGGAGACCCAGTCGGCGCCGAGGAAGGACGTGCGTCCGGCAACCGTTACGAGAAAGCCCGTGATCGGCGGGTAGCCGGTGCCACCCAGTCGCACGATCAGATCCTCGACCTTGCCCAGGCGCGCTCCCTCGGAGTCGCGCAGCGGGCTGCCGACGACCGAGGAGAGGTGGAGGATGGGCGGCGCCTGTGCGGCGGATGCGTCCACAGGGCCCATCGTACGCAGATGGGCCCCCGAAGGAGCCGCGGAGAATCTATTTTGGACAGCGGTGCTCCCCTTCTGGCTTTCGATCGTCACGCTGTCCATCGTCCAGGGTCTTCTGGTCGCGCTTCCCCGATCCCCAGCGGCATTCCCGCTGATGGGCCTTCGCGGGCGCCGCTGGGCGCTGATACCCCCGGCATCGGTGCTCGCCTTCGTGCTCATCGCCAGAAGCGCCGAACACGCAAGCGGTCAGGCGCTCACCTACCTCGCGCTCGTGGCCGTGCCCCTGCTGGCGGCAGCGGCGCTGGGATGGCTCTCGCATGGCTCGCGCCCCGCGCTCGCGCTTGCCGTGGTGCCGCTGTTCGCGCTCGCCTGGGCCGATAAGGGGGGACTCGCGGGGGAGACCGCGGCGCTCGTGCTGTCGGGACTCAGCTGTGTCACGCTCGGCGTGCTGCTCGCCGCCGTCACGCCGCCGCGCTGGCTTGCCGCCGGAATAGTTGCCATGGCGCTCGCCGACACAGCCCTGGTGGTCTCAGATCTGCTTCAGAGGCCGAACAGCGCGCTCAACGCGGCGCACCCTGCGGCCGGACTGCCGCAGCTGCAGCGCGCGGTGTTCGCCAGCGCCGTCATGGGCTATGGCGACCTGTTCATAGCCGGAGTTCTCGGTGGCCTGCTGGCGGCGACGTTCGCGGGCTCCGAGCAGAGTCGTGGGGCGCTCGTGACCGCAGCATTTGCGCTTTGCTTCGACCTGCTGTTCTTCCTCGTCAACGAGCTGCCAGCCACCGTGCCCGTGGCGCTGGCGCTCATCGCCGTGCTGATCACGCGCCGGCGGCGATCCGATCTTCGGCGTCGAGCAGCTGAGCCTGGGCGGGTCGCGGCCGGCTGGGGACGTCGACGGCGAGCTCCGCTCGTGCGGTGATCGCGCGCGCGGTGATCTCCACTGCGCTCGGCGCCACGACCTCGCGATCGGAGGCTGCGCCGGCCTCCTCGATGCGCCGGACCTGGGGGATCACACGGTGGTCGAAGGACCCGACCGACTCGTTGTAGGCGGAGATCGCAGAGTCCAGCTGGCGCCCGACCTTGGCGAAGGGCTCCACGAAGCGTCCCAGTCGCCGGTGCAGCTCCCTGGCCGACTCGGCGATGTCGCGCGCGGACTGTGCGATCAGCTCCTGGCGCCATCCGTAGTGGACCGCCCACAGCAGCCCTATCAGCGTGGTCGGGGTTGCCATCAATACCTGCTGCTGCACGCCGAATTCGATCAGGGCGGGATCCTGTGCCAACGCTGCCTGGTAGATGCCGTCGGAGGGCACGAACATGACGACGAACTCCGGGGTCGAGTCGAACTGGCGCTGGTAACCCTTGGAGGCGAGTTTGGTGATGTGCTCCCTCGTCTGCTTCGCGTGCCGCGCGGCGTGCAGCTCGCGCTCGTCCTCCGCCTGGGCCTCGACTGCCGAGAGGTAGGCGTCGAGGGGGACCTTGGAGTCGACCACCACGAGCTTGCCCCCGGGTAGGCGCACGAGCATGTCAGGGCGCAGCGTCCCCTCGCCGGTCTGGATCGTGCTCTGCTCCACGAAGTCGCAGTGGGAGACCATGCCGGCCATCTCGACCACGTTGCGCAGCTGGATCTCGCCCCAGGCCCCGCGGGTGCTCGGGCGCTTGAGCGCAGAGACGAGGTTGCCCGCCTCTTGGCGCAGCGTGCCGACGCCGTCGCCCAGCTGGCGGACCATCTGCGCGAGCTCTCCCTGCGCCTGGCGTCGCTCCCGCTCCAGGCGACCGATCTCGCTCTCCATTCGGCCCAGCTTCTCGGCCACCGGCCCGACGACGCCCTTGATCTCCTCGGCGCGCCTGGCCATCTCGCCACTCGCGCGCTCCTCCTCCGCCCGGCGGCTTTCGGCGACGCGCTGAGCGAGGCTCTCGCCCGTCTGCGCGAGCACGTCCACCGAGATCGCCTTCAGCTCGTCGCGCATGTGCTCGCGGCTGCGCCTGTTCAGCACGGCCGCGCAGGCGCCACCGAGGAGCACTCCAATCATCAGCAGCAGCAGGCTCACAACAGACATCGTCCACGACCCTTCTCGATTGCTTGACAGACCAATGTGCCAGGCCATCCGGACGCCTCCCAAGTGATCGCCCACCACAGCCTCGAATCGCTCACGGAGGGGCGGATGCCCCTGCATTTGCCCGTCTTTTGCACGGTGGACGTTGATAAACGCACGGCGTTTATCGCTTGACATTTAGGGTACACGTGGGTATCTTGCCCGCTACGCTCCCCGGAGGGACTAGCTCGGGGAAGCCTGCTGCAGAGGGATATATCCAATGAGGGGGCTGTCCCGTGCGGGCATGTCCCAGCACGTATAGGAGGATGTGAGATGTCAGCCACGAATGGCTCGGCTGTTTCGTTCAGGAGACTGATCGGGTGCTGTTTGGCGCTCGTACTGGTCGCCTCGGCGATGTTTGCGTCAAGCGCAAGCGCCGCCAAACCCGCTCTCAACCCAACCGCATATGTAGCCCTGGGCGACTCGCTCAGCTTCGGCTACAAAGAGGAAACGTTCGATTTGAACTTCCCGGCGGAGCCCCCGTCGGCGTTCGAACAGGGCTTCGTCGGCGAAGTCGGCAAAAAGCTCGCCGGCCCTGAAAAGAAAGCCGGCAACGCGCTGGCCACGGTCAACCTGGGTTGCCCGGGTGAGACAAGCGGTGGGCTGATCGGTAATGGGCCGCTCGGAACCGCTCTCGAAGAACAGCGTGCCGCGAAAAGCGAAGCTCCGCTGAAAGTCTCGGCTCCCTGCGCCTACCACAACGTGGACGGCTTCGGGCTGAAGACCGAACAGGGCGGCGCATCGGAGCTCGAATACGCCGTTGGCCTGCTGCAGGGCGGCGTCGACGTGAAGGCGATCTCGATCCAGATCGGCTCCAACGACGAGCTCGAGACGGTCGGCAAATGCGAGAAACCAGCCTACGACGCCGAACAGGGCTTCTCAGGCGGGCTGTTCGAATGCATCACCGTCGAAGCCGGTCCGGGTGGTCACGAGTACCCCGGCGGTCTCTTCAACCACATCCTCACGAACGTGGGTACAGCCATCGGCGTGCTGCGCAACTACGGCTACGCCGGTCCCATCTCGTTCCTCGGGTACTACAACCCGCAGGCCGAGATCCTTCCCGGCAGCGACTCGCTGCAGAAAAAACTCAACGAAGCAGCTGAATGCGCTGCTACGTCGAAAGAAGCAACCTGCACGGCTGAATTCGAAGGCAAAGAAGTTCACCCCGCGGGTCAGGAAAAGTTCGGACCCGGCGTGATCTACGCCAACCCGTTCCCGGTGTTCAACCCGCAGAAGTCGAGCATCGAGCAGAAGGACATCTGCAAGTTCACCGAAGAGTGCAACGCGAACGACAAAAAAGTGAACCTGGTGAAATACCTGGAAAGCAAAGGCTACAGCCACGAAGAAGCTGAAGCGGCGGCAACGCCTGCGGCAGCTGAAAAATACCCCGAAGGTGACATTCACCCGACGGCTCTTGGCTACAAGAAGCTCGCTCAGACGATCCTGAAAGCCGGGATCTAGGCTCAGGCACCGCTAGGTAGTGGTTCGGGGCGCTCGGTCGAATCGACCGGGCGCCCCGCTTGCCTTAATAGTGCTTTGTAGGTTCACTATCAAGACGCTCCGAGGCCTGTTCGAGCACTCCAAGCATCACCGGCGCCGCCGGCACCAGGCGGGCGCCGGCCGGCATCGCGGCGATCACCTGACGCACGGGCGGAGCGGGGGAGTGGGCGCGGATCACGATGTCCTCGCGCACGACCGACAGCGCGAGCTCGGGGATCAAGGCCACGCCCACACCGGCCGCCACCAGGCCCTGGACCGTCTGGTAGTCGTCGCTCTCGAACGTCACGTTCGGCTCGAAGCCCGCGGCGTGGCAGCTGCGCACCACGTGCAGCGCACATGGGCTCGAGCGCGACGTCTGCACCCAGGCGTCGGTTGCCAGGTCCTCGAGCTTGATCCGCTCGCGTGCGGCCAGCCGATGGTCTCGCGGCAGCGCCAGGTACATCGGGTCCTCGAGCAGCTCCACGCGCGTCATGTCCTCCACCGTCAGGGCCTCGCCCGCGAACTCGAACAGCAGCGCCAGGTCGAGCTCGCCGGCCCGTAGGCGCGGCACGATCTGCTCGGGCTCGCCCTCGGTCAGCGTCAGCTCCACGTCGGGGTAGGCCGAGCGGAAGTCTGCGATCGCGTGGGGCATCAGCGTGGCGCCCGCGGTGGGGAAGGAGGCCACACGCAGTCGCCCGCCGCGCAAGCCCGCGATCTCCGAGAGCGCCGCCTCGGCGGCCTCCAGGCCGGCGAGGATGCCCTCGGAGTGGCCGACGAGTGTCTGGCCGGCGGCAGTCAGGCTGACGCCCCGTGGGTGGCGCTCGAGCAGGGCCATGCCGGTCTCGGTCTCGAGCGTGGCGATCTGCTGGGAGATCGCCGACTGGGTGTAGGAGAGGGCCTCGGCCGCGGCCGAGATCGAGCCGCGGTAGGCGACCTCCCGGAGAACCTTGAGCCGAGCCACATTTAGCATTAGCAATGCTTATAGCAGCATTCAAGAGAATCACTGGAGCTGATGGCAGGAGCGTGCCACCATCAGAAGAACAGAACTTCAAAGGAGCCGGTCACCGCCACCACGGGCCCCGGTAGATCAGACAGGAGAAAGCAAATGTCCGCCAAGATCATCGTTTCCTACGACGGGACCGCCAACGAGGACGACGCCGTCGCTCTCGGGCGTCTCTTCGCCAAGGCCGGTGGCGAGGTCTCACTCGCCTACGTCCGTCACAGCTTCGAGTCCGACAGCGCTCGCGAGGACATCGCCCAGCACGAGGCTCAGGCGCTGCTCGACCGCGGCGTGCAGCTGCTCGGTGGCACCGCTGCCGCAACCCACGTCGTCACCGACCGCTCCACGCCCGAGGGGCTGGCCGCCCTGGCCGAGCGGGAGGGCGCCGACGTGGTCGTCTTCTGCTCGGACTCCCACACGGCCAAAGGTCACATCGCGGTCGGCAACTCCGCTGAGCGCCTGCTCGAGGGCGGTCGCGTAGCTGTGGCGATCGCTCCGGTGGACCTCGCCGAGAGCGCAGGTGCAGAGGCGATCCGCCAAATCGTCGCCATCGGCGACGGTGACGGCGGCGCCCGCGAGACGGCCGAGGCGCTTGCCGCTGCCTTCGGGGCCACCGTTGCCCCCGTCGTCAACGAGGACGCGGGGCTGCTCGTGATCGACTCGCGGGCGCAGACTCAGGAGGGTCGCGTGGGCATCAGCTCTTCGGCCGGACGGCTGGTCGAGATCGCCACCTGCCCCGTGCTCGTGCTTCCCCGCGGCAAGCGTCTGCAGTTCGGGCGTTCACTCGCCCACTCCGCCGCCTGAGCAAGAAGCGGCGCTCGGCCTGCGGTCGCGACGGTCCTCAGCGGACCGTCCGGCCGTGGGCTCGGGCCCACCCGTAGCGTCCCAGCGCCTGCGCGAAGTCGAGACTCCCACCGAGGAGGTGGCCGGCCGGCCCGGTCCACAGCCATGCCTCCAGGCGTCGGTGCCACGGTCGGGGTGCGCGAACGCTCACGAGCGGCACGGTATCGTGGCGGAAGTGCCGGCCGCCTTGAAGACCAAAGTCACCGAGCTCGGTGACTCGCGTGTGAGACTGCAGGTGCAGGTTCCCGCCGCTGAGCTCGAGGGTCGCCTCGAGCGCAAGGCCCGCCAACTCGGCTCCCAGCTCAAGCTCCCCGGCTTTCGTCGCGGCAAGGTTCCCGCTCCACTTGTGATCCAGCGCATGGGTCGCGAGGTGGTGCTCGAGGAAGCGGTTCGCGACACGATCTCCACCTGGTACTCCGACGCGATCGAGACCGCCGGCATCGTTCCCGTTGGCGACCCGCAGCTGGACCTCGGCGAGCTGCCCGCCAAGGGCGAGGATCTTGAGTTCTCAATCGAGATCGGCGTGCTGCCGACAGCCGAGCTGGGCGATTACAAGGGCCTGGAGGTGCCGCGTCGCGAGCCCGAGGTCCCCGAGGAGCTCCTGCAGCGGGAGATCGACGCGATGCGCGAGCGCCTTGCGCGGCTGGAGACGGCCGAGCGTGCCGCGGGCACCGGTGACTTCGTCGTGGTCGACTACGTCGGCTCGATCGCCGTCTCCGGCGAGGAGGGGCAGGAGCCCGGCTGGGAGCTGTTCGACGGCGGCGAGGGCCGTGACCAGCTCATCGAGCTGGGTGGCGGCAACCTGATCCCCGGCTTCGAGGAGGCGCTGATCGGCACTAGCGCCGGCGAGACGTGCACCGTCGCGCTCACCTTCCCGCAGGAGTACGGCAACGCCGAGCTCGCCGGCCGCGACGCCTCGTTCGAGGTGACGGTCAAGGAGGTCAAGCTCAAGCAGCTCCCCGAGGTCGACGACGACTTCGCCACCGACGCGGGCTTCGACGACATGGAGGAGCTGCGCGGCGACATCCGGGCGCGCCTGCTCGAGGCCGAGGAGGGCAGGGTGCAGGCCGACTTCCGCCAGGCCGCCCTCGACGCGGCCGTCGGTGGCTCGCGGATGGAGGTCACCCCTGAGCTCGTCATCGCGCGTGCGCGCGAGATGTGGGAGCGGATGCTGCACTCGCTCTCCCACCGTGGCATCACCCGCGAGGCCTACCTGCAGATCGTCGATCGTCCCGAGGAGGAGATCCTGGCGGAGATGCAGCCCGAAGCCGAGCAGGCCCTGCGACGGGAGGCTGTGATCACCGCGATCGTGGCCGCCGAGCAGATCAGCCCATCCGAGGATGACCTGCTCGAGGCGCTGGCTCCGAGCGCGGAGCGAGAGGAAGTCGAGCCCCAGAAGCTGCTCGGAGATCTACGCTCGGCGGGGAGGCTCGAGGAGGTGCGCGAGGATCTCGCGGCGCGTCAGGCGATCGATCTGCTCGCCGCCGAGGCCAAGGCGATCCCGTTGGCCCAGGCGCAGGCTCGCGAGGCGCTGTGGACGCCCGAGAAGGAGGCCGCCCAGGAGAGCGGCGCGCAGGCCTCGCCGCGGCTGTGGACCCCGGCCGATCAGGGATCGACCAGCTAGCCTCTAGAGGATTCCGGTCGGCGAAGCGAAACAAAGGCGAGGACTATGAGCCCACTTGTCCCAATGGTCGTCGAGCAGACCTCGCGCGGTGAGCGAGCATTCGACATCTACAGCCGTCTGCTCAACGAGCGGATCATCTTCCTCGGTACGCCCGTGGACGACCAGATCGCGAACCTCGTGATCGCCCAGCTTCTGCACCTGGAGTCGGACGATCCCGACAAGGACATCTTCCTCTACATCAACTCCCCGGGCGGCTCGGTCTACGCGGGCTTGGCCATCTACGACACGATGCAGTTCATCAAGCCGGACGTGCAAACGATCTGCGTCGGCATCGCCATGTCGATGGGCGCGCTGCTGTTGGCGGGTGGAGCCGAGGGCAAGCGCATGGCGCT
>DATARM010000107.1:0-1660 GCA_036264155.1 Solirubrobacteraceae bacterium
GGCCACAATGGCTCAGACGTCCTTGCGCGCGGATGAGCAAACACTGCTCGCGCGGTTCGTCGAGCTGCTCGAGGTCGGTTTCCGCGATGAGCTACACGCGGTATGGCTCTTTGGCTCCCGGGCACGAGGGGAGGTTCCGTCCCCGGAGTCCGACGTGGATGTGCTCGTGCTCGTAGATGACGCATCTTGGGACGGGCGGATGAGCGTGCGCGGGATGCTCGACCAAGCCGCCGTAGATCTCGGGTTGCAAGCCCTCACGTGGTCGTTTTCCGTCCACGTTCACACTCCGGGGTGGCTGGCGGCACGACGAGAGGTCGAGTCCTTCTTCATCGCCGAGCTGGACCGCGACAAAGTCGCCCTGCGCGGCTAGAGGGTCGATGAGCCCTCGCTCCAGCGAGTTCCTCGAAGCGGCCCGGCGGCGCCTGGCAGCGGCGGAGGTCGCTATAGCTCAGGATCCCTCCACAGCACTGAGCTCGGCCTACTACGCGATGCTCTACGCGGCCAGGGCCGCCCTGAGCGAGCAAGGGACCTCAGCTCGCACCCACCGCGGCACCTGGCATGAGTTCCGCCAAGCATTTGTCGATAGCGCCAAGATCGATACCGAGCTAGCCGCCGAAGCGCAGAAGATCCAGCCCGAGCGCGAGCAGGCCGATTACGACGCCTGGTCGGCGCCAGTCGAGGAGGCACAACGGGCGATCGAGCTGGCGCACCGATTCCTCACGGCCATCGAAGCGCTCATTGCCTGAGCCTTGGCCCCCTGGGCCTACCCGTCCGGTGCTCGCCGCCGGCGCCGTCCACGTGTGGCGCGCTGACCTGGACGTCGATCCCCAGTTGGGCGAGCTGCTTTGCGCCGAGGAGCAAGCCAGAGCGGCACGCCTAGCGGGCGCTCGCCACCGACAGCGCTGGGCCCACTCCAGGGAGGTGCTGAGAGGGTTGCTGGGGCTCTACCTGGATGCTGAACCGGCGGGATTGCGCATCAGCCTGAGTGTCCACGGCAAGCCCTCCCTGGACCCGCCGGCGATCTCCTTCAACCTCTCCCACTCGGGGGCCGTCGCACTTTACGCCGTCAGCTTTTCAGAGGAGGTCGGCGTCGACGTAGAGCTGCAGCGCGGGACAGCAGACGTGACGGCCATAGCCGCCCGCACCTTCGACCCGCGGGAGGTCGCAAACCTGCAGGCACTGGGGGAGCGAGAGCGTGCGGGTGCCTTTCTGCAGGCCTGGGTGCGGCACGAGGCTGAGCTCAAGCGCCTCGGCGTGGGTCTGCTGCGGTCAGATCTCCAGCCCTCCGATCGCGCAGCCGAGCCGTGGATCGCCGATCTCGACGTGGGACCGGATGCAGCTGGCGCGGTTGCGCTGGAGCGCCCGCCGAGCGAGCTGTGTTGCTGGACATGGCCGCCCGCAGATCCGGGCTAGTGGTTGATCAGAGGATCTTGACTTTGATCGTCTGGGCGACCGCGTTGCCGGCCACCACAGCCGTGAGCGTGACCGTGATGCCGTGATGCTTGCGGATCAGGCCCATCACACTGCTCGACAGGCGGATCGGGAGGTGGGTGGTCTTGTTCGGGGCCAGGTTGAAGGCGGCACGGCCCACAGGGCTGGGATGAGTGTGGCGCTGGGAACGCTGGCGATCCGCGAACGCGACCTTAAATCAGCGGCAGCG
>DATARM010000121.1:0-4471 GCA_036264155.1 Solirubrobacteraceae bacterium
GTGGTGCTGCCCACCCGCGCTCCCGAGCGGGTGGCGGCGGCGGCCGTGCGCGAGCTGCGCCCGTGGATCGAGCGCCGCCTCGACGAGGCGCACCGAGCGCTCGCCAGCATCGCCGCGAGGGCCGGCACCGTGCCCTACCTCGACAGCTCGCTCGTGCTCGTGCCCCAGCCGGGCCGTACGCGGGTACACCGCAACGGACAGCGGCTGCTGGTGCCCGACGGCGACGCCCGGCCGGCGCTCGAGCGCTACTTCAGGCGCTCGGCCCGCAGCGAGGTCGCCCCTCGCCTCGATCGCGCAACCGCGCTGTCCGGTACTTGCTACACGGGCCTCGACATCCGCGGACAACGAACCCGCTGGGCCTCGTGCTCGGCGAATGGGCGCATGAGCTTCAACTGGCGCCTGCTGCTGGCGCCCGAGCGCGTGCTCGAATACGTCGTGTGGCACGAGGTCTGCCACCTGGAGATCCTCGATCACTCGCCACGCTTCTGGGCGCTGCTCGAGCGCTACTGGCCGGACTATCGCCAGGATCGAGAGTGGCTCAGCCGCAACGGCGCAACGCTCGTGCTGTAGCTAGCTCTCCTCCAGGCGGGGCGTCGTGATCTCCTCGTGGAGCAGATGCACCGCCGCTGCTACAGGTATCGCCACGAGCGCCCCCACGATCCCGAGCAGGGCGCCGCCGAGGATCGTGGCAAGCACCGTCACCAGCCCCGGGACGGACACCGTCCGCGCCATCACCCGCGGGGTGAGCACGTATTCGATCACCAGCGAGTAGGCCAGGTAGAAGGCCGCGGTTGCAACCGCCACGGTGGGAGAGACCGTGAGCGCCACGAGCGCCACGATGATGCCGCCGAGCGTCGAGCCGACGATCGGGACCAGCGCCAGCAGGCCCACCAGCAGTCCGAGCAGCAGCGCATAGGGGATCTCGAAGGCGAGAGCCCACAGCGACGCGCCGAGCCCGAACACGAATGACGTGAGCAGGTTCCCGAGCACGTAGCCGCCGACGCGGTCGAGGATCTCGTCGGTGAGCAGCACCATCCGCGCCCGCCTGCTCTTCGGCGCCAGCAGGTAGATGCCGCGCCTGACGCGCGGCAGATCGGCGAGCACGTAGATCGAGACGACGGCCACCAGCAGGATCGAGCTGACGAAGCCCAAAAGCGCTTCGCCGATGCCGAGCGCGTTGACCGAGCCGCTGTTGTGCAGCAGGCTCTGCAGGCCGCTGACGAAGTGATATTTGGCGTTGAGCTTGCCCAGGTCCGAGTGGCGGTTGCTGAGCGTGTGCAGGTAGTGGGGGATCTCTTCCGCGAGCTTGCTCGCCTGGGTTGAGACCACCGGGATGGCAAGCGCGAAGAAGCCCACGAACAGCGCCAGGGACGCAGCCAGTACGACCGCCACCGCGGCCCAGCGCGGCAGTCCACGGCGGTAGAGCCACACCACGGCGGGGTCGAGCCCGAGCGCGATGAAGAACGCGAGGCCGAGCAGCACCAGAACCTGGCCGGCCACCACCACCGCCCAAGCGAGCGCGAACGCGAACGCCACGCCCATGGCTCCCATGAAGCCCACCAGAAAGGGGGCGCGGCGGTCGAACGGAGGGCCGACCTCGCCGAAGGCAGTGACTCCCGTGACGCCGGCCTGGGCGGCGGCGTTGGCGTGGATGTCGTCGAGCAGCTCCTGCGTCGCATCGTCCGCTTCGAGGTTTGCCTCCATGCGGGCCGCGGCCGCGTCACTACCGGGAATGACCGGCGGCTGCTCGGGCTCGTGATCTGTCATCGCCGGGATCCTAGGCGGCTATGCGTAGGCTGATCGAGGAGATGTTCGTTCTCATCCTGATCGGTGTACCCGTGATCGAGGTGTTCGCCTTCATCGAGGTGGCACACGCGATCGGCTGGCTGGCCGCGGTCGTCCTGTTGATCGGCACCTCTGTGCTGGGGGCCCGGCTGCTCGGCAGCCAGGGGCGCATGGCGATCGAGCGCGTCTCGCTGGCCGTCTCGCAGCGGCGCGCGCCTGGGCGCGTGGCGCTCGACGGGGCGCTCGGGTTCCTCGGTAGCGCTCTGCTCGTGATTCCCGGCTTCGTCACTGATCTCCTCGGCGTGCTGCTGCTGGCGCGCCCCACGCGCTCGCTCGTGCAGCGCTGGCTCTCCCGCCACTACGGCGGGCGTCTGATGGGGCTGGTGGCAGGCGCCGGACGCTTCGCTCCGGGCGCTCGGCGCCCCCCGCCCGCCGACGTTGAGTCGACGGCCTACGAGGAGGATCTCGACCAGCTCGAGCGCTAGCCGCGCTGCTCCATCGGCACATAGTCGAGGTCGCGATCGCCCGTGTAGATCTGACGCGGACGCGCGATCTTCTGCTCGGGATCCTCGACCAGCTCCTTCCACTGGGCGATCCAGCCGCTGGTGCGCCCGATGGCGAACATCACGGGGAACATCGCCACGGGCAGCCCCAGCGCCTCGTAGATCAGGCCCGAGTAGAAGTCCACGTTGGGGTAGAGCTTGCGCGAGGTGAAGTAGTCGTCGTCGAGGGCGCGCTTCTCGAGCTCCGTGGCAACGTCGAGCAGGGGGCTCTTGCCACGGACCTCGAACACGTCATCGAGGTATTTGCGGATGATCCGCGCGCGGGGGTCGTAGTTCTTGTACACGCGGTGCCCGAAGCCCATCAGGCGCTCGTTGCCCGCCTTCACGCCCTCGAGGAAGTCGGGGATGTTCTCCACCGTCTCGATCCGTTTGAGCATCCGCAGCGCCTGCTCGTTGGCGCCGCCGTGCAGCGGTCCGTACAGCGCGGCCACGCCCGCGGCCACGGCCGAGTAGGGGTCCACCTGCGTGGAGCCGACGGAGCGCACGGCGCTCGTGGAGGCGTTCTGTTCGTGGTCGGCGTGCAGGATGAACAGCACGTCGAGCGCTCGCGCCAGCCGCGGGTCGGGCTGGTACTTGAGCTCGGTCATTTTGTACATCATCCCCAGGAAGTTGCCCGCGTACTCGAGGTCGTTGTCGTGGTAGACGTAGGGCTGGCCCATGTTGTGGCGGAAGGCAAACGCGGCCAGCGTCGGCATCTTCGCCAGCAGGCGGATGATCTGGATCGCGCGCACGCGCTCGTCTTTGATCTTGTTCGCGTCCGGGTAGAACGTCGAGAGCGCGCCGACCGACGCAACGAGCATGCCCATCGGGTTTGCGTCGTAGCGGAAGCCTTGCATGAAGTCCTTGACGTTCTCGTGCACGAACGTGTGGATGGTGATCTCGTCGATCCAGCCCTCGAGCTCGGCCTTGTTGGGCAGCTTGCCGTTGATCAGCAGATAGGCGACCTCGAGGTAGCTCGAGTGCTCGCACAGCTGCTCGATCGGGTAGCCGCGGTGTTGGAGGATGCCGGCGTCGCCGTCGATGTAGGTGATCGCGCTGCGACACGACGCGGTGTTCATGAAGGCCGGGTCGTAGGAGAGCATCCCGAATTCGTCGGGATCGACCTTTATCTGGCGCAGATCCGTGGCACGCACCGTGTTGTCCTCGATCGGCAGCTCGTAGGTCTTGCCGGTGCGGTTGTCGGTGACGCTAAGCGTCGCTGCGGCGCCGTTTGAGGAACGCTGCCCATTCTCCCCGCCCGTAGCGTCAGGTTGTTGCTCGACCGTCGAGGGCTCGCTGCTCATCTACTTCTCCTATCCGCTGGGGGTGAGGGTGTCGCTGATACCGATTATGAGCAAAGCCGGCCCGTCATCCGGTCACCGGTGCGAGAACGGCTCAGGTGCGGGGTTGGCGCTGGTGCGCGATCGCGCCCCTGACGCGCAGCGGCGCAAGCGGTGCGGGCCCCACGTGCGGTCCGCGGCGCGGCAGTCGTGGCAGCTGCGCCCGGGGGCCATGGGGATGGGACGGGCTCGGCCGTGGACCGATGCCGCCGTCCTCGCCCGAGGCCTCCTCCGGCGTCTGGCGAACAGCCCAGCGCACGATCAGGAACAGGGCGACGATCGGAATCTTCAGCAGGAACATCAGCCAGATGAAGGTCCACGTCGTCACGCTCGCTCGATCGTATACCCGCCCAGGCATCCGTACAAGCCCCTGATTCCCTTGAATTGGCCTGCCAGGCGCGCTGCCGCCGCGCGGGCCCCGTACGCGGCTGGGAAGGGGTCAACCTCTGAGCTGCAGGGGCGCGCCGCTGAACTGGGTCATGGCGTGCAGTTCGGCGATGCGGGCCACGATCTCCTTGCCCGTGAGGCGCTGCATGCGCTCGGTGCCGAACTCCTCCACGTTGAAAGAGGCCAGCACCGTGGCGTGTGCCATCGCGCGTCGCAGCAGTCCGTCGGAGAGCTCCTCGCTGGGGTGGGCGGCGATGTAGCCCACGAGCCCCCCGGCGAAAGTGTCGCCCGCGCCCGTGGGGTCGATCACGGTCTCCAGTGGATAGGCGGGGAGCGCGAAGAAGCCATCGCGGGTGACGAGCGCGGCGCCGTACTCGCCCTGCTTGGCCACGATCACGCTGGGCCCGCGACCTCCGT
>DATARM010000142.1:0-33466 GCA_036264155.1 Solirubrobacteraceae bacterium
AGTTAAGCCCCTCAGCGCCGATGGTACTTGGCCCGCAAGGGCCTGGGAGAGTAGGACGCCGCCGGTTTATCTACAAAGCAGACCCCGGGCCGCCGACAGGCGGCCCGCTGCGTTTAAGCCGGCGGCAGAAGCACGTCGCCATCAGGCGTGAGCGTCCAGTGCGGGTTGTGGGCGACCTCCCACGGGTGCCCATCGAGGTCAAGGAACACCGCCGCATAGCCGCCCCAGAACGTGCGCCCCGGACGTCTCATGACCGTCGCCCCAGCCGCCTCGGCCTCCGCGATCACCGCGTCGACCTCCGCCTCGCTGCTCACGTTATGGGCCAGGGAGACGCCCCCGAACCCGGACCCCGGCTCCAGGCCCGCATCCTCGGCTACACGCTCGCGATCCCACAGCGCGAGCACCATGCCACCCGACTGGAAGAACACCACCTCCAATGCCTGCGGAGTGTCGCTGCGCCAACCCAGCGCTTCATAGAAGCGTCTCGCACGCTCGAGATCCGAGACCCCGAGCGTGAGAAGCGTTAGCCGTTGGCGCACAGAGGCCGTCAGCTGCCCTTGCGGGCCGTATCGCCGTGGCGCTTCCGAGCGCGGCTGCGCACGCCGCCCGGACGGCTCACGGGGGAGAGGCACAGCTGGGTCGCCGGCGCGAGCTGGCCGGGACGGCGATGCGCCAGGCGCTCGGCAATGACGCCCGCCCGCAGCGCGGCCCGATGCGGATGATCCACCTCAGTCAGCTCCTCCTGGTCGACCTCCCAGTCGACGTCGTAGTCGTCCTCGAGCAACAGGAAGGAGCGGAAGAGGCCAAGCGCATCGAGTGCGCGCTGCCCCAGTCGTGATGTTCTGTTGGAAGAGAACATGTGTTCGCAAGGTATGAACAGGCGCGGACGGAACCGAAGCGAACACGTGTACGTCTTGAACGATCGCTTTGGATTCGGCTCTGGAAAGCCAATGCAGGCCGCCTGTTCCTGCAATGAGTGTTGCAGAAAGCGGGCGTACGAGGCTCGCTCGTGGCGGGTCGGGGGCGAGCAGGCAGGGCGATCGCCGGCGGCCTCGAACTTGACTGGGCAGATGGCTGTTACGCTTGCCAAGCGCCACACCGGCGGCCCCACACTGGGTCGAAGGCGGCGCCCACAGCTCATGGAGAAGTTCGTCATCGAAGGCGGGGTACCGCTTTCCGGCACCATGGTTCCGGCCGGGAACAAGAACGGTGCCCTGCCGATCCTAGCCTCCAGCGTCCTCACCGAGGACGAGGTCGTTGTGCGCAACGTTCCCCGCATCCGCGACGTCGAGGCCATGCTCGAGATCCTCAGCGCCATCGGCGTCCAGGTGAGCTGGCGTGGGCCCAACGAGGTCGCCCTGTGCGCAGCAGGCGTGCACGAGGTCGAGATCGACCGCGAGCTCGCCGAGCTGATCAGAGCGTCCTTCCTGCTCGCCGGACCGCTGCTGGCGCGCTTCCACCGCGCCGTCATGCCCCCGCCCGGAGGCGACGTCATCGGACGCCGGCGCCTGGACCCACACCTCGATGCCTTCCGCGCCATGGGCGCCAGCGCCGACTGCGGTCGCGAGATCGTCCTCAGCGCCCCCCTCGGGCTGAAGCCCACCAACGTGTTCATGGACGAGCCGTCCGTTATGGCCACCGAGAACGCGCTCATGGCCGCTGCGCTCACACCCGGGACCACCGTCATCGGCAACGCCGCCTGCGAGCCCCACGTCCAGGACCTCGCCCGCATGTTGTTGAAGATGGGCGCAGACATCCAGGGGATCGGCTCCAACCTCATCACCGTCCACGGCGCCGAGCGCCTGCACGGCTGCGAGCACCAGATCGCCCCCGACCACATCGAGATCGGCAGCTTCATGGCGCTCGCCGGCGTCACCGGCGGCGAACTGCGCATCAAGGACACCGTGCCCGGCGATCTGCGCATGATCCGCCTCGTGTTCGAACGCGTCGGGCTGCGCTCAGAGCTCGACGGCAACGACGTGGTCGTGCCCGGCGGGCAGAAGCTCGTCGCCCAGGCTGACGTGGGCGAGTACAAGAGCAAGATCCAGGACGGTCCCTGGCCCGCCTTCCCCGCCGATCTCACCTCCATCGCTGTCGCTCTCGCCACCCAGGCCGAGGGCTCGATCCTGGTGCACGAGTGGATGTTCGAGAACCGCCTGATCTTCACCGACAAGCTGATCCTGATGGGGGCAGACATCGTCATGTGCGACCCCCACCGCGCCATCGTCACCGGTCCGCGCCGGCTGCGCGGCGAGCGCGTCGAGTCGCCCGACATCCGTGCCGGCATGGCCATCCTGCTGGCTGCCCTGTGCGCCGAGGGGCGCAGCGAGATCGGCAACATCCGTCAGATCGACCGTGGCTACGAGCGCATCGACGAGCGCCTGCGCGAGCTCGGCGCGCGCATCGAGCGAGTGGCCACGGAGCCCGTACACGCGTAACCTGCGGGTCGCATGATCCACCCCATACCCAGCGGCACGCGCGACGTGCTCCCAGACGAGACGCGCGAGGTGCGCGCCATCACCGACACGTTGCGCGGCGTGTTCGAGAGCCACTCCTACGGCGAGGTCTACACGCCCGCCCTGGAGTACGAGTCGGTGCTCGCCCGCGCCGACATGGCTGAAGCCCAGCCCGCCTACCGCGTCTTCGACGAGTCCGGGGCGGCGCTCGTGCTGCGCTCCGACATGACCGTGCCCATCGCCCGTGTCGTCGCTAGCCGCTATGCCTCCAGCCAGCCGCCGCTTCGCTTCTGCTACTTCGCCCACTGCTACCGCGGTGTGCGCCCCCAGCGCGGGCAGCCACGCGAGCTCCTGCAGGCGGGGATCGAGTTGATCGGCGCGCCCGCCCCGCACGGCACCGCCGAGGCGCTCACAGTCCTCTGCCACGCGCTTGACGCCACCGGCCTGAAGGACTACCGCATCGGCCTCGGCGACGCCTCGCTGTTCCCCGCCCTCATGGCCAGCCTGCGCGTCCGCCAGGAGCTACAGCCCACGCTGCTCGACGCCCTCGTCCTGCGCGACTTCGTCGGGCTCCAGCAGGCCCTCGCCGACTCCGGCCTCGCCGACGAGGCCATCGAGATCCTGCTCAGCGTGCCCCAGCGCCGCGGCGGCCCCGAGGTGCTGGCCCACACGCCCGCCGAGGCCCAGAGCGCCGTCACGGGCCTGCGCCAGGTGCACGAGCTGCTCGAGCAGTCTGTGGCCGAGCGGATCATCTTCGACCTCGGTCTCGTGCGCAACATCGGCTACTACACCGGCGCCGTGTTCGACGTCTACGACCCTGCCCTCGGCGCCCCGCTCGGTGGCGGCGGGCGCTACGACGAGCTGGTCGGGCGCTTTGGGCGCGAGCTGCCCGCCGTCGGCTTTGGCCTCAACGTGGCCCGCCTGCACGAGGCCCTGTTCGGCGAGGAGCGCGGTACGGGCGCCCAGCTTGCAAGCGCCGAGAGCGGAGCCACATGAGCTCGCCGATCAATGGGCTGACCATCGCCGTGCCCCGTGGCGCCCTCTTCTCCGGCACCGTCGAGCGCCTGAGCGCGCTCGGTCTCGACACCGACGAGCTTCGCTCCAACGACCGCAAGCTGCTGTTCGAGGACATCGGCGTGATCACCATGCGGCCCTCTGACGTTCCCACCTATGTGGAGGCGGGCGCCGCCGACCTCGGCGTAACCGGCAAGGACGTCCTGCTCGAGCAGGGCGGGCGCCCCACTGACACGGGCGACGGCGGGCGCGAGGTCTACGAGCTGCTCGACCTCGGCTATGGACGCTGCACCATGGTCCTCGCCGGCAAGGCCGGCCCCGACCCCGCTGTCGAGGCCCTGCGCCGCCTTGGCGTGATGCGTGTGGCCACCAAGTATCCTCGCATCGCCGCACGCCACCTTGAGGAGACCGGCCGCCAGGCCGAGATCGTCGAGGTCAAGGGCTCCGTCGAGCTCGCCCCCCTCACCGGCATGGTCGAGGCGATCGTCGACCTCACCGCCACCGGCACAACGCTCGCTGAAAACAACCTCGTGGTCCGCGAGCAGATCGTCGTGTGCACAGCCCGCCTGATCGCCAACCCCGTATCGCATAAGCTCAAGGCCGCCGCCATCGACGATCTGCTCGCGCGTCTGCGTGCTCTCCCCAGTCCCGACGCGGTCACCGTGCCTGGCGGCTCCTAGACGATGCTCCTGCAGCGTCTCGGGCCAGAGGACGTGCAGCGCCTGGGCGGTCCCGTCGGCGCTGCCGGGCAGGTGCGCTCGCTCGTCGCCGGCGGGCAGTCCGTGTCGAGGCCCGTGGGCGAGATCATCGAGCGTGTGCGCCTCGAGGGCGATCAGGCCGTCATCGACTACACCCGCCGGTTCGACACCGCCGGCAGCGAGCCGCGAGAGCTGCTCGTCAGCCAGGAGGAGCTCGACGAGGCGATCAAAGGGCTCGGGCTGGAGCTCGTCGCCGGGCTGCAGGTGGCCATTGCCAACGTCGCCCAGGTGGCCGAGGCGGGGGTGGGTCACGATCAGGCCGTCGAGCTGGCCCAGGGCCAGCGGATCGTCCTGCGCGAGGTGCCCGTGGCCTCGGCCGCCATCTACGTGCCCGGCGGGCGCGCTCCCTACCCGAGCACCGTGATCATGGGCCTCGTCACCGCCCGCGCGGCCGGCGTGATCGACACCGTCGTGTGCTCACCGCCCGGGCCCGACGGCCAGATCGACCCCGTCATCCTCGGCACCTGCCGCCTGTGCGGCGTCGAGCGTGTCTATCGCATGGGTGGAGCCCAGGCAATCGCAGCGCTCGCCTACGGCACCCACACCGTCCAGCCTGTTGACGTGATCGTGGGGCCCGGCAACCTCTACGTCCAGGAGGCCAAGCACCAGCTCTCCACCGTCGTCGGCATCGACGGCTTCGCCGGCCCCAGCGACCTGCTCGTCGTGCTCGCCGGCACCGTCTCGGAGCACGAGCTGCGCCTGGCGGCACTGGACATGCTCGCCCAGGGCGAGCACGGCGAGGGCAGCCTCGTGGCGGCCGTCTCCCCGAGCGCAGAGGTGTGCGAGGCGCTCGCGGCCAAGCTCCAGCAGCTCGTGCTCGAACGCCCCACCGTGGGCGAGGCCCAGTTCGTCATCGTCCACGTCGAGAGCCCTCGGGCGGCGATCGCCCTGGCCAATGCCTTCGCCCCCGAGCACCTGCAGCTGATCGGCGCCGAGGTGGAGACGCTCGCACCGTCCGTGCGCTCGGCCGGCTGCCTGTTCGTGGGCGCTGAGAGTGCCACCGCCTTCGGCGACTATGTGGCCGGCTCCAACCACGTGCTGCCCACGGGCGCCGCCGCGCGCTTTGCCTCCCAGCTCTCCGCCCGCCACTTCCGTCGGCGCATGGCCCAGGTTCGTATCGGGCTCGCCGCCGATAGGCTCGCCGCCGCCGGGGCGCCCATCGCCCGCGCGGAGGGCTTTGAGGTGCACGCAGAATCGATGGAGGCCCGAGTGCGCGAGAATGGAGAGCCATGAGCCGCCAAGCAAGCATCGAGCGCAGGACGGGCGAGACCGACGTGCGCCTCACGCTCACCCTCGAAGGGACCGGCGCGGGTACCCGCGCCACGGGCGTGGGCTTCCTCGACCACATGCTCGACCTGCTCGCCCGCCACGGGCATCTCGACCTCGACGTGCACGTCAGCGGCGATCTGCAGACAGGCGCCCACCACACGGCTGAGGACACCGCCATCGTGCTCGGGCAAGCGCTCGATCGGGCCCTCGGCGACCGCGCCGGGATCGTGCGCTATGGCGACGCTACCGTGCCCATGGACGAGGCGCGGGCGAGCTGTGCAATCGACATCTCCGGTCGGCCCTTCACTCTGTTCGAGGCCGACCTGCCGCCCGGCGCCACCGGCGGCTTCGAGCACGAGCTCACAGAGGAGTTCTTCAGGGCCCTGGCCAACAGCGCCAAGCTCACATTGCACCTGCGCGTGGAAGCGGGCAGCAATGCCCACCACATGATCGAGGCCGCCTTCAAGGCCTTCGCCCGCGCCCTGCGCCAGGCCACTGCACTGGACCCCAGCGAGACGGGCGTCCCGAGCACCAAGGGAACACTCACCCAATGACGCCCCTGGTCGAGGAGCCCGTGGACATCGCCATTGTCGATTACGGCATGGGCAACCGCCGCTCTGTGGAGAAGGCGCTCGAGCACGTGGGCGCACGCGCCAGCATCTCCAGCAACCACTCAGAGCTGCGCCAGGCCGCCGGCCTGATCGTGCCCGGCGTGGGCGCCTTCCCGCGGGCAATGGCCCAGCTGCGCGCCTCGGGCCTCGATGAACTCCTGCGCGAGCGCGTGGCCGCGGGCACTCCCATGCTCGGCATCTGCCTGGGGATGCAGCTCGCCTTCGATTCCTCCACCGAGCTCGGCGGCGCGGAGGGCCTGGGAATCGTGCCCGGCGAGGTCCACCCGCTGCAGGCCGGGGCGCTGAAGCTTCCCCACATCGGCTGGAACGAGGTGCAGCTCGTCAACACCGCCTCACCGCTGCTCGACGCGTTGCCCGAGCGCTGCGCCTTCTACCACGTGCATTCGCTCGCGCCCGTGCCCTCAGATGACGCCGACGTGCTCGGTACGGCCGAGTACGGGGCGCCGTTCGTCACAGCCGTGCAGCGCGGCTCCTTCTATGGTGTGCAGTTCCATCCCGAGAAGTCCTCCGCGGCCGGCCTGCGCCTGCTGGCGAACTTCGCGCACATCTGCGCGCGAGCCACGATCGCGGCGTGAAGCTCTACCCCGCGATCGACATCCTCCAGGGCAACGCAGTGCGCCTCGTCAAGGGCGACTTCGACGCCAAGAAGGTCTACGACGAGGACCCCTCCTCGGCAGCCCGCGGCTGGGTCCAACAGGGAGCCCAGGCGCTGCACGTGGTCGACCTCGACGGCGCCAAGGCCGGGGAGCCAGTCAACCTGGCCCACATGCGCAAGATCGCTGCCGAGGCGGGCGTGCCCGTGCAGTACGGCGGCGGGCTGCGCACCGCCCAGGCGGTCGGCGACGCGCTCGCAGCCGGCGCCGCCCGCGTGATCCTAGGCACGGCCGCCTTCACCGACCCGACCATGCTCGACGCTGTCCTCGCCGCCCACGGCCCCGAGCGCATCCTCGTGGGGGTCGACGTGCGCGGCGGAAACGTCGCCACGCATGGCTGGTTGGAGACGAGCGATGCACCGGCCCACGAGGCCTTCGCGGCGTTGCGCGAGCGCGGTGTCAGCCAGTTCGTGTTCACCAACATCGACCACGACGGGATGCTCGACGGCGCCAACCGCGAGGAGGTCCTGTGGGTCGCACGAGCCGTCGGTGACGGCAGCCTGATCTTCTCCGGCGGCATCGGCACTCTGGCCGACCTCGAGGCCCTGGCGGCGCTCCGCTCAGAGCTCGAGCTGGAGGCCCTCGAGGGCGTGATCGTCGGCACGGCCCTGTATGAGGGGCGATTTACCGTCGCTGAGGCGCACGCGGCCCTTCTCTGAATAGCTACCGTGGGCGCATGCATTTCAAGCGCGTGATCCCCTGCCTGGACGTCGACGGTGGACGTGTGGTCAAGGGCGTCGAATTCGTTGACATCCGGGACGCAGGAGATCCTGTAGAGCTGGCAGCTCACTACGACCATGAGGGCGCCGATGAGCTGGTGTTCCTGGACATCACAGCAACCCACGAGAAGCGTGACACGATCGCCAAGCTGGCCCGCAGCACCGCCGATGAGGTGTTCGTGCCGTTCACCATCGGTGGCGGCATCCGCTCGGTTGGAGACGCCCAGGCGGTGCTCGACGCCGGTGCGGACAAGGTCTCCGTCAACTCCGCCGCGTTGCAGCGTCCGGAGCTGCTGGGCGAGCTCGCAGACGTGTTCGGGGCGCAGTGCGTCGTGCTGGCCATCGACGCCAAGGCCGTGCCCGGCGCCGAGCCGCCTCGGTGGGAGGCCTATCTCGCCGGTGGGCGCACCTCCACCGGCCGTGACGTGGTCGAGTGGGCGCGCGAGGCGGTCGAGCGCGGGACGGGGGAGATCCTGCTGACGAGCATGGACCGCGACGGCACCAACGACGGCTACGACCTGTCCCTCACGCGCGCTGTCAGCGAGGCCGTGAGCGTCCCCGTGATCGCCTCCGGGGGAGCCGGGGAGCTCGAGCACCTGGCCCAAGCGCTCCGCGCCGGCGCCGACGCCGTGCTGTGCGCCTCGATCTTCCACTACGGTCGCTACACCGTCGCCGAAGCCAAGTCCCATCTGGCTGCTTCAGGGATACCGGTGCGTGTGAGCGGATGAGCGCCGATGCCGGGAAAGAGTCCGGCGCGGGGGCGGGGGCGGAGGTGCTGGACGGGCTGGCGGAGCTGCCCGGCGGCCGTGAGCTTCTGGTTCTCGCAGCCCCACGCGAGGACGTGGCGCTCGTTGGCGGCGCCGTACGCGACCTGCTGCTTGGACGGGCCCCGCGCGAGCTCGATGTGGTCCTTGCCATGGGCGTCGGCGAGTTCGCCCGTGAGCTGGCCGCAGCCATCCCCGTGTGGGCCAGTGCCACCGAGCACGAGCGCTTTGGCACTGCGCTCGTCCAGTGGGAGGGAGGACGGGTCGACGTGGCCACGCGGCGCGCCGAGTCCTACCCCACGCCCGGCGCCCTGCCCGAGGTGCGCCCGGGGACTCTCCGGGAGGATCTGGAGCGGCGAGACTTCACCGTCAACGCAATCGCCGTGGAGCTCGGCGGCCCCCGTCGGGGCAAGCTCGATAGCGCGGCCGGTGCGCTCGCGGACCTCGAGGCCCGGCGCCTGCGCGTGCTGCACGAGCGCAGCTTCCTCGACGATCCAACCCGCCTCCTGCGCCTCGCCCGCTACAGCGCTCGCCTCGGCTTCGCCGTCGAGGAGCACACGGCCGAGCTCGCCGCCGCGGCTGTCGCTCAGGGTGCTCTTGCCGCGGTCTCGCGGGCACGGATCGGCGCCGAGCTGCGCCTCGCCCTGGGCGAAGCCGACGCGCTGGGCTCGCTGGAAGCGATCGACGAGCTGGGCGTGCTGGGTGCGCTCGAGCCGCGGCTGCGTCTCACCCCTTGCCTCGTCCGGCGGGCCCTCGCGCTGCTGCCCGCCGACGGTCGGCCCGACCTGCTGCTGATGGCCTCGCTGCTGCTGCCGCTATCGATGGACCCCGCCGAGGACCCCGAACCGGTGATGTTCGAGCTCCTCGACAGCCTCGAGTTCACCGCCCCCGACCGCGAGCGCGTGAAGCGCACAGCCCTCGTGGCGCCCGGCCTGTTCAAAGAGCTCGCCCTCGCCGCCAAGCCCTCGGAGATGCACGAGGCGCTCTCGGCGCACACCATCGAGGCGATCGCCCTGGGCGGAGCGCTCGGCGAGGGCACCGCCAGCGTCACCGCCCAGGCCGAAATCTGGTTTGAGCGGCTGCGCCACGTCACCCTGCAGATCGGCGGCGAGGACCTGATCGCCGCCGGCATCCCCGCCGGGCCCCAGATCGGCGCACGCCTCAAGCACGCCCTCGCACGCAAGCTCGACGGAGAGCTCGAGCCCCGGGCGGAGGCTGAGCTGGCGGCAGCGCTCGAGCAGGACGGCGCGTGAGCTCCGAGCAGGCCGCCATCCAGCTGCACAGACACGCACACGTGCTGTTCACCGATCGCAGTCACGGCAACCTCTCGAGCGTCGGCGGCGAGCGCGCCGAGCACGGTGCCGCGGCGCGCGAGCGCCTGCGCGAGCTGATCGGCGTGCAGCGCATGGCCCGCGGCTACCAGGTGCACGGCACAGTCGTCGAGCGCCTACATGAGCTCCCGGCCCCCGAGCTCGCCACCGGGCCGCCGCGCGAGGCCGACGGGCAGGCGAGCGCGCTGGCGCGCGTGGGGGTGATGGTGCTGAGCGCCGACTGCCTGCCCGTGGCCCTCGGCTGCGAGGACGCGGTGGCGATGGTGCACGCGGGCTGGCGCGGGCTCGCCGCGGGCGTGCTCGAGGAGGGAGTGAGGGCGATGGGAGAGCTGAGCGCAGGCGGCGAGATCGTGGCGGTGGTGGGGCCCGGAGCGGGCCCCTGCTGCTACGAGGTCGGCCCTGAGGTGCACAAGGCCTTCGCCGGAGCGCAGGCGCACGGGCGGCACATCGACCTGCGGGCAATCGCCCACGACCGACTGCTGGCAGCCGGGGTCGGCGAGGTACGCGACGTGAACGCCTGCACGATCTGCGACGAGCGCTACTTCTCCCACCGCCGCGAAGGCTCCCGGGCGGGACGCCAGGCGGGAGTGGCATGGTTGAGCTGATCGCCGGCCTGCGTGCCGAGGCCGTACGCGCCAACCTCCAGCGGATCGCCGCGGAGCTCACCGGCGCAAGCGCTCGTGCAGGACGAGCCACCGGCCCCGTGGAGATCCTCGCCGCGACCAAGTACATCGCATGTGCTGAGCTTCCCGTCCTCGCCGAGGCCGGCGTGCGCCTCGTGGGCGAGAACCGCGCCCAGGACCTCCAGGAGAAGGTGTCCGCCCACGGCGAGCTGTTCCAGTGGGACTTCATCGGCCAGCTGCAGAGCCGGCGCGTGCGCCAGATCGTGCCCCACGTGCGCCTCATCCACTCCGTGGCCTCCGACTCCGCCCTGCGAGAGCTCGAGCGCCACCGCGAGCAGGCCCGGCCGGGCCTTGCGATCCTGCTCGAGGTCAACATCGCCTCCGAGCAGGGCAAGTCCGGGATCGCACCTGAGCAACTCGACCAGTACATCGCCCGTGCGCCCGTGCCCGTCGTGGGGCTGATGACCATGCCGCCGCTCTCCCAGCGCCCCGAGGACAGCCGCCGCTGGTTTGCAGCGCTACGCGAGCTGGCCGACGAGCGGGGCCTTCACCACCTCTCCATGGGCACCTCCCAGGACTACCTCGTGGCCGCCGAAGAGGGCGCCACAATCGTGCGAATCGGCACGAGTCTGTACCATTAGCGGGCATGCTCGCCGCACTCCTTCAGCGGCGGAAATTACTAGCATCTGCAGGGAAACCCGCTCGCCGGGCGAACACGCACTAAACCATGGCCTTTCGTGACTCCTGGCACAGCGCGCTCGTCTACTTCGGCCTTGCCGAGGAGTATCACGACGACTACGAGGAGGAGGCAGCGCCTGAGGCCGAGATCGAGGACCGCTACCGCGAGCGCCCCAACGTCCGCCGCCTGCGCCGCCGCCGCGACGAGTTCGACGACATCTTCGCCGAGGACGACGCCGGCGAGCGCGGAGCGAGACCACGCGCAACCACCGTCCTCAAACCCGTCGGCGGGCGCGCCAACGGCGACGTACGCGTGCACCTCGTGGTGCCAAAGTCCTTCAACGACGCCCAGCAGATCGCAGACAAGTTCAAGGACTCGATCCCCGTCATCCTCAACCTGCAGAGCTCCGACACCGACCTCTCCAAGCGCCTCATCGACTTCGCCTCCGGGCTCACCTACGCCCTCGACGGCGGAATGCAGCGGATAGCAGACAAGGTCTTCATGCTCACACCGCGCAACGTCGAGATCTCAGCCGAGGAGCGGGCGAGGCTGATCGAGAAGGGCTTCTTCAACCAGAGTTGATCGTCTTCGGCGTTCTGAGACGAGAGATTCAAGCCTCGCCAGGACGCAGGGAGCGTAGTGTGCTGTGCACATGAGCGACCGAGGACGCAGCGAGGCGCCGGATATCTCCTCTCAGATGCAAGTTGGACTGATCGGTTGCGGAAACATGGCTCGGGCGTTGGCTCGGGGTTGGGGGACGCCGCTGGTGTGCACCGACCCGGTGGCCGAGCGGGCACGCAGCCTGGCTGCGGAGATCGGGGGTGAGGCGCTTGCCACCAATGCGGAGGTGGCCGAGCAGGCCGATCTGGTGGTGCTCTGCCACAAGCCCGCCCAGCTGGCGGCTGTGGCAGCCGAAGTCGAGCCCCACGCCAAGGCTGTGGCTTCGATCCTCGCAGCCACGCCGCTGGCTGCACTGCGCGAGGCCTACCCGGGGCGTCCTGTCTACCGCTTCATTCCCTCGCTGCCCGTCGAGGTGCGCGAGGGCGCCGTCGTGCAGGCCGCCGGGCCGGAGCAGGACGCGGCGATCGACGCCGAGGTGAGCGAGCTGTTCGCCGCCCTGGGGGTGCTCGTGGTCCTCGACGATTCGCTCGTGGACGTGGCCATGGGGCTGATGTCCTGCGCGCCCGCCTACGTTGCGCTTATCGCCGAGGCCCAGATCGACGCGGGCGTACGCCGCGGTATCCCGGCCCCCCAGGGAGCGGAGCTCGTCGTGCAGACGCTTGCAGGCACCGCTGAGCTGCTGCGCCGCCGCGCCAACGACACGATGGCCATCCGCCGCGAGGTCGCATCCCCCGGCGGCCTGACCGCCCGCGGCCTCGACGCCCTGGAGCGCGGAGGCATTCGCGCGGCCTTCAGCGACGCGCTCGACGCCGTCCTCGACCTGCCTGCGCCCAAGCGATGATCCTCGCCAGCGCCCGCACCGACATAGCGGGGTTCCTGTCGGCGCTGATCTACGTCTACATCCTGCTGATCATCGCCCACATCGTGATCCAGCTGCTGCTCTCAGCCGGACTGCGCCCGCCCTACTCACGCACCACCGACGCTGTGCTCGGCTTCCTACGCGACGTGAGCGAACCGTTCCTGCGCCTCTTCCGCCGCTTCCTGCCGAGCATCGCCGGACTCGACCTCAGCCCAATTTTCGCCATCATCACGCTCGAGATCGTCAACTCGGTGATCGTCGGGCGCCTCATCCACGGCTGATCCTCGATGCGGGCGACTACACGCCGGCCAGGGCGGCCATGGCTGCTCGCGCTCGCCGTGCTGATCGTGGTGGTGGTGGCCGATCAGCTGACAAAGCAGGCGGTACGCCACTCGATCGTGCCGGGCGAAGACCGCCGCTTCCTGCCTGGCGTGCAGCTCGTCAACACCCGCAATCACGGAGTGGCCTTCGGCTTCCTACCCGGCAGCCAGACGGCAGTGACGATCCTGATCGTCCTCGCGCTCCTCGCGCTGCTCGTCTACTTCGCGCTGCACGCCACCCGCCGGCTGATGTGGCTGCCCACGGGCATGCTCGTGGGCGGCGCTGTGGGCAACATCGTCGACCGGTTGCGCGACGGCTCGGTGACCGACTTCGTCAAGCTGCCCCTGGGGTGGCCGCCCTTCAACCTCGCCGACGCTTCGATCACGCTGGGCATACTGATCCTGTTCCTGCTCATCGACAGCTCCCGCCGAACCGAGACGTGATCGAGTCGCGCGGCTTCACCGTCGCCTTCCAGGACGAGCATCTGATCGTCGTCGACAAGGGACCAGGGCTGGTCGTGCATCCTGCCCGCGGGCACCGCGAGGACACGCTCTCACAGATGCTCGCGCCGCTGCTGAGCGCCGACGAGGCAGTCGGTGCGGGCGAGGATGAGGGCCCCGGCGGCTGGGACGCCGAGCGGCCCGGAATCGTCCACCGCCTCGACCGCGACACCTCCGGCCTGCTCGTCGTGGCGCGCTCGGCAGAGGCGCTCAGACGCCTCCAGCGAGCCCTGGCCGAGCGCCAGATCGAGCGCGAGTACCTGGCGCTCGTGGACGGACGCCCGCCTGCCCGCACCGGCACTATCGAGGCGCCGGTCGGGCGCGATCAACGGGTCCGTACACGGATGGCAATCGGCGGCTCCTCCGCGCGCGAGGCACGCACGCACTTCACGCTCGAGCGCGCTCTGCCCGGTACCTCGCTGCTGCGCCTGCGGCTGGAGACAGGACGGACACACCAGATCCGCGTGCACCTGCAGGCGATCGGGCACCCAGTCTGTGGCGACCCCGAGTACGGCAGGGCGGGCATGCTGGGATTGAACCGGCAGTTCCTGCACGCCACCCGACTGGCCTTCGCTCACCCCTTCACCGGCGAGCCCGTCGAGGTCCACTCGCCGCTGCCGGACGACCTCGCAGCCGCGCTGGCTCGCGCAGAAGGGGTATCCTGAGCCCACAACTGTGATTCTCGACCCGCGTGGTCGTGGACAGCGGCCCTGCCCGGTGCGGCGATCAGCGCAGCCCCGGGTCCGCTCTCCACCTCACGCGAAAACGCATAAACACAAAGGGAGTAGCCCGTGGCTGACGTTGGAATCGCGGAGCTGCTGGAGGCCGGCGTCCATTTCGGCCACCAGACGCGCCGCTGGAACCCCAAGATGCGCCGCTTCATTCATGGTGAGCGCGGCGGCATCTACATCATCGACCTGCTCAAGACGCAGTCTCTGCTCGCGCAGGCACAGGAGTTCGCCGGGACGGTCGCTCACCGCGGCGGCACGGTGCTGTTCGTGGGCACCAAGAAGCAGGCCCGCGACACGATCCGCGACGTGGCCACGGCGGCCGACATGCCGTTCGTCAACCACCGCTGGCTGGGCGGCCTGCTGACGAACTTCCAGACGATCAACCAGCGCATCCGCCGGCTGCACGACCTCGAACGCTTCGAGGCCGAGGGCCAGCTCGCGCTGCTGCCCACCCGTGAGCGGATGGCCGCACAGGCCGACCTGGAGAAGCTGCGCGCCAACCTCGGCGGCGTGAAGAACATGCAGCGTGTCCCCGACGCGATGTTCGTGATCGACCTCAAGACCGAGGAGATCGCCGTCAAAGAGGCCCGGCGCCTGCGCATCCCGATCATCGGCCTGGTGGACACCAACTGCGACCCCGACGGGATCGACTTCGTGGTCCCCGGCAACGACGACGCCATCCGCTCCTGCTCCCTGATCACGCAGGCGATCGGTCAGGTCGTCTCCGAGGGGCACTCCGTGTTCCGCGCCGAGGAGGAGCGTGCGCGCAAGGAAGCCGAAGAGAAGGCCCGGATCGAGGCCGAGGCGCGCGCCAAGCGCGAAGCCGAGGAGCAGGCCAAGCGCGAGGCTGAGGAACAGGCCAAGAAAGAGGCCGAGGAGAAAGCCGCTGCTGACAAAGCGGCGGCCGAAAGATCTGCTGCGGCAGCGGCAGCCCAGAAACCGGCTCCGGAGACCGTGCCGGTGCCCCCGGCGCCCGCCGCGACTTCGCCCGAGCCTGCCACCGAGTCGGCGACACCCATGACGGCGAGCGCCGATGCGGACAAGCCCGCAGCACCCACCTCGGCCCCGCCCGAGACCGCCGCCGAAAGCGCAGAGCCGGCTGAGCCGGCCACGCCCGTGGCGAGCGCGCCCACCCAGGAGCCGGCTGCTCCAGCCAAGGCCGAGGAGCAGGCGACGCCGGTTGCCAGCCCGCCCGAGACCACCGAGACCCCAGAGCAGACCACAGCGGAGACGAGCACCACATGAGCACAGTTGAGATCAGCGCAAAAGACGTAAAGGCCCTGCGCGAGCGCACCGGCGCGGGGATGATGGACTGCAAGAAGGCGCTCACCGAGGCCGAGGGCGACATCGACAAGGCGATTGAGATCCTGCGTGTCAAGCAGGGCAAGAAAATCCAGGATCTCGGCGAGCGCGCCGCCACCGAGGGCACGGTGCAGGCCTACGTGCACGCAGGCTCCAAGGTGGGCGTGTTGATCGAGGTCGACTGCAACACCGACTTCGTTGCCAAGAACGAGGACTTCACCGGCTTCGCCCGCGAGGTTGCGATGCAGATCGCCGCCACACCCACGGTCAAGTACGTGAGCCGCGAGGACGTTCCCGCCGAGCAGCGCGAGGCCGAGTCGCGGATCTACGAGCAGGAGGCGGCCGACAAGCCCGAGAACGTGCGCGAGAAGATCGTCGCCGGCAAGCTCGACTCGTGGCTCGCCACGATCGTGTTGCTCGAGCAGGAGATGCACAACCCCAAGTTCGAGGGCAAGACCGTCCAGCAGCTTCGCGACGAGCTCACGGCGACGACCGGCGAGAACGTCGTCATACGCCGCTTCGCCCGCTTCGCCATAGGCCAATAACGCCCGTCACGGGTATAGGCTGAGCCACGATGGCCCCTGCCTTCAAACGCATACTGCTGAAGCTCTCCGGCGAGGCGCTGATGGGAGAGCTTCAGTACGGGACCGACCCCGAGCAGGTGGCCGCGGTGGCGCGCCAGGTCACCGCCGTGCGCGATCAGGGCGTCGAGGTGGCGATCGTGGTCGGCGCAGGCAACATCTACCGCGGCATGAAGGGCGCGGCCGCGGGAATGGACCGGGCGACGGCCGACTACATGGGCATGCTGGCAACGGTGCTCAACGCGCTGCCGCTGCAGGATGCGCTCGAGAAGATGGGCACGAACACCCGCGTGCAGTCCGCCCTCGGGGTCTCCGAGGTCGCCGAGCCCTACATCCGCAGGCGCGCCATGCGCCACCTGGAGAAGGGCCGCGTGGTGATCTTCGCCGCCGGTACGGGCAACCCGTTCTTCACCACCGACACCGCGGCCGCACTGCGCGCGGCCGAGATTCACGCGGAGATCATCCTGATGGCCAAGAACGGGGTGGAGGGGGTCTTCACGGCCGATCCGGCGCTCGACCCCGACGCCACGTTCATCCCCGAGATCACCCACATGGAGGCGATCGAGCGTCGCCTGCGGGTGATGGACTCGACAGCGCTCGCGCTGTGCATGGAGAACGGCATGCCATTGAACGTTTTCAACATGGACGACGAGACAAGCCTCGCGCGGATAATCTCCGGGCAGCGCGTTGGCACGCTCGTAACGACAGCGGGAGGAGAGGGCGATGGCGGCTGAGAACCTGATCGACGAACTGCTCCAGGATGCGGGTGCGCGGATGAGCAAATCGCTCGAGTCCGCCCAGCACGAGTTCTCCACCGTGCGCACCGGCCGCGCCAGCGCGTCACTGCTGGACCGCATCCAGGTCGACTACTACGGCGCCATGACGCCGCTCAACCAGCTCTCCACGATCTCCGCGCCCGAAGCCCGCCTGCTGAGCGTGCAGCCCTACGACAAATCCTCGATCAAGGCGATCGAGAAGGCCATCAACGAGTCCGACGTGGGACTCACGCCGTCCAACGACGGCAACGTGGTGCGCCTGGTGATCCCCGAGCTGACCGAAGAGCGCCGCCGCGAGCTGGTCAAGGTCGTGCGCAACCTCGCCGAGGAGGGGCGCGTGGCGATCCGCAACGTGCGCCGCGACACGATGCAGCACCTGCGCGAGCTGAAGGCCGAGGGCGAAGCCTCCTCCGACGACGAGCACCGCGCGGAGGTCGAGCTGCAGAAGCTGACCGACGGGCGCATCGGCGATCTGGACGCTGTGCTCAAGGCCAAGGAAGAGGAGATCCTCGCGGTTTGATGGGTGGCGCCGGGGAACGAGCCTCGGCGGCTCCTCCGAGCTCGGCCAGTCCCGTGGCCCGCTACGTGGCCGTCATCACCGACGGCAACGGCCGCTGGGCCCGTTCCCGTGGCCTGCCCGTCAACGATGGGCACAGCGCAGGCGCCGACACCGTCAAGGCACGCCTGCGCGACGCGGCCGAGCTGGGGATCGAGGAGTTCACCGTGTACTCCTTCTCGACCGAGAACTGGACGCGCCCGGCCGAGGAGGTCCAGGGGCTGATGGACATGTTCTCCACGCGCATAGCCAGCGAAACCCCTGAGCTGCACGCCCAAGGCGTGCGCATGCGCTTCATCGGACGCCGCGACGAGGTCGGCGAGCGCCTGCAGGAGCAGATGGGTTGGGCCGAAGAGCTGACAGCGGCCAACGAGCAGATCACCATGTTCGTGGCCTTCAACTACGGCGGGCGGGCCGAGATCCTGGACGCCGCCCGGCGCTTCACGGGCGGCAGCGAAGCCGACTTCCGCGCCTGCCTGTACGCACCCGAGATGCACGACCCCGACCTGATCATCCGTACCAGCGGCGAGCGCCGGCTGTCGAACTACCTGCTGTGGCAGTCGGCCTACTCCGAGCTGGTCTTCCGCGACGAGCTGTGGCCCGACTTCACCCGCCAGGCGCTCGAGGAATCCCTGGCCGAGTACGCCGAGCGCCGACGCAGGTTCGGCGGACGCTGACGGTCAGCCGATGGCCAGCGGACCACACACGCCCCAGGGCGCCCGCCCTCGCCGGCCCCGCGCCGGAGCGTCGCAGACGGGGAGGGCAAGGCCGCGCCCCGTGCGTCGCCGCCCCGCTCGCAAGCCACGCTCGGATCTGAGCGCACGCGTGCTCGTGGCGATCCCAGCTATCGCCGTGGCGCTGTTCCTCGTGATCTCCGGCGGGCTCGTGTTCGCCGCCGGGATGTTCGTGCTGGGCGGCATCTGCATGCACGAGCTGTACGCGATGTACGAGCGGGCGCGCCCCGTGCGTCTCGCCGGGCTGATCTCGCTTGCGGGGCTGCTCGCGGCGGCGCTCTACGGCGATCAGGTCCAGGTCCTGCTCGTCGCCGTGATCAGCCTGCCGCTGCTGTTCGGGCTGACGCTCCTGCAGCCGCGTCCGTCAGTCGCCTCGATGGCCGTGACCCTGCTGGGGATCTACTGGATCGGCTTCGCGCTTGCCCACGCCGTGCTGCTGCGTGGCCTGCCTCACGGCCTGGGGATCGTGATCGACGTGCTCGTGGGCACGTTCCTCGGTGACACCGGCGCCTACCTCGGCGGGCGCATGTTCGGCCGGCGGCCCCTGGCGCCCGACATCTCCCCCAACAAGACCGTCGAGGGGCTCGTGATCGGCATGATCAGCGCCGTGGCCGGGGTGTGGATCGCCGGGCGCTACCAGGAATGGCTACCCGGCACGCATGCGCTCGTGCTCGGTCTGGGCGTGGCGCTCGTGGCGCCGATCGGTGATCTGTTCGAGTCGTTCGTCAAGCGCGAGGCCGGAACCAAGGACTCGGGGGGCCTGTTCGGCGCCCACGGCGGGGCGCTCGACCGGCTCGACGCCGTGATGTTCGCCGCGGTCGTCGGGTACTACATCTGGGCTGCCTACACCTGATCTTCACGCCCGCCGGCAGGTGAGCAGGCTATATCTCTCCTAGTCCCGCCCCGCCAGGGCTAGACAGTTTGACTATTTGAGGTGTAGCGTTGTCAATTGGGCCCGAGGGAGCCCGCCATCGAGCGAGGGGGAAGATCATGGATCGAGCAAGCAGTCGCGCCCTGACGTCGAGATGGCACCTCGCCTTCGTCGTGCTGGCCTGCACAGCCATGCTCGCCGCCGGCGCAGGCAGCGCCTCGGCCGTGATCGTCACGCTCCCGAGCGGCAAGGCGCTCAGCTACCAGCCGCTGCGTGGAGCCGCGGTCCCTGCGCTCACCACCGTCCAGCCGTTCGACAGGTTCTTCTCCAACCTCGACTACAACGGCGGCCCGGTGATGCCATCCAACACCAACTACGCCTTCTACTGGGACCCCGCCGGTGCGCCTGCCTACCCGGCCGAATACGAGTCCGGCATCGACCAGTACCTCGAAGACCTCGCCCACGACAGCGGCGGACACCAGAACGTCGACTCGGTATCGGCCCAGTACAACGACGCCGCGGGCGCGTTCGCGAGCTACAGCTCGCGCTTCGCCGGCGCGATCATCGACACCGACCCCTATCCCGCCAACGGCTGCACCCGCGCCACGATCTGCCTCACCGACGCGCAGTTGCAGGCCGAGCTCAGCAAATACGTCGCCGCGCACGGGCTACCGCACGATCTCAGCCACGAGTACTTCATGCTCACCCCGCCCGGCGTCGAAGATTGCTTCGAAGCCTCCGGCAGGGAATGCTCGGCCGGCTCCAGCAAACCCGTCTACTGCGCCTACCACGGAAACATCCCGCTGCCCGAAGGCGAGATCGTCTACGCCAACGACCCCTACGTGACTGGGATCGCGGGCTGCGACGACGGCAACCACCCCAACGGCAAACCCTCCGACGGGGCGCTCGAGGGCGGCCTCAGCCACGAGCACAACGAGTCGATCACCGACCCCGAACCAAACAACGCCTGGACGGACATCGGCGGTAGCGGCGGCGAGGTCGGCGACAAGTGCGAGGAAAGCATGGGCAGCGCGCTCGGCAGCGCACCCGACGGCGCCTCATACAACCAGGTGATCGACGGCCACTTCTACTGGTATCAGGAGGAGTGGTCCAATCAGTCTCATCAGTGCCTGCAGCGCCTCACCTTCAGCGGCGCCGTGCCGACGGCCACCTTCACGAGCACGCCCGGCGGGGGCGAGAAGGTCAGCTTCGACGCCACCGGCTCGAGCGCTCCAGGCGGCGTCGCTCGCTACAACTGGCAGTTCAACGACGGTCCCGGCCTCAGCACCCCAACCGAGACCACCGCGCCCACCGTCACCCACATGTTCCCCGCAGCCGGGAGCTATGTGGTGGCGCTGACCGTGTTCGCGTCCGACGGAACGAGCATCGGCACGGCCCACAGCATTGTCGTGGGCACGCTGCCGGCGCCCACCGTCACCAAGCTCTCGCCCAAGACGGGACCGGCGGCAGGCGGCACGAGCGTGAAGATCACAGGCGCCGCCTTCAGCGGCGCCACCGAAGTCCGGTTCGGCTCACAGACCGCATCCTTCAAGGTCAACTCGGCCACCTCGATCACAGCCACAGCGCCCGCTGGGAGCTCGGCCACGGTCGATGTGACCGTCACCACCCCGCAGGGCACCAGCGCGACCACCAGCGCCGACCGCTTCAAGTACGCCACGGCCACTGTCACCGGCGTTGGCCCCAGCAGTGGCTCGATCGCGGGCGGGACCACGGTCACGATCACGGGCAGCGGCTTTGCCTTGGGCGCTGCCACCACGTTCCTGTTCGGCAAGGTCGCGGCGAGCTCGGTCACCTGCTCCTCCACCAGCTCGTGCACAGCCGTTGCACCTGCGGCATCCAAGCCCGCCACAGTCGACGTTATCGCCGAGGTCGGTGGCAAGAAGAGCAAGAAGAACCCGCCGGCGGACAGCTTCACCTACACCCAGTAATCGGCCTGCGGCCGGCCAGCCGCACGCCCGCCCTACCCACGCCCGTATCATCGGCGCATGTCCGAGCGCAAGCGATTGCTCATCCTCGGCTCCACCGGCTCGATCGGCACCCAGGCGCTGGACGTGTGCACGCGCAGCGAGGAGCTCGAGCTGATCGGGCTCTCCGCCGAGAGCTCCTGGGAGGCGCTCGTGGAGCAGGCACGGGCGCACGGGGTGGCACGCATCGCTCTGGCCGACCAGGACGCGGCGGCACGCGCGGCCGAGGCGTGGACCGACGGGCGCGTGTTCGGCGGCCCCGAGGGGCTCGTGCGCCTGGTCGTGGAGTCGGGCGCCGATCTGGTGCTCAACTCGCTCGTCGGCTCGGCCGGCCTCGGGCCGACCGTGGCCACGCTCGGGGAGGGCATCGACCTGGCCCTCGCCAACAAGGAGTCGCTGGTCGTGGGCGGCGAGCTCGTCAGCGCGCTGGCCGAGGCCACGGGCGCGCGGATCGTGCCCGTCGACTCCGAGCACACGGCGCTCCACCAGCTCCTAGCCGATCAGCCGGCCGGCGCCGTGGAACGATTGACGATCACCGCCAGCGGCGGCCCCTTCCGCGGCTATGGGCGCGAGCAGCTGCAGGACGTCACGGTCAAGCAGGCGCTCGCCCACCCCACGTGGGCGATGGGGGGGAAGATCACGATCGACTCGGCCACGCTGATGAACAAGGGCCTCGAGGTGATGGAGGCCCACCACCTGTTCGGAACCCCATATGAGCGGATCGACGTGGTCGTGCATCCGCAGTCGCTCGTGCACGGGCTCGTGCAACTGGCCGACGGGGCGATGCTCGCGCATCTCGGCCCGCCGGACATGCGCATCGCGATCTCCTACGCCCTGCACGGCGGCGAGAGCGTGCCGCTGCCGATCGAGCCGCTGGATCTCGTGGCGGTCGGCGCGCTGACCTTCGAGCCGGTCGACCTCGAGGCCTTCCCCTGCCTGCGCCTCGCCCGTGAAGCCGCCAGGGAGGGGGGAACCGCTCCGTGCGTGCTGAACGCCGCCAACGAGATCGCCGTCCACGCCTTCCTCGCGGGGCGCCTGCGCTTCCTCGACATCCCCGCCGTGATCGAGCAGACGCTGTCCGAGCTTCCCAGCGAGCCGGTGATCTCGTTCGAGTCGCTGTACGAGGCCGATCGCCAGGCGCGTGCGCTCGCAGGCGAGTCGGTTGCCGCGCTCAACTGACCCGGCGAGGTCGCCGATACGTGGCGAAGGATGACGAACGGCCTGCCACACTGAGCGCGTGAGCTGGTTTCTGACACTGCTGGGGATCGTGCTGCTGATCGTGCTGCACGAGCTCGGGCACTTCACCGTGGCCAAGGCCGTGGGCATGCGCGTGGAGCGTTTCTCGATGTTCTTCCCGCCGATTCTCCTGCGCCTGAAAAGAGGGGAGACCGAGTACGCGGTCGGCGCGCTGCCCCTCGGCGGCTACGTGAAGATCACCGGCATGAACCCCGAAGAACTCGACGATCTCGACCCTGAGGTCCACAGGCGCGCCTACTACTCCCAGCCGCCGTGGAAGCGCATCGCCGTGATCCTCGCCGGGCCGGGCGTGAACATCCTGATCGCCTTCGTGCTGTTCTGGCTGGTACTCGTGACCGGCAACCTCGCAGGCGCGAGCACCCTCGGCAACCTCACCCAGTCGGCATCCACGGTCGTGGCGACGACGAACGTGCAGGTCGTCAAGCCGGGTGAGCCCGCCGCCGGCGTTCTGCGCAGCGGCGACAAGATCCTCACGATCGAAGGCAGACCGGCGAGCGTGGACTCGATCAAAACGGTGGTCGGCTCGCACCGCTGCGCAGGAGCGCTTAGCAACGGCTGCCGGGCAGTCACCCCCGTGCATCTGACGCTGCGCAGAGCCGGGCGAACGCTGAGCGTGTCGGTGTATCCCCGCTACGAGCAGGCCTATCGCTCGATGCTCATTGGCTTCGACTTCGGCCTGCGGGCGCGCTCCTACGGCGCCCTCGCCGCAGCCGGCGCGGCCGTGAGCGCGATGTGGCATGTGACAACGCAGACGATCACGGGCTTCGCACGGGCCCTGACGAGCTCGAAGGTCCGCGGGCAGGTCTCGAGCATCGTCGGCATCACCCAGGACGCCCACGAATACGTGGCGGCAGGCGCCGGCTACGCGTTCGTGTTCCTCGGCTTCATCTCGCTGATCCTGGCCGTCATCAACCTGTTCCCGTTCCTGCCCCTCGACGGTGGGCACGTGCTGTGGTCGGTGGCCGAGAAGGTTCGCGGCAAGCGGGTGTCGCTCGCGGCCATGTACCGCTACAGCACTGTTGGCATCGTGCTTATGCTGTTCCTGGTGATCAACGGCGTGAGCAACGACATCAGCCGCCTGGGGGGCTGACGCAGACCCAGCTCTTGACGAGCGGCCCGAAGCGCTCGGGCAACGCCGGACCGAACAGCCGCTCCATCTCGCGGCGGCCGAGCAGCTCGATCTCCTCCCACTCCCCGGCCGCCCCCCAGCGCCAGTAGCGGCGGCGGGCGGCCACGGGCAGCCAGTGGGCGAACGGCAGCAGCGCATGGGGCTCGAGCGGGAACGAGCGCGCCGGGGTCTGCACGAACCAGCCCCGCCCCACACGGCGGACCTCCGCGGCGAAGGCCGCACGACGCGGCGGGGGCACGTGCTCGATCACGCTCGAGCAGTACACGAGGTCGAACTCGCCGTCTGCGAACGGCAGCCCGGCGGCCGCGTCGGCCTGCACGAACGGCCCCGGGTAGTCAGGCCGCGCGGCCAGATCCACGCCGGTGATGTCGAGCTGAGGCTCCAGCGCACGCAGCCCGATGCGCCCACAGCCCACGTCGAGCACCTTCGCCTGCGCGGGCAGGCGCGTGAGGGCGAAGAAGCGCGCATGGCGGCGTGCGCGCGCTCGCGCCGCAAACGGGCCTGCGATCCACGCGAGCGGTCCACGGGCAGTGGCATAGACCTCGGCCATCTAGAATCAGCCTATGGCCTCAGAGCGGCAGATCCATGTGGGAGCTGTCCCCATCGGCGGCGGTGCGCCGGTGGCGGTGCAGACGATGACCAAGACCGAGACCGCCAACCTGGCGGCCACGATGGACCAGATCGTGACCGTCGCCGCGGCCGGCGCGGACATCGTGCGCGTCGCTGTTCCCCGCGAGCAGGACGTCGAGGCGCTGAAGACGATCGTGGAGCGCTCGCCAATCCCGATCATCGCCGACATCCACTTCAACCACACGCTCGCTTTGAAGGCGATCGAAGCGGGCGCCCACTGCGTGCGCCTGAACCCCGGCAACATCGGCGGTCCGGAGAAGGTGGCCGAGGTGATCGCGCTGGCAAAGCAGCACGGTACGCCGCTGCGGGTGGGGGTCAACTCGGGCTCGCTGCCCAAGCACCTGCGCCAGCTCGAGTACGACAACCCCGTCGAGGCGCTGGTGACGGCGGCGATCGAGACGGTCGAGCTGATGGAGAGCCTCGACTTCGACAACTTCAAGGTCTCGATGAAGTCCACCTCGGTGCCCAACACGATCGCCTCCAACCGCATGCTCGCCCAGAAAATCCCCTATCCGCTGCACCTCGGCGTCACCGAGGCGGGCACCAAGTGGGCCGGCTCGCTGAAGTCCGCCGTGGGTCTCGGCACGCTGCTGGCCGACGGGATCGGCGACACGATCAGGATCTCGCTCTCGACCTTCCACGCCGAGGAAGAGGTCAAGGTCGCCTGGGAGATCCTCAAGGCGCTGAAGCTGCGCGAGCGCGGCCCCGACCTGATCGCCTGTCCCACCTGTGGGCGCCTGCAGTTCGACATGGACAGCGTCGTCGCCGAGGTCGAGCAGCGACTGGAAGCCTACGCGGACCCGATCGAGGTCTCAGTGCTCGGCTGTGCCGTCAACGGCATCGGCGAGGCCCGCCACGCCGACTTCGGGATCACGGGCGCCAAAGACATGGGCATGATCTACTCCAAGGGCGAGCCGCTGAAGAAGGTCCCCACTGAGCAGCTTGTGGAGGAGCTGTTCAAGGAGATCGACCGCTACTACGCCTCGGGCAAGACCGTGCAGCGCGATGAGCACGAGGCGGCGGCGGCGCGTGCGTGGCTGGCCGAGAACGAGGACGAGACGGCGATGACCCCCGAGCGCATCGCCGCGCTGGAGGCAGCGGCGGCCAAGAACGACGAGCTTGCCGGGGAGGTGCTCGAGTCGATGCTCGAGCCCTCGGCCCTGCCTGCCGGTGCCGGGCCCGTGACCACGGCGCGCGCCGAACCGGCAACTGTCCTGGACGAGGCCGTCTCGCCCGTCGCGGGACGCCGCTTCAGCCGGAACTAGCGGAGCTCAAGTCTCCAGTCGTACTGGCTCGAACTCGAGCACGCCGGCAAGCGCGTCGTAATGCCGGTCGACGTGGAGTACTGCAGCCTGGTGCTGTTGAGCGCACGCGGCGATGAGGAGATCAGGAACCGGAAGTCGGTGCTGACCTTTCTCCCCGAGCTCCCGGTGGGCGCCAATAGCGGTGAGGATCGTCTCGGCATTCATCCGCAGGTCTCGGAAAGCGGAGAGGTTCGCCTCGATGTCGACGTAGTCGCGAGGACTCCGCGCGCCGTGGAGCATCTCGAGCCTGGTCACCGCGCAAAGACATATCTCCCCGAGCTCAAACGTCTCGGGTGTCGCTCGCTCGAGGGCCGACTTATCAGCCAGCAGCAGGCCGCCTAGGCCCACGCCTGATCATCTCTGATCGCATCCCACTCAACGGCACGTTGCAACGCTGCCAGCGCGACGCGCTGGCGCTCACGCCGCATGTTCACCTCAGTCTCCGCGCGCTCCAAATGCAGAGACTCGTGCCCCGCCTGAGCCAGTCGCAAGAGCAGCTCCTTACGATCCCTTACCTCCGGCCATCGGCATCGTCGAGCAGGTCGCTTACCGAACCCGTATCGGTGATGGTGTAACGAGGACGCGTGGTCGGCACCAGGTAAGTGTAGCACCGCATTAAGTGGTGTCGCACGGCCCACTTGCGGCCGGCGCTCGGCAGCGGGATGATCCAGCGCAATGGAGGCGAGGGTTCACGATCGGGGACGCATGCTCCTGCGCTCGGTGTGGGTGCTTTTCACCGCCCTGCTCGCGCTCATCGGAGCCCTGGACCTCCTGGGCAGCATCCTCGAAAGCGGCTCCAGGTTCCTACGCGACCCCGCGACTCGGATCGCCTTTGCGATCCCGACTGCCATCGTCTGCTTCGCGGCTCTCTTCGTCGCCGTGCGCTCCCTCCGGGATCGGCCGGTGCGCCGGCTCGGCCGTTCGGGTGCTTTCACGCTGACCCTGCTCGCAGTATTGATGACCTTCATCTTCGTGATCGTCTCGATACTGAGCGGCCCTCTCTAATCGAATCGAGGGAGCAGAGCGGAGTGGCCCCCCGCAGGTGTGCGAGGGGCCGCGATCTTGCGCACGAGTTGTTAGGAGGCCGCCGCGAACCGCTCCGCGATCTTGCTCCAGTCCACGACGTTCCACCACGCGTCTAGGTAGTCGGGGCGGCGGTTCTGGTACTTGAGGTAGTAGGCGTGCTCCCACACGTCGACGCCCAGCAGTGGCGTCTTGCCGTTTGAGATCGGGTTGTCCTGGTTGGCCGAGCCGACCACGGCGAGCGAGCCGCCGTCGAGCACGAGCCACGACCAGCCCGAGCCGAACTGGTTCACGCCGGTTTCCTTCAGCTTCGCCTGGAAGTCGGCGAACGAGCCAAACGCCGAGGCGATCGCATCGGCCAGAGCGCCGCTGGGCTCACCGCCGCCGTCAGGGCTCATGCTCTCCCAGAACAGGCTGTGGTTGTAGTGGCCACCGCCGTTGTTTTTGACCGGGCCCTTCTTATCGCCGAGGCTGTCGAGGTTCTTCAGGACCTCCTCGACCGGCTTCTCTGCCCATTCGGTCCCCTCGAGCGCGGCGTTTGCCTTGTCCACGTAGGCCTGGTGGTGCTTGTCGTGGTGGACTTCCATGGTCGTCTTGTCGATGTGCGGCTCGAGGGCGTCATAGGCATAGGGAAGCGGCGGAACGGAATAGGCCATTTGCAGGCTCCTTGTCGAGTACTTGGATCGCTTGTCGGTCTCTGGCAGTTGTTCTATCAAAGGGCCTTCGCCCAAACGTGAAGGCGCGGCGGGTCGTGGGACGCCCATGGATTAGGCTGCCGTCCCATGCCCCGCCTGAGCGAATACCTGCTGCCGACCGAGAAGCAGGCGCCCGCCGACGCAGAGGCCGTCTCCCACAAGCTGATGGTTCGTGCCGGGCTCGTCCGCCAGATGGCAGCAGGCCTGTGGACATGGTTGCCAGCCGGGTGGCGGGTGCATCAGCGAGTCGTTGGGATCATCCGCGAGGAGATGGACGCGATCGGCGGCCAGGAGATGCTGATGCCGGTGCTCCAGCCCGCCGAGCCCTGGCACAAGACCGGCCGCATCAAGATCGAGGAGCTTTTCAAGCTCAGCGACCGCAAGGGCTCGGAGCTCGTGCTCGCGATGACCCACGAGGAGGCCGTCACCTTCCACATGGCCCAGGCGGTGCGCTCCTACCGCGACCTGCCCTTCATCGTCTACCACTTCCAGGTCAAGGAGCGCGACGAGGCCCGCCCGCGCGCGGGCATCCTGCGCACGCGGGAGTTCATCATGAAGGACGCCTACAGCTTCGATCGCGACCAGGCGGGCATGGACAAGAACTACGACCTCCATGTGGGGGCCTACGACCGCATGATGGAGCGCACAGGCCTGCGCTTCTACCGTGTGGAGGGCGATGTGGGGATGATGGGTGGGACCGGCGCCCACGAGTACATGGCTCCCTGCGAGGCGGGCGAGGATCAAATCGTGCTCGGAGAGGGCTACGCCGCCAATACCGAGGTCGCCCTGGCGACCCCGGGTGTGGAGAAGGTGGGGGAGGAGTACTTCAAGGACGGCCAGCCGCTGACCCTCGAGCCGGCCATCGAGATCGCCAATATCTTCAAGCTGGGAACCCGCTACTCGGAGCCCCTCGGCGCGACCTACCTCGACGAGACCGGAGCGGATCTGCCGGTGTGGATGGCCTGCTTTGGGATCGGCCCCGCCCGCATCGTGGCGGCGGCTGTGGAGCAGTTCGCCGATGAGCACGGCATCTCCTGGCCGAAAGCGCTGGCTCCCTTCGCCGTGCACATAGTGTCGCTCGGCAAGGCCGGAACCTCTGAGCGCGAGGCCGCGGACACGCTCTACGCCACCCTCACCGAGGGCGGCGTAGAGGTCATCTACGACGACCGCGAGATCGGCACCGGAGAGAAGTTCGCCGACGCGGAGCTGCTCGGCTGCCCACTGCGCCTGACCGTGGGGCGGCGCTCGCTGGAGTCCGGCGAGGTCGAGGTCCAGGTTCGCCGCGGTCGCCAACAGGCCCCGGGGCTTGAGCTGGACGCCGAGCCCGCACAGCTGCTCGCGGCGGTGGATGAGCTGTGGCGGAGCCTCCCCTAGAGCAGCGGCGGCTGACCGTCCGGCGCCTGTTCGGCCTGGATCGCTCAGGACCACCGCCAACCCAGACCCAGGCCGGCCAGCCGCTGCGACCGTGGACGATTCCCAACGCGATCGGCTTCGCCCGCCTCGCCCTGATCCCCGTATTCCTCGTAGTGGCCTTGACGAGCCGCAACGGAACCGAGGCAATCGTGCCGAGCATCTTCGCCGTGATCGGCTGGGGCGACTACGCCGACGGGATCGCCGCGCGTGTCACGCGCCAGTACAGCCGTCTGGGAGCACTGATGGACCCTGTCACCGATCGCCTCCTGATCGTCTCGGGGGTCGTGGTCACCTGGCGCTTCGACCTGCTGCCCCGCTGGGCGCTGGCGGTTCTCGCGGCGCGTGAGCTGGCGATGCTCGCGATCGGGCGCTACGGGCTCTCGCGTGGGGTCGAGCTGCGGATCAACTGGCCTGGGCGCCTCGCCGTGGCGCCGGTGATGGGGTCGTTCTTCTTCGCCATGGCGGGACTCGAAGGCTTCGGCGAAGTGCTGCTCTACATCGGCTTGGCGATGGCGCTTACGGCCACCGTCATCTACCTGAAAGAGGGCTTCGCCCAGCTGCGTGCCGAGCCCCCGGCCTAGCCTCAAGCTCAACCTGACCGTTTGGTCTATACTCGCCTGCGAGCCGGCGCCGCCGCGCTCTCTTTATCGACGCAATCGCCGGCATCAGTCTGCGAGAGGAGAGAGGCCACAATGGACGACACGTTTCCCGACCTTGGCTCGCTGACGGACGTCGAACTCAAGGACGTGATCCGCCAGCTGACCGAGGAGGAGACCGAGATCTCCTACAGGCGTCGCATTCTGCACGGCAAGATCGACATCCTGCGCGCAGAGCTCGTCAACCGCCTGCGGGGCAAACATGAGGACGGCGAGGTCATGATCACCGGTGAGGACGTCCAGAAGCTGACCGACATCCTGGCTCACCGTCAGCCGGACAGCGCTGAGTGAGACATGGCGCTGCACTGCACTGAGTGCGGTTTTGTAAACGGCGAGGGCGCCAACTACTGCCAGCGCTGCGGGGCGCTGCTGGCGCGCCCTGAGAGCGCCGGCGGCGAGGGAGCGGGGAGCGATCCCGTCACGGCCACCTACCGCATCGACGATGAGACCGGCGAGCTCGTGCCGATGGAGCCCGAGGAGGTCACCGCAAACGGGCCCGCGCTGGTCATCCGCGCGGGCGGAGGACGTGTGGGCGAGAGCTTCGCCGTCGAGGGGGAGCGCATGAGCATCGGCCGGCGCCCGGACTCGGAGGTGTTCCTCGACGACGTCACGGTCTCGCGCGATCACGCCCTCTTGATCCGTCGCGGCGAGGACTGGTACCTGGACGACTGCGGCTCGCTCAACGGCACCTACGTGAATCGCTCGCGGATCGACTCGCACCACCTCGAGGAGGGCGACGAGGTGCAGATCGGCAAGTACAAGCTCACCTTCCACGCGCGCTGATGAGCACCCAGGCCACACCTGCCAACGAGATCCCGCCGATCGAGCTGGCCGGGGAGGACCCGGTCGCCCACAGCGAGCTGGGAAAGCGCCAGAAGTCGCTGACGATCGGCGCCGTCTGCAAGGCGCTCGCGCAGGAGTTCCCCGACATCTCGATCTCCAAGATCCGCTACCTGGAGGATCAGAAGCTGCTGACGCCGCGGCGCACCCCCGGCGGCTACCGCCTCTACACCCAGGGCGATGTGGCACGTCTGCGCACGATCCTGCGCATGCAGCGCGACGAGTTCCTCCCGCTGCGCGTGATCCGCCAGGAGCTCGCAGCCGGGCGCTCGGGAGACACGGCCGCCGTGCCCGGGCGTACTGGCCGTGAGAGCGGCCGCACGTGGCGCCCCAGCGTGAGCGTACGCGAGGCCACGGGGGCGCTCTACTCGATGGACGACGTGCTCGAGGAGACCAAGGCCGATGCCAAACTCGTGCGCGAGCTCGAGGAGTTCGGCGTGGTCAAGGGCGAGATGCGCGGCGGCGTGCGCTACTTCGACGAGACCGAGAGCGAGATCATCGCCGCTGTCGCCGAGCTGGCCCGCTACGGCGTGGGTGGGCGCAACCTGCGGGTGTTCCGCTCCTCGGCCGACCGCGAGGCGAACCTGCTGCAGCAGATCCTCGCGCCGGCGCTGCGCTCGCGCAACCCCGAGCGGCGCAAGGAGGCCGTCGAGGCGCTGGAGAACCTCGCCGCGGTGGCCACCCACCTCAAGCATCTGCTGCTGATCCGCGATCTGCGCAAGATCGTTCGCTGATGAGCGCCCGGCTGCGCTCGCTGATCCGCGACATACCCGACTTCCCCAAGGCGGGGATCAACTTCAAGGACATCACGCCGCTCTTGGCCGACTCCGGTGCGCTGGCCGAGGCTGTGAGCCTGCTGGCCGACTACGCGCGCCCGCTGGAAGTGGACTGCGTGGTGGCAGCCGAGGCGCGTGGCTTTCTGCTCGGGCCGGCGCTCGCGCTGGCGCTGGACGCCGGCTTCGTGCTCGCACGCAAGCCGGGCAAGCTCCCCTATGAGACGGTCAGCGCCGAGTACCTGCTCGAGTACGGCGAAGGGCAGCTGGAGCTGCACACCGACGCGGTGGCCGCCGGGCGACGGGTGCTCGTGCACGACGACCTGCTGGCGACCGGCGGGACAGCGGCAACGCTGTGCGATCTGGTCGAGCAGCTGGGCGGCGAGGTCGTCGGCTGCGGGTTCCTGATCGAGCTGGCCTTCCTGGATGGACGTGCACGCCTGGCACCGCACGAGGTCCATGCGCTGCTGCGCTACGAGTCCTGATGGTTGATTGCATGGTTCTGCACCGCCGGCCGGCACGCCTGGCCTGCGCCGGCCTTTGTCCTCGGCCTCGCCCTTGACACCAACCAAGGACTTCGGCCTGCGTCCGCGGCCGGCTTGACCATCCGCACCCCCGGAACACGGCACACAACCATGCAATCAACCATCTAGGCTTGCGCCGTGCCCTCCGCGCGTTCGAGCCGCACGATCGCCGCAACGCCCGAGCAGCTGTGGGAGCTCGTTTGCGACCCCCATCACCTGCCGCGCTGGTGGCCGCGGGTGAGCCGTGTGGAGAACGTCGAGGATGACGCGTTCACCGAGGTGATGATGACCCGCAAGGGCAAAGTGGTGCGCGCCGACTTCAACCTCGTGTCTCGAGATGAAGCAGGGCGGACGCTCACCTGGGCCCAGCGGATCGAAGGCACGCCGTTCGCCCGTGTGCTGCAGTCCGCTGAGACAGAGGTGCGCGTCGCCGCCGCCTCGCAGGGCCGGGAGCCGCCCTCGCTCAGCACAATCGGCCTCGGGTCCGAGGTCACGATCGAGCTGCGCCAGACGCTCACCGGTTTCTTTCCCCGCCTCGGCGGCATGATGGTGCGCCGCGCGGCCACAGCCACGATCGAAGAGGCCCTCGACGGGCTCGAGCGGATCAGTGTCTGAGCCGCCTCCAACGCCGATGCGCTGGTGGGGCTGGGGAGACCCGGCGACCCCCACTGCGCTGCCCCCGCATGCGCTCGGCTTCCTGCGCGAGACAGTCGGGGTAGCGGAGCAGCCGCGACCCGCCGTGGCGCTCGAACACGTGCGCCTGCAGAGCCCCACCCTCACCCAGGAGCAGCTCGCCCAGCTGCGCCCGATCGTAGGTGCTGAGGGTCTCAGCGACAGCCACGAGCAGCGGGTGCTGCACGCCGCGGGCAAGGGCTACCCGGACCTCGTGCGCCTGCGTGCGGGCGAGCCCGAGGGCGCTCCCGACGCCGTGCTCTACCCGCGCGATCACGCCCAGCTCCAAGCCGTGCTCGAGCTGTGCGGACGGGCTCAGATCGCGGTCGTGCCGTTTGGCGGCGGCACGAGCGTGGTGGGCGGCGTAGCGCCGCTGCGCGGCGAGCAGAGCGCGGTGGTGGCGCTCGACATGGGGCGCATGGGAGCGCTGCTCGCCATCGACCGGGAGTCGCTGACCGTCACGGTCCAGGGAGGGATGCGCGCACCCGCGCTCGAGCGCAGGCTCGCGGGGGAGGGCCTCACGCTGGGGCACTACCCGCAGTCCTATGAGTTCGTCTCGCTTGGGGGGTGTGCGGCGACACGCTCGGCGGGACAGTCCTCCACCGGCTACGGCTCGATCGAGAAGATGGTCCTGGGCTTGCGCTTGGCCGCCCCCGGCAGCGAGATCACGCTCCCGGCGATGCCCGCAAGCGCCGCCGGTCCGAGCTTGCGCCAGATGCTGATCGGATCGGAGGGGACGCTCGGGGTGATCTCAGAGCTCGCCCTGCGCGTGCGCCCGGCTCCCGCCACCGGTGTCTATGAAGGCCTGTTCTTCGAGGACTTCGCCGCAGGCGTGCAGGCCCTGCGCGTGCTCTCGGCTGAGCATGTGCTGCCCGACGTGGCCCGGCTCTCAGACGAGCAAGAGACGCGCATGTCGCTGGCGCTCACCGGTAGCGGCGGGATCAAGGGTCGCCTCGGGCACGCGTACATCGGTGCACGCGGCTACGGCCAAGGTTGCCTTGCGATCTTCGGCTTCGAGGGCAGCCAGGAGGACGTCGCCCACAGACGCGGCCGCGCCCTCGAGCTGGTGCGTGGCTGCGGTGCGCTGCGGGTTGGTGGCTCGCCCGGCAAGGCGTGGCAGCACGGGCGCTTCGCCGGCCCTTACCTACGCGACGATCTGCTGACTCTGGGGGTGATGGTGGAGACGCTCGAGACGGCCACCCAGTGGTCGCGCCTCGGCTCGCTGAAGGATGGCGTGGAGCGGGCGATCGCCGCGGCACTCGCAGCTCAGGGCACGCCGGGCCTCGTGATGTGCCACGTCTCACACGTGTATGAGACGGGCGCCTCGCTGTACTTCACGTTCATCGCCCGGCAACGCGAGGACGACCCGATCGGGCAGTGGCAGGCCGTCAAGCAGGCGGCCTGCGAGGCGATCCTCGACGGCGGCGGCACGATCACCCACCACCATGCAGTGGGGCGCGACCACGCGCCGTGGATGCAGCGCGAGGTCGGAGCCGAGGGCGTTCAGGCGCTGCGGTCGCTGAAGGCAGAGCTCGATCCCGCCGGGATCATGAACCCCGGCAAGCTGCTGCCCTAGTCTCAGCCTCCGAGGTTGAACGTGCCGCGCAGGACCACGTGCCCCGGTTTGGTGGGGTGCGTGCTGGTCTCGCGGGTCAAGAGGATTTCGCGGAAGCCGGAGGCGTTGGCGGGGAGGGCGGCGCCGCCTTCGAGCTTGCGACTCGAGCCGACGGCGGGCGCCCGGCTCAGCGCCTCGGCGCTCGTGTGCGAGTTGTACAGCCAGATGGCATAGAAGAACCCATGGCTGGGGGGCAGGTG
>DATARM010000178.1:0-4097 GCA_036264155.1 Solirubrobacteraceae bacterium
CGTGCAGGTACAGCGGGACGGCGCCGCCGGGGACGCTTGGCGCGCTGCGCCAGAACACGGGCAGGCCGTCGATCTCGCGGTTGTGCTCGCTGACCTCGCTCACGCGGCGAGGATATAGGTGAGGATGGGCGGCCATGACGACTACGGTGACGCGGTGACTGCCAAGGCCGCTCGTGTGACGCGCTCGCAGTGGACGGCGCCGTCGCGGGCACGCGTGGTGCGGGTCCGCGAACGTCTGCGTGAGGTCTATGGTGCGCCGCTGATGGCGCCGCACGAGCACCCGATCTCAGAGCTCGTGCTGACGGTGCTCTCGCAGTCGACCAACGACCGCAACCGCGACGTGGCCTTCCTGCGCCTGCGCACGCGCCTGTCCACGTGGGAGCAGGTGCGCGACGCACCGCTGGGGGAGGTCGAGGAGGCGATCCGCCCGGGGGGCATCTCCAAGGTCAAGTCGGCCCGCATCCAGGCGATCCTGCGCGCGATCACGGCCGACCCCCGCGACCCCGCCCGCGAGCTGTCGCTGGACTGGCTGCCCAACGTGGCTCTGGCGGAGGCCCGCGACTACCTCACGGCGCTCCCGGGCGTGGGGCGCAAGACGGCGGCGTGCGTGCTGCTGTTCTCATACGGCCTGCGAGACGTGCCCGTGGACACGCACGTCTCGCGTGTGGGCATGCGCCTGGGGCTGCTGCGTACGGGCGCCCCGTTCGAGGAGCTGCACGACGAGATGCTGGCGCTCACCCCGCCCGGCCAGGAGCTGGAGCTGCACGTGAACCTGCTGCGCCACGGCCGGCGTACGTGCCATGCCCGCTCGCCCGAATGCGGCGCGTGCGCGTTGTCGCGGATGTGCCCCAGCCGCGGGCTGTTCAGCCCCGCGGCATGACCGCGAAGGCGATGACGGCGAAGTGCAGTGCCGCTGCGGCGATCACGAGCGTGTGGAACACCTCGTGGTAGCCGAACACCTTGGGCCACGGGTTGGGGCGACCGCTGGCGTAGACGACGGCCCCGATCACATACAGCAGGCCCCCGCCGGCGAGTCCGGCGACGCCGAGCCAGCCGATCTTCGCGGGCAGCTCGCCCATGACAGCGGCCGTGACCAGGCCAAGTGCCACATACACGGCTGCGAACAGCCACTTGGGGGCGTCGATCCACGCCAGCTTGAAGATCACTCCGCCGAGCGCGCCGAACCACAGCACGAGCAGGATCGCCGTTGCCAGCGAGCCCTTCAGCGCGAGCAGCGCCACGGGGGTGTAGGTGCCGGCGATCAACACGAAGATCATCGAGTGGTCGAGCCGGCGCATCCACCGGCGCGCTTTGGGTCGCCACGTCACGCGGTGGTAGAGGGCGCTCGTGCCGAGCAGACCTGACAGGGCGAGCGTGTAGACGACGGCGGCCACGCGCGCACGCCCGTCGGACGCGGCGAGGATCAGCGCGATGCCGCAGGCGAGGGAGACGAAGAACGCGTACTCGTGCAGCACCCCCCGCAGCCTCGGCTTGACTGGTTGCTCTGTGATGAGCGCGTTCATGTGCAGACGGTAGCGCTGCCAGGCCTGCGCGGTCAGGGCATCGTGGCGGTGCGGCGGTCGGCGCCGTCGCTCCAGCTGAGCGTGCCGTGCGAGAGCGTCAGCGACTCGGGTCCAATGGCGGGACCTTCGTCGAGCAGGGTCGCGTGGCCTGTGGGAGGCGCCGAGTAGACCGACGCGGATCGCTTGTTGCGCCCTTCGCGTCGCTGCTCGATCCACGCCACCGAGCCGCGGGACGTGGTGGCCAGCGAGCTCAGCCGTTCGTCGAAGATGATCCCCCCGTCGACTGAGTGCCCGGCGGGTGCTTCGCGCAGGATCCTCCCGCTGGCCACGTCGGCGACGACGAGCTTGGAGGTGGAGGTGTCGACGCCGGTCAGCTGGTTCACGACATAGGCCGCGATCGGGCCTGCCACCACGATGATCCCGAGCGACCGGCGCACCAGACGGCGGGAGTGGGGCGGCGGCGCCGCGATGAGCGTCATCCCGGTTTGGCGGCCGGCCAGGCAGGCCACCACTGGGACCGCCGGCGACCCCGACCTGCTCGGCGCATACACACTGAGGTCGTTGCCGTGTGCGACGACATGCCGGCCCCCCTCGGGACAGGGCGGTTGTGCGGGCAAACGACCGCTGGCCCCACCCGAGAGGGCGAGCCCAAGGGCGAAGATCGCGAAAGCGCCGCTGACGCCTGCTCGCCTCATCGCTCCGAGATTACCCGCCCACCGCCCTGCTTGCACACACGAGTTGCTCATGGAGACGACCACGCCGCATGCGGCGTGGTCCGGGGCGCGCATGCGCGCCCCGACAGTCGGCGCATGCGCCGACTGAACAGCATCGTGGGAGCCTCGGCAGCCACCCTTGAACTGGGGTAGGAAATCTGCCACAATGTCACTTAGATTTATAAAGCGTATTAGAAGGAGCCTTTCCAAAATGGCCAAGACCATAGGCATCGACCTCGGCACGACGAACTCGTGCATGGCCGTGCTCGAGGGCGGCGAGCCGACCGTCATCGAGAACGCCGAGGGCGGGCGCACGACGCCGTCAGTCGTGGCGTTCACCCCCTCGGGCGAGCGGCTCGTCGGCACTGTCGCCAAGCGCCAGGCCGTCACCAACCCGCAGAACACGATCTTCTCGATCAAGCGCTTCATGGGCCGCAAGGAGGCCGAAGTCAAGGAGGAGGAGTCGATCGTTCCCTACAAGGTCGTCTCCGGACCCAACGGCGACGCCCGCGTGGAGGCAGCCGGCGAGCAGCACTCCCCGCCGGAGATCTCGGCGATGATCCTGCAGAAGCTGAAGTCCGACGCCGAAGCCTATTTGGGCGAGGCCGTCGACTCGGCGGTCATCACCGTCCCGGCCTACTTCAACGACGACCAGCGTCAGGCCACCAAGGACGCCGGCAAGATCGCCGGGCTGGACGTCAAGCGCATCATCAACGAGCCCACAGCGGCTTCCCTGGCCTACGGCCTCGACAAGGAGTCAGACCAGACGATCCTCGTGTTCGACCTCGGTGGAGGCACGTTCGACGTGTCCGTCCTGGAGATCGGCGACGGCGTCTTCGAGGTGAAGTCCACCGCCGGTGACAACCACCTCGGCGGAGACAACTTCGACAAGGCGATCGTGGACTGGCTCGTGGCCGACTTCAAGCGCAGCCAGGGCATCGACCTGTCTGCCGACCCGATGGCCCTGCAGCGTCTCTACGAGGCGGCCGAGAAGGCCAAGATCGAGCTCTCCACCACCCAGGAGACGCAGATCAACCTGCCGTTCATCACCGCCGACGCCTCCGGGCCGAAGCACCTCGACACGCGCCTCACCCGCGCGAAGCTCGCCGAGCTCACCTCGGATCTGCTCGACCGTGTCGTCGCTCCCGTCAAGCAGGCGATCGACGACGCCAAGAACAAGGGCGTCAAGGAGATCGAGCACGTGGTGCTCGTGGGCGGCATGACCCGCTCGCCGGCCGTGCAGGAGAAGGTCAAAGAGCTGACCGGCAAAGAGCCCCACCGCGGGGTCAACCCCGATGAGGTGGTTGCTGTCGGCGCAGCGATCCAGGCGGGCGTGCTGGCGGGAGACGTCAAGGACGTGCTGCTGCTCGACGTGACTCCCCTGACGCTCGGCATCGAGACCAAGGGTGGCGTGATGACGCGCCTGATCGAGCGCAACACCACGATCCCGACGCGCAAGGGCGAGGTCTTCTCCACGGCTGAGGACAACCAGCCGTCGGTCGAGATCCACGTGCTGCAGGGCGAGCGCGAGATGGCTCAGTACAACAAGTCGCTCGGCAAGTTCCAGCTCACCGGCATCCCGCCGGCGCCGCGAGGGATCCCGCAGATCGAGGTCGCCTTCGACATCGACGCCAACGGCATCCTTAACGTGTCCGCCAAGGACCTCGGCACGGGCAAGGAGCAGAAGATCGAGATCAAGGCCGGCTCGGGCCTCTCCGATGACGAGATCAAGAACATGGTCACCGACGCCGAGTCCCACGCCGAGGAGGACCGCAAGGCACGGGAGCTGGCCGAGGCGCGCAACAACGCCGAGAACGCCGCCTACCAGGCCGAGCGCCAGCTGGCCGACCTGGGCGACCAG
>DATARM010000101.1:0-98366 GCA_036264155.1 Solirubrobacteraceae bacterium
AGCGCGTCGACGGCCTCCTGCAGCATCCGCTTCTCGTTGTTGACGATGATCTCCGGCGCGCCGAGGTCGAGCAGCCGCTTGAGGCGGTTGTTGCGGTTGATGACGCGGCGGTAGAGGTCGTTGAGGTCGGACGTCGCGAAGCGCCCACCGTCGAGCTGCACCATCGGGCGCAGCTCCGGCGGGATCACCGGCACGGCGTCGAGCACCATCATCTCGGGCTTGTTGCCCGACTGGATGAAGGCGGATACGACCTTCAGGCGCTTGACCGCGCGGGCCTGCTTCTGGCCTTTGCCCGTCTTGACCTGATCCTCCAGTTCGACGCGTTCAGCCTCGAGGTCCACCTGCTGGAGCAGGTCGCGGATCGCTTCAGCGCCCATCCCGCCGCGGAAGTACTCGCCGAACCCGTAGGGAGAGCCGAAGCGCTCCTTGAGCTCACGGAAGGTCGTCTCGTCGTGCTCGATCTGCTTGGGCTCCATCGTCTTGAAGAGCTCCCACACGTTGCGCATGCGCTCGGCGGCGTCTTCGATGTAGGCCTCGGTGTCGGAGATGTCCGCCTCGAAGGTCTTGGTCAGCTCCTTGATCTGCTTCTCGCGCTCCTCGTCAGACAATTTGGCGAGGTTGATGTCGAGCGAGTCGGCCCACAGGTGGTCTTCGTCGTTGAAGTTGGTCTGTTTGCCGTTCTGGAGGTACTTCTCACGGCGCTTGAGCGACTCGCGCAGTTCAAGCACGCGCTCCTCGCGCTCGGCCGCATAGGCGTCGAGAACCTTGTTGACCTCCTTCTCGAGCGAGTCCAGGTCCTTCGTGCGCGCCTCGTCGTCGACCCATGTGACGATCGATGCGGCGAAGTACAGGACCTTCTCGAGTTCCTTGGGAGCCATGTCGAGCAGGTAGCCGATGCGGCTGGGCACGCCCTTGAAGAACCAGATGTGGCTGACGGGGGCGGCCAGGTCGACGTGACCCATGCGCTCGCGGCGAACCTTCGAGCGCGTGACCTCCACGCCGCAGCGCTCGCACACGATGCCCTTGTAGCGGACGCGCTTGTACTTACCGCAGTAGCACTCCCAGTCCTTGGTCGGCCCGAAGATCCGCTCGCAGAACAGGCCGTCCTTCTCCGGCTTGAGCGTGCGGTAGTTGATCGTCTCCGGCTTGGTCACCTCGCCCGAGCTCCAACTACGGATCTGCTTCGAGGAAGCGAGGCTGATCTCGATGGCGTCAAAGTTATTGATGTCAATCATGGAGGAGGTCCTTCTGGCGTGGGTGGCAAGACATGTAACTGGGGGTTAGACCGGAGGTCGTAAGGGGGCGACGCCCCCTTGTGTCAATCACTGTGTGGCCCTTCTGGCTGTGGTGTGAAGGCGTGTAACTGGGAGCGGCTCTGACATCTACTCGGGCGCCTCCTCGGTGGCGATGCTCTCGAGATCGATGTCCTCTGTAGCCTCGACAGCGATCAGGTCGTCGTCGGCGACCGCGCCTGGGTCAGCGGCCTCCTCCCCATCGGCCTCGCCGGTGGCGACAGTGTCGGTGGCGTCCTCGCCCTCGATCTGCTCGTCACTGGCGTCGCCTGCGACGGCCCTGACACCGGAGAGGTCGATCCCCAGCTCCTCGGCCGCGCGCAGCAGGTCGTCGTCCTCGTCGCGCATTTCAGCGCGCTGTCCCTCCTCGGAGACCACGTTGACGTCGAGCGCCAGCGACTGCATCTCCTTGAGCAGCACCTTGAACGACTCCGGGATCGACGGCTCGGCGATGTTCTCGCCCTTGACGATCGCCTCGTAGGCCTTCACGCGGCCGACCGTGTCGTCGGACTTGATCGTGAGCATCTCCTGCAGGGTGTAGGCGGCGCCGAATGCCTCCAGCGCCCAGACCTCCATCTCGCCGAAGCGCTGACCGCCGAACTGCGCCTTGCCTCCCAGCGGCTGCTGGGTGACGAGCGAGTACGGACCGGTCGAGCGAGCGTGGATCTTGTCGTCGACGAGGTGCAGGAGCTTCAGGATGTACATGTAGCCAACGGTCACCTGTTCAGCGAAGGGCTCGCCGCTGCGACCGTTGAACAGCGTCATCTTCCCCGAGGCCTGCTCGCCCTCGCGGCGGGACTTGTCGACATCCATGCGGATGCGTCCCTCGTGGGCGTCCTGCCACTTGACCAGGGCATTGTCCACGTCGGCCACTGTGGCCCCGTCGAACACGGGCGTGGACACGTACACGCGTCGCTTGCCTGCGCTTGCGTCGGCTTCCTTGTAGGCCTCGGTGCCGTCGTCATACCAGCCCTGGGCAGCAGCCCACCCGAGGTGGGTCTCGAGGATCTGCCCCACGTTCATACGCGAAGGCACACCCAGTGGGTTGAGGATCACGTCTACGGGCGTGCCGTCCTCGAGGAAGGGCATGTCCTGCTGGTCGACGATCTTGGAGATGACACCCTTGTTGCCGTGGCGTCCCGCGAGCTTGTCGCCCTCGGAGATCTTGCGCTTCTTGGCCACGAACACGCGCACCAAGTCGTTGACCCCGGGCGGCAGGTCGTCGCCGTCGTCGCGGCGGAAGGTCTTGACGTCGATCACGACGCCACCCTCACCGTGGGGGACCTTCAGCGAGGTGTCGCGCACCTCGCGCGCCTTCTCCTTGAAGATCGCCCGGATCAGCTTCTCCTCAGCCGTCAGCTCGGTCTCGCCCTTGGGCGTGACCTTGCCTACGAGCAGATCGCCCGACTGGACCTCGGCGCCGATGCGCACGATGCCGCGGTCATCGAGGTTGCGCAGAGACTCCTCTGAGCGGTTGGGGATGTCGCGGGTGATCTCCTCCTCGCCGAGCTTAGTCGTGCGGGCGTCGATCTCGTACTCCTCGATGTGGATCGAGGTGAGCTCGTCGTCCTGCACGAGGCGCTTGGAGAGGATGATCGCGTCCTCGAAGTTGTAGCCCTCCCAGGACATGAAGGCCACCATCAGGTTCTTGCCCAGGGCCATTTCGCCCTTGTCAGTCGAGGAGCCGTCGGCGAGCACGTCGCCCACAGCGACCTTCTGGCCCGTGTGAACCAGCGGCTTCTGATGGATCAGCGTGCCCTGGTTGGAACGCATGTACTTCTGCAGCTCGTACTCGTCCTTCTTGCCGTCGTCGGTGGCCACCACGATCTGGTTGGCGTCGACGTAGTCGATCGTCCCGGCGTTCTTGACCAGCAGCACATCGCCGGTGTCCAGAGCCGCACGGCGCTCCATGCCGGTGCCGACCAGCGGGGCGTCGGACTTCAGCAGCGGAACAGCCTGGCGCTGCATGTTCGAGCCCATCAGCGCGCGGTTGGCGTCGTCGTGCTCGAGGAACGGGATCATGGCTGTGGCTACCGACCAGATCTGCTCGGGTGAGACGTCGACCAGGTCTACGTCTTTCGGCCCCACCGTCACGTACTGACCGGCCTGGGTGCGGCAGAGGATCTCGGTGCCCTTGAGCTTGCCGGTCTTGGAGTCCACCGGTGTGTTGGCCTGGGCGATCAGCAGCTCCTCTTCCTGGGTCGCGTCCAGGCGGCGGACCTCCTCGGTCACCACACCGTCCTTGACCACGCGGTAGGGAGTCGTTACGAACCCGTACTCGGAGACCTCTGCGAAGGAGGACAGCGAGCCGATCAGCCCGATGTTCGGACCCTCGGGGGTCTCGATCGGGCACATGCGCCCGTAGTGGGTGGGGTGCACGTCACGGACCTCGATCGGGGCCCGCTCGCGCGTGAGGCCTCCAGCGCCCAGCGCAGAGAGGCGCCGACGGTGGGTGAGCCCGGCGAGCGAGTTCGTCTGGTCCATGAACTGGCTGAGCTGGGAGGAGCCGAAGAACTCCTTCAGCGCGGCCACCACGGGGCGGATGTTGATGATCGTCTGCGGCGTGATCGTGTCGGCGTCCTCGGTGGTGAGGCGCTCGCGCACGACGCGCTCCATCCGGTAGAGACCGATCCGGAAGGCCTCCTGGATCAGCTCGCCGACAGTGCGCAGACGGCGGTTGCCGAAGTGCTCGTACTCGTCGAGGTGCTCGGCCACGGGCTCACGCGGCATCGACATGGCCTCGGCGGCGTAGTCCTTGATCTCGATCTCGCCGTCCTCGGGGATGCCGAGGATCTTGGGTAGGCGTACGAGCTCATTGATCAGAGCGACGATGTCGTCCTTGGTCAGCGTGCGCACATCGAGGTCGGTCCCCTGCTTCAGGCGTGAGTTGAGCTTGTAGCGACCCACGCGGGTGAGGTCGTAGCGCTTGGGGTCGAAGAAGAGCTGGTTGAGCAGCGCCTTCGCGTTGTCGACGCTCGGCGGCTCGCCGGGCCGCTGCTTCTTGAACAGCTCGATCAGCGCGCCCTCTTCGGTGCGGGTGACCTCGGTGTCGGACTCGATCGTGTTGCGGATGTAGAGCGAGTTCTCGAAGAGGCGCAGGATCTCCTCGTCGGAGGCGTAGCCCATCGCCCGCAGCAGCACGGTCACGGGCAGCTTGCGCTTGCGGTCGATACGTACGAAGACCTTGCCCTTCTTGTCGATCTCGAGCTCCAGCCACGAGCCACGGGCGGGCATCAGGTTGGCGATGAAGACCTGCTTCTCGCGGTCCTTGGGCTCCATCAGATACGCGCCGGGTGAGCGCACGAGCTGCGTGACGACCACGCGCTCGGTGCCGTTGATCACGAACGTTCCGCGCTCGGTCATCCACGGGAAGTCGCCCATGAACACGGACTGCTCACGGATCTCGCCGGTCTCGCGGTTGATGAAGGCGACCGTGACCGTCAGGGGACGGGCGTAGGTCAGGTCCTTCTCGCGGCACTGGTCGAGCGAGGCAACAGGCTCGTCGAAGGTGAACTCGCCGAACTGCACGGCGAGGTTGCCGGTGTAGTCCTCGATGGGCGAGATGTCGTCGATCGTCTCGCGCAGGCCGCCCGTCTCAGGGTCGGTCAGCCACAGGAACGAGCGGCGCTGGATGTCGATCAGGTTCGGAACGTCAACTGTCTTGTTCAGGCGCGCGAAGGTCCTGCGCGTCCGGAGAGCGTCTACAGCAGCCAAGAAATGACTCCTTCGGAGGGCGATACACGGGCAGAGGAGGGCGCCGAAGCGCGACTAAGAAAGATAGCACAGGCTATCGCTACCCCGAAGGGCCACCAGCGCTCACGGACCCCGCCCTTCGAGAAATCGCGTATGTGGCGCGATCTCGGCCTGTATGGGCGGCTGCGACTATCGGCTAGCGCAGGGCACTTTACCGGAAAGCGCGCGATTTTGTTATGCGTGGATAAAGATCTGCGGGAAGCCTCCAGACGGCGTCCGGGAGCCCGGCGCCGAGCGCTCGCGTGAGGCTCAGCTGAGATCGGCGCTCGTCCCGCCCCAGTCCTCCGGCGCGAGGTCGGCGATCGACTGCGTGAAGCACCAGCGGTGCCCGGCCAGGTCCATGACCGAGTACTGACGCTCGCCGTAGGGGTAGTCGGTGGGCTCATGCAGGATTCGCGCGCCCTCGGCGAGCGCCCGCCGGTGGTGGGCGTCGACGTCCTCGATCCGTACCAGCACCGCCTGGCTGAACTCCTCGGCGCGCGGCGTACGCAGCACGGTCGCGTCAGGCTGATCGCGCCAGCGCTGGCCTGTGCGCGACTCTGTGAGCACGATCGCGCAGTCGCCCACGCGCATCTGCGCCCGGTGGCCGCCCGCGCGCCACCGCTCCTCGAAGCCGAAGGCTCCAGAGAGCCAGTCGATCGCCTCGGCCACGTCGTCGTAGACGAGTTCGGGGATGACGCTGCACGCCTGCATGGTGCGGTTTTGCAGCATGGTGGGGCAGATGCTACAGACCGCTCCTCCCCCCGCTCCTCAGCAGAGCTTGGAGCGGGAGGAGGTGGTGAGTCGGTTCGCTACTTGACCTCGACCGAGGCGCCTGCCTCCTCGAGTTCCTGCTTGAGCTTGTCGGCCTCCTCGCGGTCGATGCCCTCCTTGACCGGCTTGGGGGCCTCGTCCACGAGCGCATTGGCCTCTTTGAGCCCGAGGCCGGTCGCGGCGCGCACGACCTTGATGACCTGGATCTTCTTGTCGCCGGCTCCGGTGAGGAGCACGTCGACGGTGCTGCTCGCTTCCTCCTCGGCCGCGTCGCCGCCGCCACCGCCGGCCGGCGCGGCAGCCGGAGCCGCCATCGCGGCAGCCGAGACGCCGAACTCCTCCTCGAGCGCCTTGATCCGCTCGGCGAGCTCGAGCACCGAAATGCCCTTCAGCTCCTCGATCCAATCCTGTGTGCTGGTTGCCATGCGTCAGTCCTCCTTGGGGGGATTTGTCTCGGCGTCCTCCGGCTGGGCCTCAGCCGAGACGTCCGCCTCGTTGTCGTTCTCTTGCGCCGGCTCATCGGCCGCCGGCTCAGCTTTGCTCTCTGTGCTCGTCTCGGGCTCGGGCTCCGTAGCGGCGGGAGCCCCGGCCGCGGGCTCCTCGGCGGCCGGGGCGGCCGGCGCCTCGCCGGCGGGGATCTCGCCCGACTGCTTCTTCTCGTTGACCTGACCCAGCGCCACCGCCAGTCCCCCGACGAGCGCGCCAAGGCTGCGCACGAGCCCACCGATGGGCGAGGCGACAACACCGACGAGCTGTCCGTAGAGGACTTCGCGGGAGGGCAGTTTGGAGAGGGAGCGGATCTGCTCGACGTCGAGCGCCTCGTCTCCCATGAGGCCGCCCTTGAAGGGCAGCAGCTGCGTGGTGCGGGCGTAGTCGGCGACGGCCTTGGCCGCTACGGCGATGTCGCCGCGGACGAAGGTGAGTGCGGTGGGCCCGGCGAGGAACTCCTTCAGCGGGGCTGCGCCGGCCTGGTCGGCGGCACGCTCGGTGAGCGAGTTCTTGACCACCTTGAAGGTCGCGTCGCCTTCGCGCAGCTTGGTGCGCAGCTCCGCCACCTGAGCCACTGTGATGCCGCGATAGTCCACGGCGAACACAGCCTCTGACTCCTGTATGTGAGTGACGATCTCCTCGATCGCCACGGCCTTCTGCTCTCGGTTCATGTGGGGCTCCTGTCCCGGGCTTGTGCGGCTGGCGCCGCTGCCGGGGGTCTCTGGTGGCCTGCTCGAGTGGCGCTATGCAGCTGCGGCTGCGGGCGCCTCCTCGACGATTTCACGGGTCCGGCTCGTGTCCACCTTCACGCCAGGACCCATGGTCGAGGCGATGGCGATCGAGCGCAGGTAGCGGCCTTTGGCGGCCGACGGCTTGGCGCGGACGAGCTCTTCGATCACGGCTGCGTAGTTCTCGAGCAGCTTGCGGTCGTCGAAGCTGGCCTTGCCGATGACGAGGTGCACGATCGCTGTTCGATCGGTGCGGTATTCGACCTTGCCCGACTTGGACTCTTCGACGGCTTTGGCGACGTCCATGGTCACGGTGCCGACTTTCGGGTTGGGCATCTTGCCCGACGGTCCAAGGATGCGTCCGAGACGCCCGACCACGGACATCATGTCGGGGGTGGCGATCGCGACGTCGAAGTCGTCGAAGCCCTCCTCGATGCGTTTGGCCAGATCGTCGCCGCCGACGTGGTCTGCGCCGGCAGCTTCCGCCTCCTGAACCTTGGGGCCCTGGGCGAAGACGGCGATCTTGACGTCTTTGCCGAGACCGTTGGGCAGCGCGATCGTTCCACGCAGCTGCTCGTCGGCGTGGCGCACGTTCAGGCCGGTGCGGATGTGGACCTCGATCGACTCGTCGAACTTGGCCGAGGTCGTGCCGCGCACGAGCGCGATCACCTCGGCGGGCTGGTATTCGCGCTCGCGGTCCACGTGGCTCAGCGTCTCTATGTAGCGACGTCCGTGCTTGGCGCTCATGAGGCCACCTCCACGCCCATGCTCCTGGCCGTGCCGGCGATGATCTTGGCCGCCTGGTCGACGTCGTGGGCGTTGAGGTCGTCGAGCTTGCGCTCGGCGATCTCGCGCAGCTGGGTCTGGGTGATGGTCCCGACCTTCACCCGGTTGGGCTCGCCCGAGCCCTTGTTGATCTTGATCGCCTGGCGAATCAGCACGGCTGCTGGAGGGGTCTTGGTGACGAACGTGAACGAGCGGTCCTCGTAGACCGTGATCACGACGGGGATGACAGTTCCCGTTTCGCTCTGCGTCTGGGCGTTGAACGCCTTGCAGAACTCCATGATGTTGATCCCGTGCTGGCCCAGGGCAGGACCAACCGGCGGGGCGGGACTGGCCTGCCCGGCGTTGGCCTGCAGCTTGATGGTTGTGAGGACCTTCTTTGCCATGTCTTCTTCTTCTGTCTAGTTGGTTCTAAAGCTTATTGGGAACTGTGGAAACTGTGCGCCTGAGCCGTTCGAGGACCAAGTGGAGCAAGGACGCAGTGAGCGAAATGTGCTTTGCACATGAGCGATCGAGGACGCCGCTTGACGCAGGTCATCGGCCGGCTCAGAGCTTCTTGACTTGGTCGAATTGCACCTCTACGGGCGTCTCACGCCCGAAGATTGATACCAGCACCTTGAGGCGCGAGGCGTCCTCGTTGATCTCGGAGATCTCTCCGGAGAAGTCTGACAGCGGCCCGGAGACCACCTTGACGGACTCGCCGATGGAGAACTGGGCGCGGGTGCGGGTGGCGGTGGCGACCTCCTTGTGCAGCAGCCTGTCGACCTCACCTTGGGTGAGCGGGACGGGCTCCTGGGAGGCGCCGACGAAGCCGGTCACACCGGGGGTGCCCTTGACGACGCCCCACGAGTCCTCGTTGAGCTCCATGTTCACCAGCACGTAGCCGGGCATGGTGCGCTTCTCGACGGTGACCTTCTGGTTGTCCTTCATCTCGGACACAGCTTCGGTGGGGACGACGACCGAACGCACGGCGCGCTGCTGTCCCAATGAGATCAGCCGGTGCTCGAGGTTGTGCTTGACCTTGTTCTCGTGCCCGGAGTATGTGTTGACTACGTACCAGCGAAACATTCGGGGTTCCTCGACAGATTCAGTGACGGATGGGGACGGGACGGCCAGCGGATGCGACGGTCATTGACCTTGGCACGGCCCTAAAGGATGAATTCGACGATTTCCTTGGCGACATAGTCGGCTGCGCCGAGGTATGCGCCGGCGATTGCAACGAAGCCGATGACAACTGCCGTGGCCTGGGTGACCTGACGCCGGTCCGGCCACTGTACGCGCTGCAGCTCAGCCCAGCTCGCGGCGAAGAAGCCAAGGACGCGGTTGCCTCCGCGGATGGGCGCACCGGAAGGCCGCGCACCACCGCTGCCGTTCTCGCCGCCGCCTTCGCCACCACTGCCCCCTGGGCCGCCGCCGACAGGGCCGCCGGGACCTTGAAGCTCCTGCAGCTCGTCGTCGCTCGCCTGCTCGAGATCGCCCTCGACGGGAACGCCCCCCGCGCCGCGGACGAGCGCCGCGTCGAACTCGTCGACCTCGGCCGCTGCGTGGTCGAGCGAGCCGGGCAGATCCTCGCGGATCGGCTGGCTGGGCGAAGTGGCCGGGGGGCTGTCGGGCACGACGGAGCCACGACGGCGGACAGCCGCACCGGCGCCGCGTTCGCGGCGCTGCTTTGCACGTTTGCGGTCACGAGCCACAGCAGCGCTCCCGCGCTAACGGGTCTCCCGGTGGCTGGTGTGCTTGCGGCACCAGCGACAGTACTTGCGCAACGTGACCCGGTCGGGGTTGTTGCGCTTGCTCTTGTTGGTCTGGTAGTTGCGATGCTTGCACTCCTCGCAGGCGAGGGTGATAGCAATTCGAACGTCTCCGCGGGCCATGATCAGAAATCCCTGCGTCGTTGTGGACAGCGGCCTTGGGCGAAGAAAAACCCCGCCCAGGCGCGAGGTCCAAGCAGTCTAGCGCGCTTGCGCCGTCGGGGCGAGTGCGCTCAATCAGCTTGACTCACGCAGCCCTAACAGACAAGCTCGGGGCGCCGATTCGCCCATCCAGAGAAGGAGACACACCTCCATGCACCTGCCCGAGCCGATTCCGCCGAGTGCTCACGACGAGACCTTTGCGGGTGTCACCTACCACATACGGGGCGAACTGGTTCCCGAGCTGCAGATCGAGATTGGATCGCAGGCGGTGATGTTCGAGCACCACGTGCTGCTGTGGAAGGAGACCCAGCTGAACATCGAGCTGAAGAAACTCCCGGGCGCGATCAAGCGCAAGATCGCAGGGCTGGAGTTCTTCGTCACGCGCACGTCTGGATCGGGACGGATCGCCTTCTCGCGCGACTCGGCCGGGCAGTGCGTTCCCCTGCACCTGCGCCAGGGCGAGGGCCTGGACGTGCGCGAGCACCAGTTCATCGCTGCCACCGACAACCTCGACTACAGCTTCGAACGGATCAAGGGCGTGCAGAACATGCTGCTGGGCGGGTCAGGCTTCTTCATGGACAAGTTCCGCGCCACTGACGGCGACGCGCTGGTGTGGCTGCACGGACACGGCAACGTGTTCCTGGTTCAGCTCGACGATGGCGAGCAGATCGACGTGGAGGCGGGCGGCTGGCTGTTCAAGGACCCCACGGTGAAGCTCGAGGCGGTCACCATGGGGTTGAAGACGGGCATCTTCGGCGGCGGTGGCAAGCTCACGTGGAACCGTTTCACGGGACCGGGCCGGCTGGCCATCCAGACGATGTTCATCGCACCTCTGGAGGGGGTTGAAAGCCCGGCGGCAGCAGCCGGCGCCGGTGGCGTGGCCGGCGCGCTGATCTCAGGGATCGTCAAAGGCTAGGAAGCTACTCGTACAAAGTGAGCGTGCCCAGGATCACGTAGATCGCCACGAGCGCCCAGCCCTCGAACTCGGCGGCCTCGCCGTCGCCCGTGACCTGCCAGAGCACGAGCGCCGTGAGCGCCAGCGCGCCGATGTAGACGGGGGCGAGGGCGAAGGTGAGCTGCGTGGAGAGCAGGAACGAGACGAGCACCAGCAGCGGGAACAGGAAGGCCGCGATCTGGGCGACGGAGTTTTTGACCACTGAGATCGCGAGGTCAGAGCGGCCCTTCCAGGCGAGCACGATCCCCGCCGTGTTCTCCACCGCATTGCCAGCGATCGCCACGATCACGAGCCCGGCGAAGGCCTGGGAGATGTGCAGTTGGACGATCGCCGGCTGCAGCCCGTTGACGAACCAGTCCGAGACGAACGCAGAGGCAGACCCGGCGACAATCAGCAGCGTCAGCGTCACCCCCAGCCCGAGCCGGGGCCCGGGGCGCGTCTCCCCCTCCCCTCCGTGAGCGTCTGCCGTCGCGTTCTCGCCGGGCGCAGTCTCCGCGCCGGGCGCGGTGTCGGAGCGCAGGTAGGGCACGACCCAGGTTAGGTAGACGATCAGCAGGCACACCGACCCCACGGCGGAGATAGCCTTGACGTGGTGGCTGGCGGGATCGTGGGAGGAGAGCGAGAGGCCGAGCAGGACGATGATGAACACCGTCACCTGCAGCAGGGTGGCCGTGTCGCGGGGCAGGCGCTTGGAGAAGCGCATCACGGCGTCGTCGGAGCGGCGCGCGCCGACGACGATCACGAGGCCGAGCACGAGCAGTGCGTTGGCGAAGATCGACCCCACGATCGCCGTCTGGGCGACCACGAGCTCGCCCTTCTGCAGGGCGAAGATCACGACGAACAGCTCGGGCAGGTTGCCGAGCGTGGACTGCATCATCCCCGTCACGCCCGGGCCAAAGCGCTCGCCGAGCTGCTCGGTTGCGAACGACACCACCCAGGCCAGTCCGGCCAGGGCCAGCGTGGCGATGAGGAAGCGCGGTACAGGGGCCCACGAGCCGTAGTCGGCCACCCCCGCCAGCGCGGTGAGCGCCACGATCGCCAAGAGCGCCGAGCGCTCCAGATGAGTCAGCCGTGACATCCCTACCGGCGGCCCCGCACGGGCCGGCTCAGTGGCTGTCCAGCACGCGGTCGATCAGACCGTACTCAAGCGCCTGCTCGGCGGTGAAGAAGCGATCGCGCTCCATGTCGTTGCGCACCTCCTCGGCCGAGAGGCCGGTGTGCTTGGCGTAGATCGCGTCGATCTGTTTGCGCATGTTGAGGATCTCGCGCGCATGGATCTCGATGTCGGTGGACTGGCCTTCGAAGCCCGCCGAGGGCTGGTGGATGAGGATCCTGGAGTTGGGCAAACAGGCGCGCTTGCCCTTGGCGCCCGCTGCCAGCAACAGCGAACCCATCGACATGGCCACCCCTACGCACATCGTGGCGACGTCGGGTTTGATGAAGTTCATCGTGTCGTAGATGGCAAGGCCCGAGTAGATCGAGCCGCCCGGCGAGTTGATGTAGATCGAGATGTCCTTGTCGGGATCCTCGCTCTCGAGGTGCAGCAGCTGGGCGACGACCAGATTGGCGACCTGATCGTCGATCGGGGTACCGAGGAAGATGATGCGCTCGTTGAGCAGCCGCGAGTAGATGTCGAACTCGCGCTCGCCGCGGGCGGTGCGCTCGACGACCATGGGGATCAGCGGCATGGCCCCACCCTAGCGCTCGGGCTCGCCGAAGCGCGCGCGTGAACGACCGCGGTCGTCGCGGTCGTGGCCCTGGATGCACTGGCCGCATGTCCGAGTTCACGCCCTGACCCTGGGGGTAGACATCAGGACGACGATGCACAATCCAAAGCCTGCTCCCCCTGCAGGCGCCGATCGAGTCACGCCTGGAGCCGCTATGAACGCAGGACGCCGAACACGCAGGACCGCCGCCGCAGCCCTGGTGGGGCTGCTCGCCTTCGCCATGCCCGCCCTCGCCATGACCAGCCATGCGGGCTGGCCACCGAACCAGCACCTCGTGATGGACCACGGGCCGGCCGGGCGCTCCAACACGCTCACGGGCGAGCAGGGCGTGCACAACTACCTGCTGGGCGGCTATGGCAACGACACCATCTACGGAGGCGACGCCGGTGATGTGATCTGGGGTGACTACCACCCCAGCGGCGAGTCCTACCAGACGGCAACCGTCCACGCGGGCAACGGCAAGAACTTCATCTACTCCAACGACACCGTCAACTACGTGTGGACGGGCACCAACCCAGCCACCGTCGTGCATGCCCACGAGGGCTCGGGCGTGATCCACTGCGAAAGCTCAGGGATAGTCGTGTTCACGAGCCATCACGCCCTCCCCCACTACAAGCTCGACGGCTGCCGTCACATCAGCTTCTACTCGGTCGGCTACTAGATCCTGTGCTCGCGAGCACGCCTTCGGTCGTGCGCAGCACCGCCGCGACGACCACCTTCCGTCCCACCTCTGGACGATCGAGCCACCACAGCGCCAGACCGGTGAGGGAGCTGCGGATGATCTCGCCCAGCGGCTCGAGCTCCCGCTCGGGCAGGCCGGGAGCCAGCTCGCGCAGCAGGGCCACGTCGGCCGCCCGTTGGCGGGCGCGCAGCTCGCGCTGAAGCTCCTGGACATCCGGCTCGCCGGTCACGTCCTGGAAGAGGACCCGCGAGGAGTCCGGATGCTGCTCGACGTTGGCAAACCACGCATCGATCATCGCCCACAGTCGCTGAGAAGGCTCGCCTCGCTCCTCCAGGAAGCGCTCTAGCGGGGCTTGGGCAAGCTCGTCGCGGCGGCGCTCCAACAGCTTGACCAGCAGCTCCCGCTTCGACTCGAAGTGGCGGTAGAGCATCGGCTTGCTCACCCCCGCGGCGGCAACGATGTCGTCGACCGTGGTGGGCGCATAGCCGCGTTCTGCGAACAGACGCGCGGCAGCCTCCTCGATCAGCACGCGCCGCTCGGCCGCAGGAAGCCTGCCACGCCGATGATCCTCCTGTCCGGCTCTGCCTTGCTCAATTGAAGTTACCACTTAGTACACTACATAGTAACCTAACTGGCAAGCGACTCTTAGGAGGCCCAGTGATTGCCACCGTCCATCTCGCCGACGTCGGCCCACGCCGTGCTCTTGCCCTGCTTCGCAGCGAGCCCAACCCGAGCGAAGTCCCGGGACTGCACTACGCGCGTGTGACGACCAGGACACTGCTCGGCAGCCACCTACTTCCCCGTCCGAGCCCTGGCCGCGTGGGGCTGATCGCAACCTGGGAGGACGATCAGGCATTCGATGAGTTCTTGGCGCACCATCCGCTCGCAGGGCAGCTCGCCCACGGCTGGCAAGTGCGCCTACAACCCACCCGGATCGTCGGAGCGTGGCCGGCGATGGGAGGCCTGGTCACGGAGGAGATAGCGATGGACGACGAGGAGCCCGCGGCCGTGATGACGCTCGGGCGCCTGCGCCTCTCCCAGGGCGCCCGCTTCCTGCGCGCGAGCGCAGGCGCCGAGGGCTCGGCGGTGCGCAGTCCCGCGCTGCTGGCCTCCACAGGTCTGGCGCGACCGCCGGCGCTCGTGGCGACGTTCTCGCTGTGGAGCAGCACGGCCGCCATGCGCGCCTATGTGACCGGCGGCTCCGCCCCGGGCCACCTCGCGGCACTACGTGCCAACTCGGCGCGGCCCTTCCACCACGAATCGGCCTTCATCCGCTTCCGCCCCTATGCGTCGAAGGGCGAATGGGGCGGAGGCGACCCGCTGGCCGATCAGATGTTGACCCCGCGCATCCCCGCCTCGTCGTAGCGCTCGCCGGTGGCCGTGGGGATGGCCTCGGCGATCCGCTGCACCTCGTCCTGGCTCAGCTCGATGTCGGCTGCGGCGAGGTTCTCCTCCAGATAGGAGACCCGCTTGGTGCCGGGGATCGGCACGATGTGCCGGCCGCGGTGCAGCACCCACGCGAGCGCCAGCTGGCCCGGCGCGATGCCCTTCTCCGCTGCGAGCTCTTTGACTCGCTCGGCGAGCTTGAGGTTCTGCTGGAGGTTCTCGCCGGTGAAGCGGGGACCGTGGCGGCGGAAGTCGCCCTGGTCGAGCTCGTCGGGCGAGGAGAAGCGCCCCGAGAGAAAGCCGCGACCGAGCGGCGAGTAAGCCACGAGCGCGATCCCCAGCTCCTGCAGCGTGGGCAGGATCTGCGACTCGACATCACGCGTCCACAGCGAGTACTCACTCTGCAGGGCAGTCATCGGGTGCACCGCGTGGGCGCGGCGGATCGTCTCGGCGCTCGCCTCTGAGAGCCCCAGGTACCGGACCTTGCCCTCGGTGACGAGCTCGGCCATCGCGCCCACCGTCTCCTCGATCGGGGTGTTGGGGTCGACCCGGTGCTGGTAGTAGAGGTCGATGTGCTCCACCCCCAGGCGCTGAAGTGAGCCCTCGCAGGCCGCCTTGACGTAGGCCGGGCTGCCGTCGATCGAGCGCTTCGCAGGTCCGCCTCCCTCGCCTGGCTCGAGCCTGATGCCGAACTTGCTCGCCAAGAAGACCTCCTCACGACGCTCGGCGATGGCGCCCCCGACGAGTCGCTCGTTGGTGTGCGGTCCGTACATGTCGGAGGTGTCGAGGAAGTTGCAGCCGAGGTCGAGGGCGCGGTGGATCGTTCTCACGGACTCCTGCTCGTCGGTCGAGCCGTAGAAGGCCGACATGCCCATGCAGCCGAGACCGATGGCCGAGACCTCGGGGCCGTCCGGCCCGAGCGTGCGCTTCTTCATCACGTGAATCCCTTCAGTCGAAGTCTGTGCGTGCGGGAGTGCGCGCTGAGTCGCGTTCATAATGTCCCGCAGCGTGTTCCCTTTGAACCTACCCAATCTCCTGACGGTTCTACGCATCATGTTGGTGCCCGTGCTGGTGGTCGCCCTGCTGGGCAACACGCCCGCCGGGGACGTGCTGGCGGCGGTCGTCTTCGCACTGGCCTCGCTGACCGACTTCGTCGACGGCTACCTCGCGCGAGCGCGGGGGTCGATCACCAACTTCGGCAAGCTGATGGACCCGCTGGCGGACAAGCTGCTGATCGTGGCCGCGCTGATCTCGCTGGTCTCGCTGCACCGCCTGGCCGCGTGGGTGGCAATGGTGATCATCACGCGCGAGCTGGCCGTGACCGTGCTGCGCCTGGGAGCCACGCAGGCCGGCGTGGTGATGGCGGCGAGCATGTTCGGCAAGGTCAAGACCTGCCTGCAGATCGTGACCATCCTCGCGGTGATCGCGGTGCACGGCACGCCCTTGTGGGTCTCGGCGCTGTTGTATGTGACCGTCGTGGTGACGGTGCTCTCGGGCCTCGACTACTTCTTCGGCATCCGCCGTCGGATGCAGCAGAGCGAACGCGCTCAGGCCGGCGGCTGAGGGACCCCGGGGCGCCCGCCGCCCTCGAGCCACTCCTCGAGGCTTGTCTGGTGGGCCGCGGGGGCGCCGGAGGCGATTTCGTCCCTGATCTCGGCCAGCGTGCCGTGGCGCTCGGCCACGACGTTGTGCTGGTGGATCGTCTCCAGGTTCTCCTGACGAGCGGAGACGAAGCTCGCGCCGTCGAGCTCGCCGAAGCGCTCGATCACCCCACCGATCATCTCGCGCACGCAGTCCTCCACGAAGCGGGGGCGCCGGTGGGCCTTCTCGACGACCTCGACCTCGTCCGAGCGCTTCATCAGCTCGTAGATCTCCGAGGACATGCTCGCCTCGGCGATCGCGAGCAGATCGGTGGCGTCGATCTCTGTGAGGCAGTCCTCGTTGCAGCCGATCTGCAGGGTGGCCAGCCCGCGCTGGTTGTGAGTGGCCACGGGCACGCTCTCGAGGATCGCTTCGATCTGCTCAGCGGTGAAGCTTTGGGCGCTCAGACGCTCGCGCGCCCGGGCAGCGATCAGCTCCTGCGCGCACGGGCAGGCCGTGATGCCGGTCGCCGAGACCCCCACCGTGCGCCTGGTGCCGTGGGCGAAGGCCACCGCCCGGCCATGAAGCGTGTAGATCTCCTGTGTCTGCACGCCCGAGACGGGTGCGGGCTTGTGCTCGGGATAGCGCGCCGCAATCGTGACCTCGGCGCGCTCGGCGCCCTGGCGCGCCCGCACGAGCTCGGCGATGTGCTGGGCAAGCGTCTCGGCGCGGAATGGCGCCTCGCTCAGCACCACCTCGCTGATCGCCTCGTTGACGACCTCTTCGAAACGCGACATGTGCGCGCCCTTCTGTGCGCGACTGAGGTCGACGAAGCAGTCGAAGCGGGCGAAGAACAGCTCCTCGCGAATACGCACGACCTTCTCCACGCCGACCACCCCCACGCGCGAGAGACCCACGGCAATCGCGGGTACTCGTGCCTGGACATCGTCACCGGCGCCCCGGGTGGGAGACACAGTGGGGATCACTCGCGTGGCCTGCACCGCGGCAAGCGTAGCGCCGGATCGCGGTTGCTCGCTGTTCACAGGGTGCTGCGTTCCCCGGCCGTCGATTCTGGTATCACTCCGCACTTAGCTCATCGCGCCAAGACTCAGGGGATTGACGAGACTTGGGGCGGGAGCTGCGGCGAGACGCAACGAAACTACCAATGCAAACGCATCGCACAGGAGGCTTAGCGTAGGTGAGGGGAGGTCGGAGCGGCATGCCGCTCCGAGGGGAGTTACAAGTCCTTGGGAGTCCACTTGAGCGAGAAGCTTGATGGTCTGTTGATCGTCCCGGCCACGGCCGTGGTTGAGATCGAGGAGTTGCAGGGGGTGTTGGCAGAGGGTCAGGAGAAGGGGTTCCTGGCGGCCGAGACTCTGGATACAGCGCTGGAGGAGGCTGAGCTCTCTCCCCAGCAGACGCAGGATCTCCTCAGCTATTTCGAGGAGCACGGGATCGACGTGGTCGGCTCCAGCGAGGCTGTTGCCGAGCTGCATCCCCACGGGGATGTCTCCGACCGCAGCAGCGGCGCAGATTCGGTGAGCGCGTCCGAGGAGCCATCTCCGGTGGCGCCGGAGGAGAGCGAGACCGAGGAGCGCGACGAGCAGATCCAGGGTCTGCATGCCCGTCTGGAGGAGCTCAAGCGACCGGATGTCGACCTCACCGTAGAGCCGAGCCTGGACTCGCTCCGGCTGTACCTCCGCTCGATTGGGCGCGTGCCCCTGCTGAGCGCCGAGGAGGAGGTGTCGCTGGCCAAGCGCATCGAGCGCGGGGACGTCTCGGCCAAGCAGCACATGGTCGAGGCCAACCTGCGCCTGGTCGTCTCGATCGCCAAGGGCTACGTGGGCCGTGGGCTCACGCTGCTCGATTTGATCCAGGAGGGCTCGCTGGGCCTGATCAGGGCAGTGGAGAAGTTCGACTACCGCCGCGGCTACAAGTTCTCCACGTATGCGACGTGGTGGATCCGCCAGGCGGTGACCCGCTCGCTGGCGGACAAGGGGCGCACGATCCGCATCCCTGTGCACATGGTCGAGCGGTTGAACAAGCTCATCCACGCCGAACGCCGCCTGATCCAGCAGCTCGGGCGCGAGCCCAACCCCACCGAGCTTGCCGATGAGCTCGAGTGCACGGTGCGCGAGGTGCGCGACATCATGCGCATCACCCAGCAGCCGATCTCGCTGGAGAAGCCGGTGGGCGAGGAGGACGACTCCTCGCTGGGCGACTTCGTCGAGGACGTCTCAGCCGAGTCGCCCTTCGAGATCGCCTCGGAGGCGCTGCGCAGGGAGAACGTGATGCGCGTGCTCGCCTGCCTACCGCGGCGTGAGCGCGAGGTGATCGAGATGCGCTACGGCATCGTCGGCGGTCGCTCACGCACGCTCGAGGAGGTCGGGCGCGCCTTCAACATCACCCGCGAGCGCGTCCGCCAGATCGAGAACAGGACGCTGAAAAAGCTGCAGACGCTGCCCGAAGCGCAGCAGCTGCGCGAGGCCTCCTAACCCGAGGCGCGACTTCGTGAGCAGGGGCCTGCCGAGACATCGCGGCAGGCCCTAAACTGACGACCCCCCGGCGGGGTTCCCGAGCGGTCAAAGGGGACGCGCTGTAAACGCGTTGGCTCTGCCTTCGAAGGTTCGAATCCTTCCCCCGCCACTGAGGCAATACCGGATCTACTCCGCCCATGGCGAAGGTCATGGTGTCGCTTCCCGATGATCTGCTGGAGCGCATCGATATGCAGGCGCGCCCAAGGCGCGAGAGCCGCAGCGGTTTCCTGCGGGAGCTCGCGCGGCCGCTGTCAAGCGGGTCGACGCCGCGGAGATGCATAATCGTCGAGATGGAAGATGCGGTAACCCGCTTCTGCCGGGGATCCGAGAGGAACGCCCCCGAGCTGTTCATGAGCGCGCTCACCCCTGACGTGGAGCTCGTATCGCCGATCTCCGGGCACATGGTGTTTCGCGGCAGCGACGACGTGCGTGTGTTGCTCTGCGCCGTCTACGGAACGCTGGTCGACTTGACGTGGAGCGAGCAGGACCACGACGGCCCCCTGCGGCTGGCGATCGGCGAGTGCAAGGTCGGGCCGGTGCGACTCAGCGACGCGATGGTGTTCGACCTGGCCGAGGATGGGCGCATCCGCCGGATCCGCCCGCACCTGCGCCCGTGGCTCGCCCTCACGCTGTTTGCGCTGCTGCTCGGCCCGAAGGTCGCCCGCCATCCCGGGGTGGTGTGGCGGGCGCTTCGCGGCTAGCGCGCTTCTGCCTTCACCTCGATCGGTTCGGCGCTCTTGACCTTGGCCCTCGAGCTCAGGCCCGACTGAACCGGGGCGCCACCGCTCACAGCCGTCGTGAGCGTGTCTTTGGCGCCTTCTTCAAACGCTTCCGGCGTCTGCTTGCCGCCGGTTGCGCTGAAGATGAGCGTGTTGCTCGCCGTGGTCTTGTCGATCGTCGTGAACGGCGCTATCACCGAGCCCGCCACCGTGACGCTCGCCCCGCCTGCGCATTCCGCCGTGAGCAGGCTCGGCGAGTGCGTCAGATCCAGGCCCACCGACACGTTCAGCTGGCCGCCTTCGACCGCGTCTTCGACGAAACCGAGCGAGCCCTGCAGGACGCTCGTGACGATTTCGCCGCCGGCCGCGCCCGCGCTCTGGCATGAGGCCTTGTTGCTCGCCAGCTTGCAGCCCGTCAGCGTCACCGTGGCCGTCGCCGTTTTGGCGCCCGTGATGCTGCCCGCCGCAAGTGCATGCGAGCAGCTCAGCGTCGAGGCGCCGCCCACGGCTTCCAGCGTGGTCTTGCCCGCGCCGGCTGTAAATGTCGGATTGGCGCCCGGTCCCGTAGTCCATTCGTATTCCCCGCCCTTGGAGGGACTGAGGCAACCCGAGTCGTTGTAGCTGCCGTCATAGACCTTGGTTTTGCCTTCCCTGACTCCTTCCACCTTCACGCAGCGCCCGAACTCTGGGATTTCACGCTGTGCCTTGACCAGATCCGAGGACACGTTCTCGAACGTGCTGTCGAGGATCGCTGTGTTGTGACCGGCTTCAGCCGGCACGCCCGCCACCAGGTCCACCGACGGGTCGACGATCAGCGAGAGCAAGCCGTCGCAGCCGCTCGCGCCCGGCACCGCAAAGGCGTTGTCCACGAGCGAGGCACCTTTCACGATCACGATGTTGCCGTCGCCGGCAAATTCCAGCGTTCCCTCGTTGCCCGTGATCGGCGTGTTCGGCCCCGGGGGGCTCGTTGTGCCCGCTGTCAGCTGCGGGGCGATCGGCGTCGCTTCCGAGCCGATGTAACAGGTGCTCCCCAGCGAAGGGTTGTCCAGTTTCGCCTTGATCGGCAACGCCACCGCGGTGCCTTTGCCGGCGAACAGGTTGCCCACGTTCAGCACCACCGGTCCGGCCAGTTCAGCTGTGGCCGTCACTTCCGTCAGCGGCGGCAGCAGTTCGACTCCGATCAGTCCGCCCGGCAGCGTCAGCGGCGTCTTCGAGAGCGTGTTGCCATCCGCCGCCGGGACCAGGTCGGGAGACGTCGAGCTCGTGCCACCCTGGAGGGTGATCGTCTTGTTGATCGGGACCGTCTTCGAGCCGAGATGGAACTCACCGCCCGTGGTGTAGGAGACGACGCAGCCCACCACGCCGGGGGTGTTCACGGGGCAGTCGCTGAACACCGAGTATTCCTTCTGCAGCCCCGCCAGGGCCGAGGGCGCGAGCATCAGCCCGAGCGCCATGCTCGCCACGACGAGCCCTGCTGTGAGCCTGCCACGCCCTGCTCCAGGGCGCTCCTTGGCCTCTACTCTCCGTGCCATCGAACCCTGCCTCCCGTTTCTCGCTTACCAATCGATTCCCCCGCGGTTGATCGTACCCAATTGACTCCAATACACACTTTAATTTCTAGAGTTCTGTCAAAGCACAGGGCAAGCGTGGCGGACTATGCTCGCCCGAGCATGGTGCACGCGGTCCCTCCCAGCAGCAGGGTGCGCTACGCGACCGCCAAGCAGGTCGCGATCGCCGCCGCCACAGCGCTGATCACGCTGAACATCTGGACGGGCGCGCCGCTGGCTGCCATGTGGATCGGCTCGAAGGCAGCGGGGCAGAGCAGCCTGAGCATGCTCGGCGTCAGCGTGGTCGTGCTGGCGCTGGCCGCGCTCGACTTCGGCTTGACGATGGCGTTGACATGGCTCGGCGCGCTCTACCGCGAGATCGCCGGACTGCCGCCCACGGTGAAACGCTCGATCGGCCTACGCAGCGTGCCCGCCGAGGTCGAGCTCGACGCGGGCAGGCGCAGGGCCGCCACCCTCGAGGGCATCGTCGTGATCAACGTGTACGTGGCCTTCGCCGCGCTGATCATCTGGTACGTCTTCTTCTCCTCCGCGCCCTTCTCGCTCGTCCTCTAAGCAGTCTGCAGCACGCCGTGGGCCGCGCTTTCGGCCGCTATCAGCTCCGCCACAGCGCTGATCGAGCCGGCCGTTCTGGCATCGGCGCACACCTCGGGCCAGGGCGGGCCAGGGCGGCTCAGGTAGAAGCCCTGGACGAGCCCAACCCCCAGCTCCCTCACGGTGCGTAGCTCAGCCTCGCGCTCAACGCCCTCGGCCACCAGCAGGCAGCCCACCTGCGTGGAGTAGCCGGCCAGCGCGCCCACCAGCGCCGCGCGCTCGCTGTCGTTGTCGATCCCCGTGATCAGCGAGCGGTCGAGCTTGAGATAGCCCGGCCTGACCGTCGTGATCTGGCGAAGCCCCGAGTAGCCCGCGCCCATGTCGTCGACCGCCAGCAGCGCGCCGCGCTCACGCAGCGGCTCGATCGCCTCGACGAGATCCATCTCGCTGTGCACCAGCGTCTCCTCTGTGATCTCGATGATCAAACCCTGCAGATCCTCTTGGCGATCCGCCCCAGCGCCGTGCAACAGCGCCATCGCCTGAGGATGCATCAGCACCGGCGCTGAGAGGTTGACCGACAACGACGTTCCTGCTGGGCGGAGCTTGAACAGCTCGAGCGCACGGCGCAGGCACGCCAGCTCGAGCGCCTGTCGCTCGCCGAGCTCCTCGGCCAGCTCGAACCAGTGCAGCGGGCTGCCGTCCTCGAGCTTGCGCTCGAAGCGCGCAAGCGCCTCGTAGCCGTGGATCAGCCCACTGCGGATGTCCACGATCGGCTGCACGGCCATCGTCAGGCCCTCGCCGCCGATCAGGCGTGCGAGCTCCTCGCGCTGCCGGGAGACACCAGCGGCGTGCGTGCTCGGCGCGGGCACCGCCGGAGCACCTGAGCCGCCACGCTCGCCGAGGTCGCTCATGCGCGCCGCGATGTCACCCGCGAGTAGCAGCGTCTCAGCGTTCTCCGCCTGCAGGCGAGCCGCCCGCAGCAGCAGGTTCAGCTCACGGGTGAGGCGCCCGCTGGTCAACAGCAACCCAATCACCGCAACGCACAGAGCCGCATATTCAGCGCTGAGGGCGCCCTCGCGAAGTATCGGCAGGAGCATCGAGAACAGCACCACGTTGCGCCCGATCCAGTGAACGCGGCCACCACGGGCGAGCACGCCACTGGCGAGCGCCACCAGCCACAGCACCGCGAGCACGCCCACGTGTTGGGGTCCCAGGCCCACGATCAGCAAGCCCGCCATCGCGGCCAGCGACTCCTCCACGCTCAACCACGACAGGCGCGGAGCGGCGAGCTGAACCAGCGCCGTGAGGGCGATGACAGCGAAGCCGGCCACCCCCAGCGCAGGCCGTGGCAGCAGTTGCGGCTGAATGACCACCAGCCCCACGCCCACCAACCCGACGGCAACGCGTGTCAGCGCAGCCGTCCTGCGGGCCCGCAGGACGTGATCGTCGTTCTCGATCGGAACTCGCCCGTCGGGCAGCGCCATTGATCCTGGGTCGACCCTGCCGGGGAGCCGCTTTAGTAATCACGCCTGATCTCGACCAGTGGCATGTCGATTCAGACAGTCGGCATTTCCTATCGCATTACTCGTCAGCGAGCGCGGTATGGGCGTGCACCCCAGGCGGAAGACCCAGGCTCGTGGCCACGCGTGCGAGGAGGTCGAGCAGCTGCTCGCGCTCCTGTTCGCTCAGGTCCGCGCAGATGCTCCGCTCGTGAGCCACGGCCTCGCTGAAGGCACGGCCGAGCAGCGCGCGACCTTCCTCGGTCAGGTACAGCTCGCGCGTGCGCCTGTCATTTGGGTTGTGTCGGCGCTCGATCAACCCCCGCGCTTCGAGCGCATCCACGAACGCCACCATCCTGCTCGGGGGGATGCGCAAGCGCTCGCCGATCGCCTGCTGAGAGTGACCCTCGGAGGCCGCCACCACACGCAGCAGGGCGAACTCGCGCGGCTCCAGTCCCAGCGGCGCGAGGATCTCGCGAAAACGGCTGGCCACGGCATAGCCGGTTGTCGAAAGCGTGAAGCCGACCGAGCGAAACGGGACCGTCGAGTCAGGCGTAAAGGGCGCGCCGTCCACCAGCGCCGGCCCCACGCCGGCAGGCCAGGGACCCGGAAGTGCCTCGCTCGTCGGATCTGACGCGGCCATTTCCCCAATAATCATATCCGTTCGTAAACACTTGTGGTATAAACCGTTTCGTCGTGGAATTATTCACCAACACATCGACTGACCTGCGGTCCTACCCCGACGGCGCAATCACCCGCCTCGCCCGCTGGGTCCTCGCCCACCGCCGTCTCGTGATCGTGCTCTGGGTGATCGCCTTCTTGGCCGGCAGCTTCGGGGCCAGCCACGTCTCCAAACGACTGTCGTTCGACTTCTCCCTCCCCGGCCAGCCCGGATATGAGACCGGCCAGAAGATCGCCAAGGCCTACGGCAACGGCGGCAGCAGCCCCTCGGCCGTGCTCGTCGTCACAGCACCGAGCGGCCAGACGATCCTCGGGGAGCGAGCCCAGATCGCCGCCGCCTTCGCCAGCGCGCGCGCTGCCTCGCCCCGAGCTCGGATCGTCGACTTCGCCTCCACGGGCGATGAGGCGATGATCACCCGCGACGGTCGCTCGACTTACGCGCTGCTGTTCACGCCCTTGGAGAAGTCCTTTGGCGCGCCCAAGGTGCCCATCGCGGCGCAGCACGCGCTCGCCCGCGCCCTACCCCACGGTACGACCGTGCAGCTGACCGGCCTCCAACAGCTATCCACAGGCGGATCGAGCAAGGGCCCCGGCGTGTTCGTCGAGACGCTCATCGGAGCCGGCGGCGCGCTCGCGGTACTCGCGTTTGTGTTCGCGTCCCTGCTCGCCTTCGTGCCGCTGCTGATCGCCGCCGTCTCGATCCTGACCACGCTGCTGGTCGTGCTGGCGCTCACCTATATCGCCGATGTCTCCTTCATCGTGCAGTTCCTCGTCTCGCTCGTCGGTCTGGGTGTGGCCATCGACTACTCGCTGCTGATCGTCACGCGCTGGCGCGAGGAGCGCGCCCACGGGCGCGAGAACGCAGATGCGGTCGTCGCTGCCATGGCCACCGCTGGGCGCGCCGTGCTGCTGTCGGGCCTGACCGTCGCCATCGGGCTGATCGCGCTCATCGTCCTACCGGTCCCCGGCCTGCGCAGCGTCGGCTACGGCGGCATGTTGATCCCACTCGTCTCCACCGGGGTGGCGCTCACGCTGCTGCCCGCCCTGCTCGGCGGCATCGGTCCGCGCGTCGACTGGCCGCGCGTGCGCCACGAGGCACAGGCCAGCCGCGGCTGGACAGCTTGGACCCGCGCGGTCGTTCGCCGCAAATGGCTCACCGCCGGGCTGGCCACCCTGATCCTGGCCGTGCTGATCATCCCCGTGTTCAGCCTCACCACGGGTGAAACCAGCGCGGGCGCACTGGCCAAGAGCGGCGAAGCCCACGACGCCTACACGCGCCTGGTCAACGGTGGGTCCCCGAGCGGCGTGCTCACACCGCTCGAAGTGCTCGTGCGCTCCTCCGCGGCCGACGCCACGCGAGCCCGACTCGCGGCCGTGCCGGGGATGGCCGACGCCGTGCGCTCGAGCGCCGCCGACAGCGTCCGCGGCGGCACCACAGTCCTACTGGGAATTCCCCGCACGGAGACCGTCAACGCCAGCTCGCTGGCAGTGGTGCGGGCCGCGCGCTCGACGCTCAACCACGCCCCCGGCGTGATCGGCATCTCAGGCGAGGGCGCCATCGAGCTCGACTACCAACATGCCGTGTTCGGCAACTTCCCCCTGATGTTCGCTGTGATCGCGCTGCTCACCATCGCGCTGTTGACCAGGGCCTTCCGCTCGCTCGTGCTCGCCGTCAAGGCCGTGGCGCTGAACCTGATCTCGATGGGCGCAGCCTTCGGTCTCTTGACGTGGTTCTGGCAGCAGGGCCACGGCTCGAGTGCCATCTTCGGCGTCCCCGCCACGGGTGCTATCACCTTCTGGATTCCGCTGATGGTCTTCGCATTCCTGTTCGGGCTCTCGATGGACTACGAGGTCTTCATCCTCGCCCGCGTGCGCGAGGAGTATGACCGCACGGGCGACACCGACGCGGCGGTGATCGAAGGCCTCGGTCGCACCGGGCGTCTGGTCACGAGCGCTGCTCTGATCCTGTTCCTGGCGTTCGCCTCGTTGGCCTCCGCCCCCAACACCGACATCAAGGTCCTGGCCACCGGTCTTGGCTTCGGCATCCTGCTCGACGCCACCATCGTGCGAGCGCTGCTGCTGCCCGCGCTGGTGTCGTTGCTGGGTCGCTGGAACTGGTGGCTGCCAAAACCGGTGGCAAGCGTGCTGCGCATCCCTGCGCCGCGAGCGCTGCCACCACGAGCCGGCGAGGGGGTGGCCCTTGAGCAAGCGTGACACCGAGAACGGCATCGTGGTCGAAGGCCTGATCCGCGACTTCAAGGGCGGCGTGCGGGCCGTCGACGGGATCGACCTGGAGGTCAAGCCCGGCGAGATCTACGGCTTCCTCGGCCCCAACGGGGAGGGCAAGTCGACGACCGTGCTCGTGCTCACCACGCTCCTGCCCCCCACGGCCGGCAAGGCGCTGGTGGCGGGACTCGACGTGGTCCACCAGGGCGCGGCCGTGCGCCGCGCGATCGGCGCCTCGCTGCAGGAGTCGGCGCTCGACCCGTTCCTCACCGGACGCGAGCACATGCGCCTGCAGAGCGCCCTGCACGGTCTCGGCAAGGCCGAGCGCGAAGCACGCGGCACCGAGCTGCTGGAGCGCGTGGGGCTGACCGATGCGGCCGACCGCAAGGTGGGCGGCTACTCGGGCGGCATGAAGCGACGCCTCGACCTTGGGCTGGCGCTCGTTCACCGACCACGGCTGCTGTTCCTCGACGAGCCCACCACCGGCCTCGACCCGCAGAGCCGGGCGGCGCTGTGGGACGAGGTTCGCAGACTGGCCAACGACGGCGTGACCGTCTTCCTCACCACCCAGTACCTCGAGGAGGCCGACGTGTTGGCCGACCGCGTGGGGATCATCGATCGGGGCACGATCGTGGCAGAGGGCACACCAACTGAACTCAAGGCAGCCATCGGTCGGCCGAGCGTCGAGGCGATCCCCCAGGACCCCGGCGAGCGCGAGCGCCTGGAGGCTGTCCTGCACCGCTTCGGCGAGCCCGCCGCCGCCTCACCCAACGGCGTGGCCGCGCGCCTGCCCGAGGGCGTGAGCGACCTCGCCGAGATCGTGCGAACGCTCGACGCCGAGGGGTTGAAGATCGCCGATCTGCGCCTGCACTCGCCCACCCTCGACGATGTGTTCCTCGCCAAGACCGGCCGCTCGCTCGAGGGCGCAGGCGATGAGCAAGCCGACGAGGAGCGCTCTCCGACCGAGGCCGAGACAGCCAACGCATGAGCGCCCCAAGACCCAACCCGAGGCACACATGAGCACAGGTCACTTCACTCAGGTGGCCGTGCTCGCCCGGCGATCGATGCTCAAGACGCTGCGCCAGCCCTTCCAGCTGTTCCCGATCGTGTTCTTCCCGCTGGTGCTGCTGGCGGTGAACGCCAGCGGGCTGAAGGCGGCAACGCTGCTGCCCGGCTTCCCCACCCACTCCTATGTGTCCTTTGCCATCGCCGTGGCCTTCATCCAGGGCGGCATGTTCGCCCTGATCAACACGGGCACCAACCTCGCAGAGGACATCGAGAGCGGCTTCTTCAACCGCCTCGCGCTCACCCCCCTGCACCGCGTCTCGCTGATCGCCGGCCTGCTCGTCGGCGTGGGCGTGCTCGGCGTACTGCAGTCGATGGTCTACATCCTCATGAGCCTGATCGTCGGCGCGCACCTCGACGCGGGCTTCGGCGGCGCGCTCGTGCTGCTCGCGCTCGGAGCGATCACCGCTGTCGCCTTCGGGGCGCTCGGCTGCGCGGCCGCGCTGCAGACGGGCTCGGGCGAGGCCGTACAGGGCCTGTTCCCGCTGTTCTTCGTGTTCATCTTCCTCTCCTCCAGCAACCTGCCCCGCAACCTGCTCGGCCACGGCTGGTTTCACGCGGTGGCCAACTGGAACCCCATCTCCTATCTGATCGAGGGCTTTCGCAGCCTGTTCATCTTCGGCTGGGATGGCACGGCCCTGTGGCGCGGCTTCGCCGTGGCCATCGGCCTGACGATCGTGGCTCTCTTCGCCGTTGCCGGCGCCCTGCGCACGAGGCTGCAGCGCACATGAGCACCGAGAGCAGCGGCGGCCTCTGGCGGGTGGCCCTCACTATTGCCTGGCGGAGCCTCTACACCTACGTGCGCAGGCCCGACCTGTTCGTGCCCTCGCTGGTGTTCCCGCTGGTGTTCCTTGCGAGCTTCGCCGGTGGCCTGCAGGCACTCGGCAAAGTGCCTGGCTTCAGCTTCCCAGCCGGCTACACGGCCTTCCAGTTCGTGTTCGTGCTGGCCCAGTCCTCGATGTTCGCCGGGCTGTTCACCGGCTTCAGCCTGGCGTTCGACTTCGAGAGCGGCTTTGCCCGACGCCTGATGCTCGCGGCCGAGGACCGGCGAGGGATCGTGCTCGGCTATGCCCTCGTGGCGCTCTCGCGCGCCTTCATAACCCTCAGCGTCGTCACCGCCGTCGCGATCGCCACCGGCATGCGCATCACGGGCGACGGCGTTGACGTCTTCGGCCTCTACGCCCTGGCGGCGCTGCTCGTGCTCGTCGGCTACGGCTGGGCCGCCGGCGTGGCCTTCCGCTTCCGCTCGATCCAGGCCGGGCCACTGATGCAGACCCCCGTGTTCCTGATCATCTTCCTCGCGCCCGTATACGTGCCGCTGCACTTGCTCAAAGGCTGGATCCACGGCGTGGCCTCCATCAACCCGGCAACCGCCTTCCTCGAGGCCGGGCGCGGGCTGATCTCGGGCGTGCACGACCACACCGGCCTGGCCTTCATCTGCGCAGCCGGTCTGATCCTGCTGTTCAGCGGGTGGGCGCTCAGCGGCCTGCGCAACGCCGAACGCTCGGCTTAGGCTCCCCCGAGCTCGCGCGCCAGCTCCTCGGCCCGCGGCGTGCTGAGCAGCACGCGTTCCAACGCACCGTGGTTGTGAACGGCAAAGGAGATGCCCGGCACCCCCCTGCGCACCACGAAGACCTGGTCGAGGCGGATCGTGCGGGCGACGAACAGCAGCCACGGCAGGCGCAGCCCGACTTTGATCCCCGCTCCCATCGCCTCGCGGATTGGCTCCGTGACCACGCGCACGTCGCTGATGTCCGCGCGCGCAACCCGGATGTCTTTGAGCAGCCCGAGGAGCTTCTCCCACCAGGCCAGACGCACTTCCACCATCTCCTGCGTGACGTTCACGTGCATTCCCTGAGCCTAACCGCCGAGCGCCAACATGGCCGTGACGGATTGGGGTACAAGTGAGATGAGCACCACCGAGCAACTCGATCGTGCCGAACATCCAGCAGCCAGAAGGGAGTTCCCGCCATGGAGTCCTCACAACCGACAAGGGTCCTGGTCGTAGCGCACAAGACGGCCGCCACCCAGCCCCTGCTCGACGCGGTGCGAGAGCGCGCCAGGCGCGGGCCCGCCACGTTCGCGCTGCTCGTGCCCAACGCCGCGCACGGGTTGCACAAGGTCGTCGACGCTGAGGACCAGGGAGCGGGCGACGCCCAGCAGGTGCTCGACGACGCTCTGCCGCGCCTGGGGGAGGCCGCGGGCGCCGAGGTCGAGGGCATCATCGGCGACCCAGATCCTTCGGCTGCTGTCCAGGACGCGATCAACCTGCGTGGCTTCGACGAGATCATCATCTCGACCCTCTCCCCCAAAGTCTCGCGCTGGCTGAAGCTCGACCTCCCCAGCAAGGTGGCCGGGATGGGGCTGCCGGTGACCACCGTCACGCCGCACGACGAGGACTGACAACCCGGGTGGAGCGGTGTCGCGTTGCAAGCGGCAGGTTGCGCAGCGCGACCCCTGCCAGACGCCTAACTGCCAGACAGTTGTCGTCAGGATACAGTTCCGTTCATAGCCTCTCGGTTGGCGTACGCCTATGCGTCCACTAGACGACATTTGTCTGTGGAACTTTCGTCTGCACAACGCGAGAGTTGGAACCATGGAGAATGTCCGCACGCAATTCGCGACCAACCTGCGCCACCACCGGGACGCAGCGGGCCTCTCGCAGGAGGCGCTGGCGGATCTGTGCGACCTGCACCGCACAGAGATCAGCCTGCTCGAGCGCTGCAAGCGCTCCCCGCGGCTGGAGACGATTGTGATCCTCTCGCGCGGACTCGAACTCTCATCCCCGGGCCAGTTGCTCGAGGGCATCAGCTGAGCCTCAGCGGACGACCCCGTCAAGGGAGCGACGCGGGGGACGAGTAGTACGTTCAGGCTTCTCGGAGGTCGATCTTGTCGGCGATGATCTGGAAGTCCTTGATGTTGTAGGTCAGCAACTGGACTCCGTGGACATTGGCGGTGGCGGCGATCGCGAGGGCCATGGCTCGTCGTCGTGGCGCTCCACCCCGTTGCGCGACGAGGGCGTGGAGCCGTCCGCACTCGCGCGCCGCGGCAGCGTCGAATGGCAACGCGTCGAAGTGCGCCTCAATGGCGCCGAGACGGCGCGTGCGCAGGGCGCGCGTTTCCTCCTCGCGGGCGATGAGCACGCCGAAGTGGAGCTCGGTCAGCGAGACGACGCTGATGGCGGCGTCGTCTTCAGGCCCCGACTCAGCCGCAATCAGAACCGAGGTATCGAGCAGAACAGCCACTGTCAGGTGGGCCAAGGATCCCTGAGCTGCCCGCCGAGCGCGCTGAGATCCTCCTCGAGCGTGGGGTCGGGAGGCGTAGCCCACAGGTCGGCGAGCGCGGCACTCGACACCCATTGTCGAGCGCGCACGGGACCCAGCTCGGCGACCGGGCGTCCCGAGACGGTGATCGTGAACTGCTCGCCGGCCTCGGCGCGACGCAGCACCTCGCCGACCTGGTTGCGCAGCTCCTTCTGGGGAATGGTCGCCACCCCGATAGGGTAGCAGTAGTGCTACCTGCTGCGTTAGGGTGGGCCCCGCTGCTCCCCAGCAGCTTTCAGCGAAGCCGACGCGGGGACTCGAACCCCGGACCCCCTCCTTACCATGGAGGTGCTCTACCAACTGAGCTACGTCGGCGCGAAGCCGGAATCCTAGCGTGATCGCCGCCTCGTCAACCAGGCTCAAAAGCCGCAGGCGCCGCTACGGGTGAGCGCCAGGATCTACTCGGGGCTCGCCTCCCCGTCCCGGCACCACGCATGCGTCCGATCTCCCTGGCCGCCTGGTCGGAGTCGACAGTAGCCGCGCGCCCCGCTCATCCAGCTCGGAGTCAACCCCACGGCCCGGGAGAATACCAAGTGCATCCGCCTCGGATCTCCGAGAACTACGTATATCTCGCATAGCCACACTACCGTGCAGCGGGGTCGAACCCGAAGGCCGGGAGATCGAACAGCCGAGCGTTTAGATCTCCCCGTAATTGCCCTAGGCAGGAGCCATTTCACCGGTCGGTAACAAGTGGCGCCCTGAATGCGTGGATTGCCATTTAGTTCGATACTCGGGATTTGACTTTTAACTCGACTTTCTATACCGTCGCCCGCGAGCCTCCTGGAGGGGGCCTCGTTTGCTACGCCCGTCCGGGCAAGGAAAGAGGACACGGAATGAAACGCATCTCGCTGCCTACAGCGCTGGTGGTTGTCGCGCTGGGGGCGTTTGCGCCTAGCGCGCTGGCCGTCCCCGCCGCCACGAGCGGCTCGACAAGGCCGTCCTTCAACGCGAAGGCACTCGTGACAACGACCGAATCGCCATTTGAAGTCACTTACAACGCCAGTGAATACTACGGTGAAGTGAAATGCATTGGCAAGCATGTCGTCAACAGGCGATACCCCGGCGGTCGGGACATCGAGACATGTGAAGCGACCAACGGTGGCACGCTCGCACACATGGTCGCCGGCAAAGGCCAGACCGAGTTCGAAAACACCAGCGGCGGGTTCACCACTGGCTGGGACTCCGATTACAACGCAGTCGAAACTCACGAATTCACCTACACCGTCTCGAAGAACCTGAAGAAGTTCAAAATCATCGCCGTCTACTGACGTAAGCCTCTAAAGCACCCTGAGTCGGGTGCCACGGCGCGCAGCCAGCCCGCCGTGGCACTACCGGCCCCAGTCACCCAGCCGTAGTCCAGAGCAGGAACTCGGCAGGTCATGGGCGAAGGACCCGCCATGACCGTTGGTAAGGCTGAAGCCCACCACCCAGAGCGCGCCGCCTCCTCGGGGTTCACCTGCGCTGTACCGTGCCTGAGCGCGATCGACCGTGACGCGATCAGCAAGCACCTCGCCGACGACCTGTTCTTCTGGCTCGACCTCACGGCCCCCAGCGCCGAGGACGTCGATGAGCTGCGCGAGCTGTTCGGGTTTCACCCGCTCGCCCTCGAGGACACCCTGCACTTCGGCCAGCGGCCCAAGCTCGACCATTACCAGGACTACATCTTCCTCGTCTTCTACGGCGCCCACGAGCCCTCCAAGACCCAACCCGAGCTCCTGCACGAGGTTCAGATGTTCATCTCGGGCAAATACCTCGTCACCGTGCACAAGGACCGGCTGGTGGGGCTGGACGAACAGCGCAAGCGACTTGACGGTCTGGTGCTGCACAGCGAGCAGTTTCTGCTCTACCGCGTGTTCGATGCGCTCACGGACAGCTTCTTTCCCGTCCTCTCACGGATGGACGACGAGATCGACGAGCTCGAGGCAGCGGTGCTCGAGGGGCCGACCGACGAGCAGCTGCAGCGGTTGTTCGCCATGAAGCGCACGCTCGTCTCGATGCGCAAGGTGCTCACGCCTCAACGCGACCTGTTCGCACGCTCGATCGACCAGATCGCCGATCTGCCGGGCCTGCAGCTGGACGAGCGCGACTACTTCCGCGACGTCTACGACCACCTGATCCGAATCTCGGACCTGATCGACTCCTACCGTGACCTGCTCTCCAGCACCACCGACCTCTATCTCTCCACCGTCTCCAACCGCCAGAACGAGGTCATGAAGCAGCTCACCATCGTCGGCACGATCTTCCTGCCGCTGTCCTTCATCACGGGCTTCTTCGGCATGAACTTCGGCTGGCTCGTCAACTCCGCCATAGCTCCCACGTGGACCTTCTGGGCGCTCGGCATCGGCAGCATGGTCCTCACCTGCGCCGTGCTCGTGCGCTTCTTCAAGCGCAAGGGCTGGATGTAGCTTGCTCGCGGCCCAGCCGGTAGCTAGGGCGTTGAGAGGGCCTTCCCGAAGTCGGCCCGCGCAAGTCGCTTGTGGGAGATCTTCACGCCCTCGATTCGCGAGGAGGCGGCGCTCTCGGAGCGCAGCAGGTTACAAACTACAGATGCCTCTGTAATCGGTGCCGCCGCCTATCTACAAGCCGCTCCGGAAACGGCTGCGCTAAGCCGCCGGGGGCGGCTCCTCGCTTGCCGGGACATCCCGCTCGCCATCGCCCAGCGAGTCCACATAGCCGAGCGCCTTGCCGCCGGCCTTCTCGATCTTGTCGTGGTACTGGCCGCCCGTGCGCTGGTCGGCCAGGTCGCCCGCCTTCTGCACCGCCTGCTCGATCTGGTCTTTGCGCTCCAGCACCGCATCCTCGGCCTTGCTTTTGATGTCCTTGAACCTGTCACTAAGCGCCATGGGTCCCTTTCAAAGTCGTTGTCAGAGCCATGCTACGCCCGTCGCGGTAGGCTCCACGCCATGGACATCGATCGCGCCCGTCAACTACTCGCAGCTGAGCGTCAACGGATCGAGACGGCGATGGCCGCCCTCGGCCAGAGCGGGCACGAGGCCGGCTCAGAGGAGAGCGAACCGGGCGAACGTGGCTCCGAGGAGCTCTACCAGAAGGAGCTCGATTCTGGGTTTGCCCAGGACCTCACCGAGCAGCTCGCTGCCGTCGAGCGCGCCGAGGCAAGGCTCGCAGCCGGGACGTACGGCATCTCGGTCCAGAGCGGGGAGCCGATCCCCGACGAGCGTCTGGAGGCCGTCCCCACAGCCGATCGCACCGTTGAGGAGCAGGCGGCACTCGGCGGCTGAGCTTCGCCCCTCCTTGGACGGGCCGCCGCCGTAGGTCAGGCGACCCGTCGTGGGAGGATGAGGGTGCTGCCGGGCGTGCTAACCGGCGCGTCCGATCACTGGTAGCTCGCGCCAGGACCCGGACCTGAGTAGGCCGAGCCTGAGCTGCCACTCGATTTGCCCATGTTGGGGCAGGGCGCTTTCGTGCCCGAGCCCGTCTGGGGGGCCGTCTTCTGCGATGGCGTCGCCGGCGCTGGAGCGGTGCTAGTCGAGGGCGTCGATGTCGTCGGCGTGGTGGGCGTCGGCGTGGTGGTCGTCGAGCTCGTCGTCGCCGCCGAGGCTCCCGCAATGCCCGCCGCCGCACCGCCGGTGGCCAGCGCACCGGCAACCATGGTCGCCTGGAGCATTCTTGATATTCGCATCGGGTCAAACCTCCTTGATGGATGGGTGATGCTGACTCCCATCCTGCGGCCCAACGCTAATTGCGAAGCGGTGGAATGCGTAGGGGTTGTGTAAGAAGGGGAGACATGGCTCTGTGCTGGCGTGGGCTTTTCGCCTAGTGCCACTGATCGGGGCACGGCGCGTTGCTAGAAGGAGCTTGATGAGCCACCTACCAGGCATCACTCGCAGCTCCCGGCTTTATTTGCGCCTCCTCGGCGCGCTGACACTCATCCTCTGCCTCGGATGGTGCACCGGGCAGGCAGGCGCCCAGGTGCTGCTCCCGCCTGGAAGCGCTGTCTTTACGGGTCTCACCGGCGGCTCCAACAGCGCCTTCTCGAGCGAGGTGGGAAAGCATCCGGCCGTCGACGGCGTGTTCGTGACCTGGGGTCGCTCGTTCCAGTCCGCCTTTGGCCAGGCACGCGCCAACCACGCACGGCTGATGCTCCACATCTCGACCGCACAGGGCTACGGCGCCCCAGAGCAGATCACACCGCTGGGCATCGCCCAAGGCCAGGGCGACGGCTACCTCCTGAGCCTGAGCGAAGAAATCGCTCGTAGCAAGCAGCCCGTCTACATTCGGCTGCTGCCCGAGATGGACCAGGCCAACAACGCCTACTGCGCGTTCAACGCCGACGGCTCCTCACGCGGCGCCTCGCACTCGACGGCCAACTTCCACCAAGCGTGGCGCCGCACCGTCCTAATTCTCCGCGGCGGGCCGCTCGCCGCGATCGACGCCCACCTGCACGCCCTCGGCCTACCGCCCGTGCGCGGCGTTCATAACAGCGCCCTGCCGCAACTGCCCGTGGCCTTCCTGTGGGTGCCACAGACTGCCGGCTCGCCCGAAACACAGGCCAACAGCCCCAACGCCTACTACCCGGGCGACGCCTACGTCGATTGGGTCGGCACCGACTTCTACAGCCTCTACCCCAACTTCTCCGGTCTTCAACGCTTCTACTCAGAACACCCGGGCAAGCCCTTCGCCTTCGGCGAGTGGGCGCTGTGGAATGGGGATGATCCCAGCTGGGTCAGCCAGCTGTTCTCCTTCATCGAAACCCACCGCCGTGTGCGCATGGCTCTGTACAACCAGGGAGAACGCGAAGGCGGCCCGTTTCGCCTCACCCGCTACCCGAGCTCGCGGCATGAAATCAAGCGTCTGATCGCCTCGCCGCGCTTTCTCGCATTTACGCCCGAATGGCGCCCGGGGCACTAGCGCTCAGAAGACAGGCTCACCCGCCGCGGGTGAGTGCGCGTCGAGCGGGACTGTCGCGCGGCCCGTACAACAGCCGCTTTGGCAGCGGCACCGGGCTGAAGCGCCGCACGACCCTCCCCATGAACAGCCGCGGCTCGAGCCTCGCAACCAGCCGTGCCAGCTCACGCCGCTCAGCCGCCGTGAGCCTCCCGGGAACCCCGCGCGAGCGACCCACAAGCGCAGCGAGGCGACGACGCTCGCCACCGTCGAGCCTGCTCAGATGCCGCCCGGCCATCAGCGCCACCTGACCGATCAGCAGCAGGCGCGCGATCGGGACCATGCGTACCGCCCGCCTGGGCAGTGAGCTCATCACCAGGAGGCCACCATCATCCTTTGATCTCGTTGTGAACCCGAGCCACCATCGGCTGGTTCATCTCGACGCCCGCTGCCGCGAGGATCGGCAAGAGAGTTACTCCGAAAGCGTCGAATGCCTCCTGCGACTCCCAAACATCAAAGACCTGTATCTCGCCATCCGTCTCGAGGGCGACGTGGGAGATACGACCGTCGGGGGCTCCCACACCCGCTTCCTCGAGCTGGACGAGCGTCGTGTCGTAGCGCTCCTGCGTAAAGCCCTTGGCAGTGATGTAGAACCCGAGTGCCATTCCATCCCCCTTCGCGCGGTCTGCGCGGTGTTTTGCCCAGCAATTTCCGTGGACTGTACTCCACCGCCAGCTGATCCGATAGCGTCGGGACGATGGCAGGGGAGACTCCCACGATCTGTGAATGGGCCGGAGGTCGGGAGGCGTTCGCGCGCTGGCTGAACCGGTTCTATGACCTGGTTGAAAGGGAGGCTCCGGAGATCGCTGCCATGTTCGGCGGACGGGTGAGCGATGAGCACCGTGAGCATGTAACCGACTGGTGGGTTGAGGTAATGGGCGGGCCCTCCGCCTACACCGAGCGGCGCGGCGGCTATGAGCACATGCTCGCCCGCCACCGTGACCTTGCGATTACGGCCGAGGAGCGTCTGGCGTTCGTGACCCTGCTCAGCCGCGCGGCCGACGACGCCGGCCTTCCAGCCGATCCTGAGTTTCGCGCCGCGATCATGGGCTATGCCGAGTGGGGCACGCGCCTGGCGGTGCATAACTCTCAGCCCGGTGCGCAGACCCCCGCCCATGCACCGGTGCCGCGATGGGGATGGGGGGTCGCACCGCCATACGAGTCGCCAGCGCCATCCCTCCAGACGCTCGCCACTCGGACCAAAGCCTGAGGAGGGACCGATACGAGCCATCGCCTGCGCAAGCGGTCGGCGAACCCTCGTCCGCGCCCGCGTCACGCCACGCAGCCCGAGCTGGGTTGCCGACAGCGCGCCGGCTATCGCCCACCGTCCAGGGAGCGTGGCCGCAGAGCCGCCCAACGCCATCCCCTCGCGGTAGCCAAATGGCTCTGGCGGACGCCCCTGCTCGGCGGCCAGCAGCGTCGCCGCGCGGTGTATGACGGCCGGGTTGATGAACGGTCCGGGCGCCATCGGCGCAATGACAAGCGCTACAAGCAGGTCGGGCGGTAGCGACTCGAAGCCGCAAACCTGCACCACCTTCACACCCTCCGTCAGCGCCGCGCCCCCGAGCTCCTCGATGATCGAGCGCACGAACGGCATCTCACCGGTGAGGTCCACGTAGTGAGCGCCCCGCAATCGCCGCTCACGGTCTCAGCGTACCTGCCTCCGCTATGGGGTCGCCCCCCAAATACTCGACGTCCAGCTCCTCTGCCAGCGCCCACGTTGCGCCGGCGCCACCCGCGGCAACCCGCGTGCCGCTTCGCAGCGCTGCAATCTCCTCACGGGCGTTCCGCAGCGGCTCTGGTGAGGTCGCGCACAGCACCACGATCGTCGGCGCGAGCTCATCGAGACTCGCCGCCACATCCCCCAACGGCGTATCGGCGCCAAGGTAGGTGATCCGCCAGCCGTGCTCATGCAGCGCGAGCCCAAAGCACAGCAGACCGAGGTCGTGGCGCTCCCCTGAAGGGCAGGCAAGGATCGCCCGCGGACCCACACCGACTCCCCACCCGCTCGTCAGCCCGCGCAGACGCGCACCGATCACGTTGCTGGCGAAGTGCTCCTGAGCCACGCTCATCCGCGACGCAGCCCAGCTCTCCCCCACCCGACCCAGGAACGGGAGGATCACCTCGGCCAGCGCTCTCTGCAGGGGCAGTGCCGCGAACAGCCGATCGAGGGCGGACTGTGCGAGGCCGTCGTCGAGCGCCAGCACCGCGCGCCCGAGCTGCTCCTCGATCTCTTCCGCGGCATGCTCGTCTCCAGCTCGACCAGCGCGCTCGTTGACGTTGGCCAGGCGCGCGGCCTCCGAGGCGGGGATCCCGGCAGCGATGTGAGCGCACATGCTCTGCACACGTCGGACATCCTCCTCTGAGAAGAGGCGCAGGCCACCGGTGGTGCGCTCGGGACTCAGCAGGCTATAGCGCGTCTCCCATGCGCGCAGGAGCTCGGGGCTGACTCCCACCCGTCGGCTCAGCTCACCAATGCGGATTCGTGGCCGCTCAAGCATCGCTCGACAGTAGCGGATGAACAGATCCTCATCAAAACCTATACAAAACCTGTACACTGTTTTCTCATGCCCCTGTCTCTCCCAAATGCCACCGACCATCAGCTCATGGATCGGGCTGCAGGCGGCGAGCTGACAGCCTTCGAGGAGATCCACCGTCGCCACCACGCCCTTGCTCTGCGCGCGGCCATGCGGGTGATGCGCCAGCCGGCCGCCGCTGAGGAAGTCACCCAGGAGGCCTTCCTCAGCCTGTGGCGTGGAGCCGCTGGATTCGATCCCGAGCGCTCCAACCCGAAGGCATGGCTGCTGCTGCTCGTGCGCAGCCGTGCGATCGACCACCTCCGTCGCGTGCGCTCCCAACGCACCCATGTCTCGCTCGAAGCGGCAATGCAGCTACGAGCACCCGAGCGAACCGACGTCCAGGCCGCCCAGCGCGAGAGCTCGCGCAACATGCGCCGCCTGCTGAGCACCATCCCTACCAAGCAGCGCCAGATCGTCGAGCTCGCCTACTACACAGAACTCACTCAGACCGAGATCGCGGCCAAGCTCGGGCTCCCACTGGGAACGGTGAAGGGCCGCATCCGCCTCGCACATCGTCACCTCCACCGCGCCCTGGCCGGCGAGGCGGCTCAGCTCGCCGGCGTCAGCGGCTGAGGGTCAAAGGGCCGGCGACGACGAGGGCTCGGGCGCACCTGCGCCCGTGAGCCGTGTCAGTTCGCGCAGCAGCCCGTCCATGCCCGCTATCTCATAGGCCGCCCGCTGGCGTCCCGCTCCGCCGCCACGCGCCAGCAGTGCGGGCAGCGAGCCGAGCTCCTGCTCGCAACCGAGCTCACCGGCGTGAGCGCGCGCCACCGCCAGCGCCGCGTCGAGCAGCTCGCTCACAGGACGCAGCCGACCGTCGGCGTCGGGCAGATTGGCGCGCACGCCGTAACGCGCCGCTCTGAAGCTTCCCTCCTCGAGCACCTCCGCCGGAGTGGCCGAGTTGGCCACCGGCGCGGCCTCGGCCTCGTGGCGAGCCAGACAGTGCACGAGCGCCACCAGCCCCGCGAGATCCTCCAGCGTGCATTGAACATCGAGCGCCCTGATCTCAACCGTGCCCAGGCGTGGGTGGGGACGCATCTTCCACCAGAACCACGTGTAGTCCGGCACATCGGCTGCCTTTGCCAGCAACTGCGTCATCGCTTGGAAGTCCTCGTAGTCGCGCATCGCCCGCGGCACACCCGAGCGCGGCCAGCCGCGGATCGTCACCTCGCGGGCTGAGGCGAGGCCCGTGTCGCGGCCGTGGCGGAAGGGCGAGTTGGCGGCTAGCGCCTGCAGCAGCGGGAGATGGTGGCGCATGCCGTTGAAGACCTTGATCGCCGTCTCCGCATCGGGCATCCCCACGTGGATGTGCAAGCCGGCCACCGGGGTGGCGACCGCGTCGCCGAGCAGATCGCGGATGCGCTCGTAGCGCTCCTTGTCGGTGATCTCCGACTGCCCCTCCGTGGCCGACGGGTGCGTGCCCGATCCGATCAGGCCGGCCCCAGTCTCGATCACAGCACGACGCAGCCCGCCCAAGGTCTCCACAGCCTCGCCCGCAGTCGAGCACACGTCGGTGATCAGCTCGACCTGGCAAGCGTGCAACTCACGCTCGACCTGGCCCTCGAGCGGGCCGAGACGCTTCTGCACAGCCGCCGAGGCGTTCGTCTGGCGACCTGTCACCGGGTCGACCAGGAACAGCTCCTCCTCCACTCCCACCGAGAACGGACGCTCCGAGCCGAACGCGTCCTCGATCTCGTGCTCGGCGCTCATCAACCCCAACTGCCCGTAGCCGCTCGCACCGAAACCCGCGGCGCCATGCGATCAGGCCGCGAGGTTCTCGAACACTGCAGCCATGCCCTGACCGCCGCCGATGCACATGGTCTCCAGACCGTAGCGCCCACCGCGACGGCGCAGCTCGCGCAGCAGCGTCGTCATGATGCGCCCGCCCGTCGCGCCAATGGGGTGACCGAGTGAGATGCCCGAGCCGTGCACGTTCACGCGCTCGAGGCCATCGGGCAGCTGCCACTCGCGCAACACAGCCAGCACCTGCGCCGCAAACGCCTCGTTGAGCTCGATCAGATCCATGTCGGCCATGCTCAGCCCAGCGTGCTCGAGTGCCTTGCGCGTGGAGGGCACCGGGCCGATGCCCATCGTCTCGGGGGCAACACCCGCCACCGCCCATGAGACAAGCCGCGCAAACGGCTGCAGGCCGAGCTCCCTGGCCTTGTCGGGGTGGGTGACTATGCAAACCGCCGCCCCGTCGTTCTGGCCGCTGGCGTTGCCCGCCGTGATAGTCGCCTCGGGATCGCCGCGGCCCATGATCGCCCGCAGCTTGGCCAGGCGCTCGAGCGAGGTGTCGACACGCGGGTGCTCGTCGCGGTCGAGCGTCTGCTCGCCGCTGCGCGTGCTGAGCGTGATCGGGACTATCTCCTCGGCGAACGTCCCGTCCTCCTGTGCCGCCAGCGCCAACTGGTGGGAGCGCAGCGCCAGCTCGTCCTGCTCCTCGCGGGCGATCCCATACTGGCGGCGCAGGTTCTCAGCCGTTTCGATCATGCCGCCGGGCATCTGGTGGGCGCTGCCGCCCGCCGTGATCCGCCCCCGTGCCAGGCGATCGTCGAGGGCGACGCTCGGCGCCTTCACACCCCAGCGCATCCCAGTGGCGTAGAACTCGGCCTGGCTCATGCTCTCGGCTCCGCCCGCCAGCACCAGCTCGGCGGCCCCTGTCTGTACCTCCATGCAGCCCGTCACGATCGCCTGCAGGCCAGCCCCGCAGCGCCTGTCCACCTGCTGGCCCGGGACATCGATGCCCAGTCCCGCCTCCAGCGCCGCCACGCGGCCGAGGGCCGGAGCCTCGCCGTTGGGGTAGCCCTGGCCGAGGATCACGTCCTCGATCTCGTGCGCCGGCAGCGAGGTGCGACGCACGAGCTCCTCGATCACCGTGGCGGCCAAAACGGTGACGGGCACCTCGCGATACATGCCGCCGAAGCCGCCCACGGCAGTCCTCAGTGGTTCACATATAACGGCCTCGCGCATGGCGAGAAGCCTGCCAGAAACGGGCAGTGTCCTCTCGGAGGCGACGAGCCTGCTCCGGAGGAGGGTCTCGGCGAGTGGGCACGAGCCCGAGCTGGCTGTCGATCAGGTCATCCTCGGTGAGATCCGTTTCGGCATCCTGCTGCTCCCGCGCGGTCGCCGTCGAAGCCGGCTGGAGCGCTGGTTCGAGGAGGGCGTGGAGAGGTTGCAGTTCATCCCATGGGAGGCCGCGACGGGACTGCGTTGGGCCGAGCCCAGCCGCCCATACGCGATTGGTCCTCCGCGAGCGTCATTGGCAGCACTCGTCAGTCCCAAGAAAACGGGCGAAACTGCTCGCCGCGCAAACCGCGCTCTACTCGCTCGCCAGCAAGAACTCCCCCTGGGCGACTATCACCACCGACCCACCCACGTGCACGCTTTCGATCTGCTCGGCCGTTCCCTCGGCAAATGCATACAGCAGCGAAGGCCGTTCGATCTCGGCACCCTGGCTGATCTCGATCTCATCGCCAAAGCCGATACGCCCGTGCCGGGCGAGGTGAACAGCCAGTGGCCCTGCAGCAGAGCCGGTGGCCGGATCCTCCGGCACGCCCAGGGCGGGAGCGAACATCCGCGTCTTCCAATGCCGCCCCGAGCCGGCGAAGCAGCTGACACACGTTTCACCCCACCGGACCAACGCACCGACGTCAGGGCGCAGCTCGGCAACCGCCTGAAGGCTCTCCAATTCGATGAGCAGATGGCGTGGACCGATGCCATAGACCACTACCGGCAGCCCCGAGCCGTTCACGCCGAGCGCTGCCATCAGCTCGCCTTCGCTCGCGCAGGGCTCCCATGTGGGGATCGGCTGGCTCATCCAGCCCGAGGCCACGATCCCATCCTCGAGTCGCAGCCTTACTGTCACCGCCCCGGCGCCCGTCTCCAGGGTTACCTCGTCTCGCTGCAGAGCCGTACCCACTACGGCCGCCGCGCCCAGCGTGGGATGCCCGGCGAACGGTAGCTCAGCGGCGGGCGTGAAGATCCGGATGGCCAGGTCTCCGTCCGCTCGAGGTGGGAGCAAGAACACGCTCTCGGACAGCTTCAGCTCACGAGCCAGGCTCTGCATGTCCTCGCCGGAGAGCCCACGAGCATCTGTGAACACCGCCAGCTGATTGCCCTGCAGAGGCGTATCCGTGAAGACGTCCAGCAGCACATAGCGGCGTCGACTATGAGAAGGGCTGCGTTCGAGATCGAGCCCAAAGGCCGCCATCAACTCGATCGATTGCATGCTCATGCCGCGACTACCCGCCGCAGCCGCACACCGCACAGCTCGAGCGTCTCGTCTCCACTGGGAAGCGCCTCGGGAAGCTCGAGTGCGATCCGTGAGCGCTCCCGGACCAGGGCTCCCGATCCGCCCTGTCCACTGCTCCCCGCCCCAGCGCCAGGCGCCGTAGGGGATGGAACGGTCGAGCGAGACGATCGCGCCGCGCATGTCCGCTGGGTGCAAATGCGTACCGGAGATGTCTGGCAGATCGATCTGCCGGACCACCCGCACTCCGCCGGCAGCAGCGCGAGCGCGGGCGCCACGAGCACCGCTTGGCGCAGTCGTACACGAGGTCGCTCCAGGCTCACCCAGTGGACGATATTCGGAGGAATCGCTCCCCGCATCGTGCGCACTCTTTTCAGGGAGTCGAATGGTGTCGTCAGGCGCCCGAATCCCCGTAGATTGCGGCCTTCTAACAGGAATTAAATCTCCACGCAAATAGCCCTGCAACAGCCGCCCGCTTTGCTTCGCCCACCGTCGGAATCACCGGACCACGGAGGGGACATGGGGAAGAACGAGAGCGGTCAAAGCCACCTACACGGAGCAGCCGGCCGGGCTGAGCTGGACCAGACGAGGCTCGTCTCGAGAGCCATCAAGCAGGCGCAGGGGGGCGACCGCAATGCAATCGGGTTCTTGTATGCCCGCTACGCCGACAACGTCTGCGGCTACGTGCGCAGCATCGTCCACGACCAGCATGAGGCCGAAGACATCACCCAGCAGGTCTTCGCCAAGCTGATCCGCGTGATCGGCAAGTACGAGGAGCGAGAGGTTCCCTTCTTCGCGTGGATGCTCCGCGTCTCGCGCAACGTGGCCGTGGATCACATGCGTCGTCAGCGCGCAATTCCCGTCGAGGAGGTCAGGGCGAGCGACCAAGGCCAGGACCGGATCGGACCCGAACGCATGGATGACCTCAGGGAGGCGCTTGCCACCCTCCCGCACGACCAGCGCGAAGTGCTCGTGCTGCGTCACTTCGCCGGCCTCTCCCCTGTTGAGATCGCGCAGCACACGGGACGCTCGGAGGGCTCGGTGCACGGACTGCACCACCGCGGGCGACGGGCGCTGAAGGCAAGCCTCACCGATCGCGGTGCGATGCCGTCCACGCTGCGCCACAGCAGGACCACGTCCGAGCTCGCGCTCTAGCCTGCAGGGCTCAGCCGGCGTCGGGAGGTAGCGGCGAGTCTCGCTGCGAGCTCGGCACGATCCGACGGGCGAGCCGTCCGCTGTCGTGATCGGCGAGGTAGTAGAGCACGGCGTAGGACACGAGCTCCTCGACGCTCACACCCATTCGGGCGCTTTCCTGCTCCACCGCCTCCCATGCGAATCCGTCCAGTGAGAGGCTGAGCGCCCGCTGCGCAGGTGCACCGTGGGGTCCCCCGGTCGGAGCACCGCTCATGTCCGTTCCCTCTCGAAGCAGGCCATACTTCTATCTAACGGACAGCGGCGATGAACGCTCGCGCCCAAGCGGCTCGTGCAGGGACCAAAAAAGGCTGGTTATGCCACGCGCGGGCTCTCGGGCAGCTGCGGCCTCGGCCGGGCGAGGTCGGCTGGGGTGAAGTCGGGATCATGGCCGAAGGTGCGTCGAAGTCGCGAGCGCAGCGAGGCGTAGCGCCTCACAGCGTCGCTTCGACGCCCGCGGACGATGTCAAGTTCCATCAGACGGCGATGCACGTCTTCGTCGTAGGGCTGAAGCGTGGCCAGCCGCTCCAGCGAACGCGCCACACTGTCGAGGTGGCTCATCTCCATGCGGATGTCCGCCAGGCGTGAGAGCCCCGCGCAGGCCAGCTCGTGCAGGTGGCGCCGCTCGGCAAGCGCCCACTCGGCGTAGGGGACATCAGCGAGGAAGTCGCCGCGGTAGAGAGCCAGGCCTCGCTCGATCTCGCTTGCGGCACCCTTCGGGTCGACCTCGGCAAGCGCAATCCCAGCGGTCACGCACCTCTCGAACTCGTCCGCGTCGACCTCGACCTGGTCGAGGTTCAGCCGATAGCTGGCGCAGCCAGCGGCGATGAAGGCGGAGGGCGCACGGGCGCCGCGGTCAGGCTCGAGCTTGCGGCGCAGCGCATGGATGTAGTAGCGAACGCTCGCCCCAATCGCGTAGTCCGCCCCAGGCCACACGCTCTCGCCGATCTCATCCACGGCCACCGAGCGATGACGTGCTGCCACGAGGAACTTGAGGACCTGTCCCGCTCGCTGCTCGAGCCACGGTCCCCCGATCGGGCCCTCGGGCGATTCCACGACGGTCTTGCCGAGCGTGGAGATGCGCAGGTGCGGGCCGGTCATCCAGTGAGGGTCGGTGCGCTGACGGCGATCTCCGGTGCGGCCCGGGCGCAACTGCACCGCGATTCGCTCGGCGCCCTCGCGAGCACTGCCGATGGCGCCCGCCGCGAGCCACATCGCCCGCGGACCGTCAGGTGCAGCAATCTCCACTCGCATCTCCGGCAGCGTGCCCTCGTGGGAGAGCGCCAGCTCCACCAGGCACGAGTCCGCCAGCACCGATCCGGACCGCCGACAGCCGAACAGGGCGCAGCAGCTGAGCTCGGTCGCCTCGATCCCGCTGTCGTCAATCAGGCGCTCCGCCTCCTGGTTGCTGCAGAGCACGCCCCCACGGCGGTCGAGCAGAAGCAATCCGTAGGGGAACGCTCTGAAAGCCTCGAGCTCGAGCGTCGTGGACCGCAGGCGCGAAGTACGCGCAGCGCTCGCCAGATTGGTACTTCCCCCAGTAGCAGTCGTCATAAAATTGGTATTACATTTATTGTCCACCCGGATAGGCAACTCAACCCGTGTGAATGTGTCAACAACAAACTCCAGACTCTCTTAATCTCAACCCATCCTCATTCCCCTATTTCGCGCTTATACACTAATATTTGGAATAAGCGACTCATCCACTAAATACTGTTGAGTGTGAAATGTCAAGGGGCTTTCCTTATCCTTGAGAACGATGGGAATCGAGTGTTCATGAGGCGCCCCGCTCTGATCGTTGCTGCGATCCTCTTGGTCGGTCTCGCCGGCACTGCGATCGCCCTGAAGGGACGCGAAGGCAACACCCAACTGGCCGACCAACAGCAGGCCCTCGCGCCAGTCGACGCGGCGGCCGTCGAGCGGCTACTGCTGAGCACGAGCGACCCCCGCCCCGGACACGGCGGGCGCGCCCGAGCGGCGCACTGCTCGCCCGGCAGCGACCTCGCCCTGGGCAACCCCTGGAGCTGCGTTGTGCGCTACCCCGCGCCGCCGAGCATCGACTACCACGCCACCGTCTACGGGAATCGCTCGCTCCGAGCCAGCGGCCTACCCCAGGGCGCCAAGCGCGGCACGCTGCTCTACGTCCGCGGCTGCTGCACGGGAACGCCGTAGGGCAATCCCGCCCGCCCGGGCAATCAGTCGAGCTCTGCGCGCAGCTTGCGTAGGGCGCGGTAGATGCGCCCCTCGACGGCGCTCTCGCCATCGCCAAGGATGCGAGCGACATCGCGCAGCTTGAGATCGGCGCCGAAGCGCAGCGCCAGCGCCTCGCGCTCGTCCTCGCCGAGGGTGGCCAGCGCGCGCTGGAGCTCGTCGCGATGCTCAACCGCGGCGATCCCCGCATCTCCGTCCTCCCATGAGCTGCCCGCGCCAACCGTACGCAAGACACGCTCCTCGTGGGTCTGGCGACGCGCGTGGTCACGGAGCAGGTTGAGGGCGATCGTGTAGAGCCAGCGGCGCTCGCTTCCGCGGCGCGGATCGAAGCGCTGGCGTGAGCGCAGCACACGCTCGAATGTCTCCGACAGCAGGTCCTCAGCGAGGGTGCGGTTGCCGGTGCGGTAGGCGAGGAAGGAGAACAAGCGCTCGGCGTGCTCCTCGAACAGCCGCTCGAAGGTGTCGGGGCGCATGCGCGGGCCAAGCCCCGCGGAGTAGGCCGGGAGGTTGCGCACCCGCGTACGTGAGGCGAGGCGGCCAGAGGGGGCGGGTGTTAGTTCGTGGGCCATCGATCTCCGTATGTGCGCTCGTTGAATACGACCGCGACGCCCCGGGAGGCTTGTCTCGCATCCCGGGGCGTCGCGTCTTGCTGCGTTTGCAGAGCCGTTTACGTGAGCTCCCCTTCGGTCAAGCCGCGCAGAGGTGGTAGCTGTGGGTGGCGGTGACCGTCTTGCCGTTGGCCAGCGTGATCGACACCTGGACCGTCGTCGCGCCGGTGGAGCAGGGCAGGTTGACCAGCTCGACGTTGGCCGAGGCCTTTTTGCCCCGGATCGTCTTCAGTCGCTTGCCGTTGATCCTCACGGTGACCCGTGCCACTTTGGCGCCGTGCGGGACTTTCACGTGAATCCGAATGCGCCGTGAGCTGGTGGTGGCTTTCTTTGTCGTTTTAGACGCGAGCACACCGCTGGAGGGAGGTGCGGGGGTGCCGCTGACGACCGTGTAGTAGTTGGTTACGCTCGTAGTGCCTTCGTAGTTGTTGGTGATGTTCGTGGTGTTGAAGCTGTTTTCGTTGCAGTTGTAGTTGTTGTTGTTGTTGCCGCTTCCGTTGCCGTTTCCGCTTCCGTTGCCATTGCCATTGCCATTGCCATTGCCGTCCTGGCCACCGCCGGAGCCACCGCCCCCATCGCCCCAGCTCGCTGTGGCGTAGCCGTGGCCACCGTTGCCGTTCCCGTTGCCGTTGCCGTTGCCGTTTCCATTCCCGTTGCCGCCGCCGTTGTTGTTCACATCGCAGTTGTTGCCGTACTGGGCCACGGCAGCGTTGCTCGCCGATCCCCCAGAGCCGCTACCGGCGAGGACGCTGCCGGTGGTCGCCGCGAGCAGTCCGACTGTTAGGCCGGCGACGGCAAGACGCCTGGCGCCCACACGGCCGCCAGAGGCGCTGCGCATGCGCGACATGGCCGAAGTCTTGATTCGATCGAGCTCCAGAGGGCTCGCCTCTGGGCGCTCATTGCGCAGGCGCTGAGCGACGCCCTCCACTTCGCGCTGTGCGTCGTTCTTACGCCTCATCTCGGTCTCCTTACATCCTTGTTTGCGGTCGGCCGGGAGTTGTGGATCCCGCCTCTGCACCCATATACGTTTGGGGAGCGCCTTTTCCGACGCGCCCGGCACGAATTCATTCGAGGAGTCCGAAACCGGCTCATAGGCTGGTGATGGCGAACTTGCCGGAAATCAGCGCTTCGATGCGCAGTCGCGTCGCCGCTGCTTCCCATTGGCGGGGGTTGGCCGAACCCAGTCGCCTGGCGGCGGTGCGCAGGCCCGCCTCGCGCGGGTCGCGCGCTATCGCCTGCGCGATCGCCGTGTGGGGGTTGAGGCCGGCGCCGGCCCTGGCCACGCCGAGCCAGAACTGGTCTTCCCAGCTTTGCGGCTCGAGGCTCGCCGCCTGCGCCATCGCCGGCACGGCCGCCTGGGCAAAGCCCTGCTCGAGATCACACACCCCCACGATCACATAGGCCTGGGGGCGCTTGGCCGAGAGCGAGAGCGAGGAGAGCGCCTCGCGCTTGGCACCCACGCAATCCCCGCGTTTGAGGTCCTGGGCGCTCGAATGCAGACGGGCGTAAGAGATGCCCACCAGCAGTGGTGCGATTGCCAGCACCAGCCAGCCGAGGGCCACGAAGGTCCTGCCTCCGGGCAGCCCACGCATCCCCAGACGGGCGTCATTGCGTCGAGCAAGCGCCACGGCGGCCAGGATGAACACGCCAAGGGTGACCGCCGGCATCTGCCAGTCCCAGTCGAAGGCCTGGTGGATGGCCCAGGCGAGCGTCACGGCGAGGAGCGCCGCATACAGCGGGCGATCGGGCCCCCTGATGCGCGTGGCCAGCCCCACGAGGATGCCGAGGACGACCAGGAGTATCAGCACGAAGCCGACGAGGCCCAGCTCGGCGAGGCTCTGCAGATACAGGGAGTGCGCGTCGGCCACATACAACGATTCGCTGCGGTAGCGGGGATATTGCAGCTGATAGGTGGCGGCACCTGTGCCGTGCAGCTTCTGCGTGTCGTAGATGTCGAGCGCCGCCTTCCACAGCGACAAGCGCCCGTTGTTGGTCACATCGGAGAGCCGGTCGCGCGTCTGGGTGGTGTGGGCTCCCTTGTTGGCGTGGACGAACTTCTCGTATTGGCGATGGGCAAAGCCCCAGCCGCCGAGCGCCAACGCGAGAACCAACACCGTCGCGCCGAGCCCAGCGGCGATCGCCTTTCGCACGTTGCGTGGCGGCGGCTCGCGCACGACGGGCAGCGTTGCCATGCGCGCGTCGAGCAGCAGGGTTGCACCCCGGAGCACGCCGGCGGCGAGCATGCACAGGCCCACGACCAGGGCCACGTGGCGGCCCTGGACCACTGCCGCCGGGCCTGTCGCCTTGGTGGTGGCCAGCAGCGTGGCATCCCAGGCCGAGCGCACAGCCACGGCAGTCGGGACCACCACCGCCGCCAGGGCCCCCGGAAGCGTGTGCAGGCGCGTCAGCAGGCAGTAGGCGAGCAGGCCAACCGCGGTGACAGCGAGAGCTCCTCGCGAGAAGGTCAACAGCAGCGTTGCCGCCACGCCGGGCAGGACCACGGCGGCGAGGATGCGCACGCTCCAGTGCTCGCTGCCCTCGGCGCTCAGGTGGAACACGAGGATCAGGGCGATCGCCGCCAGCATGCCCTCGGCGTTCCAGTAGGTCAGGGGATAGTTGAGGCGTTCGTCGTAGAAGCTGCTGGCTGTGGGCCAGAGGTGCGGGAGGACGCGTGAGACGAGACCGATCAGGCAGACAGCCACGAGCGCGGCCACCAGCGCGCGCACCATCCAGTTGATGCGCTGGCGGGTGTAGCGCAGGGAGCCGAAGAAGGTGAGAGCGAGGAGGTAGAGCAGCGTGCGGTCGTAGCTGTCGAGCGTGCGCGCTGTGGCGTGCGACCACAGCGCCGAGGTCAGCTGCCAGGCCGCATACAGGGCGAGAGCCACCAGTGGGACGGCCAGCGCTCGGCTGAAGCCCTCGAAGGGACGGGGGGAAAGGCAGGTGCGCAGCACAAGCGCCTGTGCGAGCAGGATGGCCACGAACCCGTTTGCGCTGGGGAAGTAGCCACCGGCGTTGAACGACAGGTATATGAGAACGGCGGGAACGAGGGCGGCAACGCCGGCCCAGCCCACGACCTCGATCCAATGGCGTCGGCGAGCCTCCGCGAGTTCCAGCTGCGCGCCGGACGCCAGCGTCTCAACGGCCACCTCGCGACCCTCCCACGTGACGGCTGCGGGGACACCACTCCACAGAACTCAAACGCGTCGTGGCGGGCTGTTCTTGCGCGCCCTGTCGGCGCCACGAGCCTGCTCAGCTGCGCTGCCACGGCCACAGGCGCCGCGGTCGCTGCGCCTCGACGGCCACGCCTGGGCGAGGCGGAACCACGCCGCCGGCGAGTACCGCAGCGGGGACCTGTGAGGTGAACCAGTCGGCCAGCGAGTCCATCCCCGAGCTGTGCAGCTCGGCGGCCATCCCCGGTGCGCGGTGGAAGGGGTCGTGGGCGTCGGAGGCGACGTTGTGCACGAGCCCGTCGCGAATCAAGCCGAGAGCGAAGCGACGGGCCTGGCTGCCGAAGCGCCCCACGAGCGAGCCGGCGGTGATCGAGGTCAGCATCCCGGCGCGCACGAGCGACTCGAGCACGGCGCGGTCGCGATGGAAAGCGGGGCAGCGCTCGGGGTGGGCGATCACGATCTGAAAGCCGTGGCGGGCGACATCCAGCATCATCGCGTCGAGTCCTGTGGCGGCCGGCGTGAACGGCGGCTCGACCAGCAGCCAGGGACCGCCGCCCAGGGTCAGTCGACGGAGCTGCTCGGTGTCCATCTCGACGGCGCTCAGCAGGGCAATCTCGGCGCCCGCACGCACGTCGATCGCGATCTCCTCGCCGGCCAGACACGAGTTGACCTCGGCGACGAGCCGGGCGATGGTCTCGGGCCCGTTGGGATAGTGCCGGTTGACGTGCGGCGTGGCGACCATGGTGTGCGTGCCGGCCGCACTGGCGGCGCGAGCGAGCGCGAGTGAGTCCTCGATCGTGTCGGGGCCGTCGTCGATGCCGGGGAGCAGGTGGCAATGGAGGTCGATCACGCATGCAACCTTACGGGCGGGCAGCGTCAGTAGGGGATCTCCACCCCACGGGCGGGCCTGAAGGTTCGCTTCTCGGGATACACGCAGACGTCGCCGGGGATCAGGTCACCCATGGTGACGAGCGTCATGCCCTCCTCGCCCACCTCCACGCGGTGGCCCACGGGGACGTTCTCTGGACACAGCCAGAAGGAGCCGGCGCGCAGCGGATGGGCCTGCTCGCCGACGCGCGCCACGCCGCTACCTCCGCGCACGAACCAGGCCTCCTCGCGTGTGGAGTGGTAGTGAAGCTCGGTGTTGTGAGTGTGCGGGGGCATCTCGTCCTGGGCCAGCGCCAGCTCCCGGGCGCCCATGTCATACAGGCCTCGCGTGGCATAGGCGATGCGGCCCTCGCGTCCGCTGTTCAGCGGCAGCTCGGCCAGGTTGCGGATGGTGGACGGACGCTCGGTTGTCGGCTCGGGGAGCTCGAGCGGACCGAGCTCGGCATCGGCGGCAAAGGGGTTGCGCGTGTCGGCGGGCGTCCAGCGCGGACCGAGCCAGAACTGGCGGGTGCGCGGCAGGTAGGTGATGTGGGTGCGCGATCCCTCTGCGACGACGAGCATGCTCAGACCGTGCTCGCCCGCGATTAGCGTATGGGCGTCGCCGCCCGATGGATGCCACAACAGGTCGTCGACCCCGATCGCATAGGTGCGCACATCCTTGGAGCCGGAGGTCTGGTAGCTCAGACCGCTGCCCGCCAGCACGAGGAACGCCTCGTCCTCGTCGGCATGGCTGTGCGGCGGAGTGGCGCGCATGCCGGGATCGACGTCGATCAGAGCGACACCGAGACGCCGAGCGCCACAGGCTATACCGAGGCGACGGCGGCTCGCAGCGATCTCGCCGACCTCCCAGCGTTCGCTGCGAACGTCGCCTACGTGGATGGGAACGTCAGCGTCCACCCTGCCAGCATGACAGCGACGCCAGCAGGCCCGGCGGTCAGCTCGGGCGTCGTGGGCGTTGGCGCAGCCGCGGCCGGCGCAGCACGTCGAGGCGGCGCAGTTCGCGTTTGCGCCGGCTTGCCGCTTCGCGGGCAAGGTCGCGTTCCTCGCCGAGTCCGATGTCCAGGAAGATCAACAGCAGGCCGCCGGCGAGGCCAAGCGACATGAGGACGATCGTGAGGACTTCCCCCGTCAGACCTTCGACCAGCGCGGCGCAGACACCGCCCGCCACGACGAGCGCGGCAGCAACTGCGAATGCGACGATGCGACCCCGTCTGGCCACGTGTTCAACGGTAGAGCAAACCGGCTCATCCGGGTTGGGGAGGTGGCACGGCGACGATGTCAGGGAGGCTCTCGAGACCGGTGAAGTCGCTGAGATTATGCGTGTAGAGGGGTAGCTCTTCAGAAAGTGCAGTAGCGGCAATCAGCAGATCGATGGCTCGGCGGCCCCGTGCCTTGCGACCAGCGGCAATCACAGCCGCATAGATACGTCCATAGACGCGAGCTGCCTCAGCGTCAAATGGGAGTTGCTCGAATGTCGCCTCGGCATGCTGGAGAAGCCCGATGCGACGAGCCCGCTCCTCCGGATTGGTAGCGGCCTGCGGACCGGTCGCCAACTCGGCCATGGTGAGCGCGGATACGGCAATCTCAATGGGAAGATCATCGGCGCTGAGCCGCGCGAGATCGATCACCACGGAGGTGTCGATCAAGCCGCGAGGCGGGGAATCCGCTGCCCGTCGAGCGGGAGCCTTGACCAGGCGGCCTGAGCACGACGGCGGTCGGTGCCGTCATGCTCGTGGCGGGAGCGGCGTCAGCGATCGGGGCGCAGCACCGGACCGAACGAGTTGCCAATGCCGCGCAGGACATAGGCGTCGCGTGTGATGCTGAAGCGGAGCACGGGCCTGAGAAGCAAGATCCAGTGTCGGGCCACGTATCTCCGGGGGCGGAGCTTTGTGCGCATACCCCTATTACGAACGGCAGTGTGTCTTTCCGACATCAGGGAATTCGCGTCGGAGCGCCTATCGGCCTTTATTGGTTGCGATCAACAAAGATCAGGCCGTCAGCGAATGAAAATGGGGTCGCTGTAGCTGTAGACGTGCGCGGCGTCGGAGATCTTGACGAGCGCGCGATAGACGCCTGGATGGCGTACGCGCACGGTGCGCCCAAAGCTCGATTCGGTGGGGGTCACAGCTTTCACGACGGTGCCTCCCTCGTTGACCGAGTTGCCGGGCTGCAGCAGCTGGAAGCCGACGAGCGCGCCGACCTCGGCCGGTTCGACCGTGCCGTAGAGGTAGGTGTAGCCGCGTCGATGAGCACGGCGCGAGTGGAAGGTCACACGCACGGCCACACCCTCCGTGATCACGGGACTGATCACTTCGGGCTTGCCGACGGTCACGACGCGCAGCTGGGCGTTTTCGAGCAGGCCCACGTAGGGGAAGGAGAAGCCTCCGGTCGAGTTGGTGACCTCGGGGTTGCCTACGTCTTTGAAGCCGCTCACATAGGGGTAGGGATTCGCCTGGAGCGCGACCTCGTGGTTGGCGGCGCCGGTCCCCGAGAGGTTGCCCTCGACCACGAACGGGTTGCCGAAGATGACCGGGTTAGGCACGCCGGCGATCTGAACCGACAGCGGCACGCTGGCCGTTTTGAAGCTGCGATCGCCGCCGTCAGTTGTGCCGGCGGAGTTGACCGCCACGATCCGGTAGTGGTAGGTCGTGTTGGGCTGCAGGCCGGTGACGCTCTGGGTGAGCTTGATCGAGATGGTTCCATTGCCTGCGGGGGCGAGCGCCGTCTGGCCACCGTAGCCGCTTGTAGTGCCGTACTGGAAGACGTAGCCGGTGGCAAGGCCGCGCGGGTTGACGTAGCCGTAGAGGATGACCGAGGAGTAGGTCGCGTTGGAGGCGCCGGAGGTGGTGACGCTGGGCTTCGATTCGGCCGCAAGCGCGCCCGAGGCGGGCAGCGCAAGGGTGCCAAGGAGCAGGGCGAGGAGCAGGGTGGCGCGAGGTGCGCGGGGAGAACGAAGGTTGTCGCGGTGCCGTTGAGAGTTCATGTCAGCTATATACCCCCCCTGGCGCTAAAGTCGCGCAAGGTCGGCGCTATCGACTTTATCGGCGTTGATCCGTGGGGCGTTGCGAACGTTTATGTAGCCCCCTACCGGGAGGGCGCCGTCGTGTAGAAAGGGTCCAGTTTGCCGGGCCCTGTCCCTGCTGTCACGGTGCTTCACCCACCCCAAGCGCACTCGCGCAGTCTTCAGCGAACGATCCTGAATCGAGCCGAGCGCCCAGCGCTCGTGCCAGCAGATCGAGGGACGAGACTCAGGAGGTAGCCGCCCGGGGAGAGCGCACGCCCGCCCAACCTGCCCGTAAGCTTGAAGCCATCGGCGCCAGCGATGTCCTGGCGGATGAAGCGCGCAAGCAGATGCGCCAGCAGACACGCGCCGTGATGATGACGCCGGGACCGACAACGCACATGCGCGTACCTGTACAACGAGACCGTAGTCGCCCCAGCACCCGAATCCACGTAGGTGACGCGCGCCCCGACCGACGCCCGGCGGCGAGCAAGTGCGGCGCCACTGCGCGCGGCACGGAAGGCAGACGGTGATACGCGAAGCGACGTGATTTGCCGAGGCGCAGGGGAAGGCGGGGACACGGGCGGGGACGGAGGCAGCAGGGTCAGCTGTTGTGGTGTGGCAGGCGGCGATTCGCTGAGGTCGCTCAGCATGGTCACCGCGAAGCGCTGAAGGCCGCCGCTTTCAACACCCGTGCCGTGGTACGGCCATTCGTCCAACCCTCTGGCGAAGTCGAGTGACCCCGAGGCAAACACGCGCGCGCCAGACGAGGCCGTGTAGACGGTGGAGTCAGCGTTTGCGACCCCTTCCCAGTGGAACAGATCCATCACCGGCGGCACATTGCATCCCGGCATAATCGTGTCCCACTCATAGCCGACGAGCCCTGGGAAGACAGCGCCGGGGGAGATACCGCTGCCGGCGAACCAGGCATTTGTGGCCACTGCCGGCGTGGCGGTATAGGCCTGCGGTTCATGGTTTGGTACGTACTTGACGAAACCCCCTCGGTATTCGACGCCGAAGAGTTCGCATTGGAATCGTGGCGCCGCCAGCTTCCTGAATTCGACAGTCTTGAGCGTGGGATCAGTCTCGGGATCGGCCGTCGCGCTCCGATACTCAACGATGGTGCGATCGGCATCTTCGTAGCGGCTCTGCCAGTCAGCGGCGTCCGCCCCGAAGATCGCCAGGTCTACCCCCGCGTTGCGGGCCGCTTCGAAAGCGTTGTAAGCGCCCTTCGTCCAATACTCGTCGTGACCGGCGACGATCACCAACTTGTGCTTCAGCAGCCCTTCAGGTTCGGCGTCCGTGTCCATGTCGCTCGCGTAGCTCACGTCGTAACCGGCCCGCTCGATGAAGCGGATGAGCTGATAAGGATCCATTGCCTGGCTGCCAGAGCCCTCTTCCTGGTACGGCCGATTGAGGGAAACCTTCACTGCGGGCACTTCGCCGGTGCTGTTGAACGCATATAGGCTCTTGCCACCCCACTGGTTGTACGCCTCTGAGGTATTGAGCCCGATCTGGACGAGGATGCGTGACGGCGCCAGGCCTGCGGGAGCACGGACGACGAAGGGGTAGTAGCGCATCCGCCCTGAGCTCGGACCCGTGGTGGCCACGGCCTCGGCCAGGTAGTACCCGGACACGGCGGTCGCTGGGATTTGGAACGAGTCGGTGACAGGCCAACCCGCATCGAGAAACCCGCTGCTCGATTCGGGAGCGGGCACCGGATACTTATTGCCTTCTCGTTCGGAAGCACACGACGAGACGCAACCGATCGAACGCGCGCCGCTCCCCTGGTACCAGCCGAGCCGGTACACCATGACCCGATAGCGAGTGCCCGCGGCCGCGCTCACGTGCAGTTGAAGCATTTCGCCAGGCAGCAGGCTGCTCTCCGAAGCGTAGATGTCGAGGCTGCTCTCTGGAGCCAAGAGCCGGTACCAGCTGGAATCGCCCGGTAGAGCGTTCTCGGACGATATTGAGTTTGCGGCCGAGGAAATGCGCGGAAAGGCGAGCAGGCACAGGACCAGCAAGATCGGGATTCCACACACCGCTGGGATCCAAGAGCAGTGGCTAGTCTTAGCTGCTCCTAGGCTCATGTCCACTCCAAACATGCCACGAGGCCCAAAGTTGCGCTTGTCACTGCGCCGGAACAGGCTCGTCAAAATGAAGACCGCCGCGACCAACTAGCGGAGATGACACTCCGGCGATTCGCCGGGTGGCCGATGCGGACCTCTCCTTGGCTTGAAGGGGATCGTTGAAACATACGGCCAATACTGACGCGAGTACGAGGAGCCCGGATACGCTAGCGAACGTTGCAAGTGTCGCAGAGCCGATGAGCGCAGCTGTGAGATATATGGCTCCGCCATACTGCACGAAGCCCTCTCGTCGCCTCAGGAAGTACAAGAGACCGACGATGGGACCAACGTACGCGAACAACAAACCGACCAGACCGGCTGTAGCCAGAATCGTGACCGACCCCAGGTCGACATCTTTGATTGAACCTTCCGGAAGATCACCAAAATACCGATATCGTGGACTGAGAAAGCCCAGTCCGGTGAGCCAGTCCCCACCTAGCAGCTGGAGCTCTACGTGATCCTCGCGAAGTCGGAGTGCAGCCGTTCCGCTCGGCTGTTGGAGGTTGCTAAAGGCAAGAGAAACCCGACTGATCACTGCCTGGACAGGTGACCCTGAGACTGACGAGGTAGAGGCTGCCCCACTAGCCAGCGGTACCGCTACGGCCATCAAGCACACGCACGCGATGATCATCGCCCGTATTCGTCCCCGGTTCATCCAGAGAACCGATACGACAGCAATCGCCACCGACTCGCTCAGATAAACGGCTCGCGTAAAAGACAAGATGTTGGCAACCCCTGTGAGAAGCGCGAGAATACCAGCATGCTTGCGCCATCTGCGGGGGCCCAACAGAGAAGCAGCAAGCGCCAACGGGAACAGTGCGATCACCAGATCGCTCATCGGCGCATAGACACGAGAAACCCCTTCGAAGCTATTGATGTGACTATCGTGAACAAGCCATTCAACAGGATGGCCGAGCTGTGTAGCGATCTGCCCCACCGAGAACAGCGCTGCGCCCGAGCATAGGACGAAGATGAATCCCTCTCTCGTGCGCTGATCGCGGAGCGCTAGCATCAGCAGCGGCAACAACGTCGCGAAATACATGAATTCACGCCCATACTCCGCGGCGGCAACTACCGGCACGCCCGGACTACCGAGCACGACCTGAAGGACCCACCACGATAGATAGGCGCCACCGTATATCCATGCCCAGCGAGAAGCGGTGTTGTTCGATGTCCTGAAGGCACAGGTGGCGAGCACGAATACGAGGGCAACAAATGCTCCGTCAGCGATAACGCTCCCGCCGGAAGCCTTGGCATTCGCCTGGGCGTTGAAGAAGGGCAGCCCGTTGAGCATCACCAGAACCAGGAGGCCAGCCAGGACACCTCGGTTCCAAAGACCCACGGAAACAGCAACGCAAGCCCCAACGCCCGCAATGCCGTACGCCACAGGGAAATGCGACAGAGCGGCACCTAGAACCAGGCACAGAAACGCCAGACCGCTGCAAGCAATGACCTGGGAAGCCCAACCGCGGCGGACGAGTCGCATAACTACTAACGAACGGTTGCGCTCGTTTCTTTTTGCCTGCTCGCTATTTCGAGCCCTCTCGAGTCGTCGTCAGCGAACAAGCAGGGGATCGCTATAGCTATACACGTGAGCGCCATCCGAAATGAGCACGAGCGCACGATATAGGCCGGGTCGACGTACTCGAACGATGCGACCGAAGCTTGACGTCGTGGGCGTCGCGGCCTTGACGATCGTGCCCCCCTCGTTGAGCGATCGCCCGGGCTGGAGCAGTTGGAACCCGACACGAGCATCAACCTCGGCTGGGGCGACCGTTCCATATAGATACTCGTAGTCTCGCCGCTGGGCTCTGCGCGCGTGGAAGCTAACCTTGACAGCCACGTTCTCGGTCACGACTGGACTGACTTGTTCGGGTTTGCCACTCTGACTCACGGCGACAACGCGTAGCTGGGCATTTTCGAGGAGCCCGACATACGGGAACGAGAAGCCACCAGTCGAGCTCGTAACCTCGGGGTTGCCGACGATTTTGAATCCACCAAGATACGGATAGGGATTGGCTTGTAGCACGACCTCGTGATTGGCGGAGCCGGTGCCACTGAGGTGACCCTCGACGAGGAAAGGGTTCCCAAACGCGACCGGGTTGGGCACGCCTGCGATTTGAACCGACAGAGGCACAGGGGCGGTTTTGAAGGTTCGGTCCTTCCCGTCAGAAGTTCCTGCGGAGTTGACTCCAACGACTCGGAAGTGGTAGGCGGTGCCGGGTTGAAGACCGGTCGCCACCTGGCTCAGCTTAATCGAGATCGTCCCGTTGCCAGCTGGAGCCAGTGGGGTCTCGCCACCATAGCCAGCTGTAGTCCCGTACTGGAAGGCATATGTGGTGGCAAGTCCGTGGGGATTGATGTAGGCGTAGAGAGTCGCGGACGAGTAGGTGACTCCCGACGCACCCGTCGTGCTCACACCGGGTGGAGCCCCTGACGCAACGGCGCTAGCCGGCAGTATGAGGACCCCCAGAAGCACCGAGATCAGGCTCAAAGCTCTGCCAATGATATGTGCACTCATACTTCTCCTAGCCCCACGAATCGTGGCGAAGTGGCGGTCTGGCTCGCTTGCTTCGCGGCCTGATCAGGCGTTAGCTGCCGGCAGCGGCTCTTCGTCAGGTACGGAGCCATTTCGGGAAATGATCGCATCCGCAGCGGGAACCACGCCAGTCGATGCATAGTCGTACGTATAGCTGTATGCGCCGCCGAGCCGGCTCGCCTTGAACCCATTAGCCACGATCCCCAGCAACGGAGCTCCAGCTCCCAAGAGTGTCTCATGCAGCCGTTCCGCGACGTCACGACGATTACGTCCTACACGACCGACGATGATGACGCCATCGACCTTTCCAAGCAGGGGGAACGCGTCCGATACCGCTGTCAGCGGCGGCGTATCGATCACGACGAGGTCGTACGTGAACTTCGTGCGCTGCAGAAGACTCTCCATTGCATGACTCTCGATCAGCTCGCCCGCATTTGGCGGCAGTACGGCGCCCGCAACCAACACGTCAAGCGTCCGGCTCCGAGAGCCATCGGGCAGTTGGCCATCGAGTTCAACCTGCTGCGTAGCTTCATCCAATGAGGCTGCGCCAATCAGAACATCCGAGAGACCAGGGCCCGACTTGATGTCGAACTGACGAGCAACCGTAGGTCGACGCAGATCGGCCTCCAGCAGCAGGACCCGACCACCCATGCGCGCGGCTGCCGCGGCAAGATGGCGCGAGATGGTTGTCTTGCCATCTCCTGGCGCCGCCGAGGCCACCATCAGCGTGTGCAGCTTCCGATCGACATTGAAGTAGCGCAGATGAGCACGGATCAGATGGAAAGCCTCGGCATCACCCGCAGGGAGCACCCGGCTCCCATCCTTTCCGCTTCCCACGGATCTTGAGAGGGCCGTGCTCTCGGGAACCACCCCGAGGAGTGGGAGGTCGTAGATCGCCTCCAGATCCTTCGGCTCTCTCACCCGGCGATCGAGACGCTCAAGAAGGATCGCGACCCCGAGTCCGAGCAACAGGCCAAACACGATCCCCAACACGGTGTTGCGAGAGGTCTTGGGCGACGAAGGAGAGGTAGGCACGGTTGCGGCCTGGGCAATTTGGACGCTTCCGTTCCGGAGTTCCGACAAGACACCCAGCGATTGCGCCCTGTCCTGAAGCGCTAGCCCCGAGGGGCTCGAGCGCTGCTTCGAGGAAAGCCCGGCAAGCTGCTTGTCCACCAGCTTCAGAGCAGATGCGTAGTAGGCGTGATTGCTGCTCTCCTGCTCTTCGACGAAGATCCCTGTGTAGGTGTTGGCTATGTCCGCGGCGAGCGCTGGGGAAATGGCTGTCACCGCGACGTTGACAATGTTCGATTCACCCTGCGCACTGACGCTCAAAGCGGACTCAACTGCTTCTCGAGTCAGCCCGTGTCCCACAGCTACCGCGGTCTTTGCCGCCATGTCGCCAAGCTGGACCAGCTTTAGGTTCGTGTTCTGCTGGGCCAACTGGTTGCTGCTGCCTACTGGCTGAAGCCCAGCGACCTGTTGACTCAGCTGGCTGTTGCTGAACACAAGCGAGGCGTTCGCCGTGTACTTCCTGGTTTGATGCTTCGAGAACCCGTAAGCAGCACCGGCCACGAGCACGACACAGAGCACGATCCAGGCTGCCCTGCGCCGGAGAAGGCCCACCGCTTGGTCGATGCTTCGACTTGTCTGCTCAGTGTCCATTGGCTTGAGTGCTTTCTTAGGGCTACTGGGACCGCCGCGACCTCAATATGCGAAAGAACGCCGAGATCACGCGTGTTCTTCCGGCTCGGCCGGATATTTGTTCGGATGTTCCGAGTTTCATGACCCGCCCCACTCGAGGAGCCAGGGGATCTCCTCGCCCATGAGCGAGCGGAGCAGCTCGGCGTCTCCGCGGAAGTGATCCATCAATCGGTGTCTGGTGGACGAGGACATCTCCTGCTCTTGGACCCCTCGTCGAGCGTTCCACATCTCGGTTCGGAAGCTGGCAACGCTGTAGGTGCGCCCCACCCGCTCGCGGACCCCTCCCGGCAGCCTCCGCCAGGCAGAGCGGGCGGGTGAGGCGGCCGCCAGGCGTCGCTGCCAGGCATACAGGTCGAGGCCTTGGACGCGGGGTTCTAGCGCCGCGGCGCGATAGCGCGTATCCAGGTTCTCTGGCTCATAGCCGGCATCGACGCCGACGAACTCGAACACCTGGGCAAGCGTGTCGGCGGGGCTGTTGGACAGCTCGTCAGAGAACACGACCTTCAACTGCTCCCTGGCGAACGTGCGGAGATAGCCGGCGAGCACCCGACCGTACTCCCCGTTGGCGATGTAGCCGTTGTCGCTCAACGGCATCGCGCGAGCATGCTCCATCGCATCCTGCGCAAGCAGATCTTCGACGGCCTGGTCAAACGAGCGGGTCTCGGCTTTGCCCAAGCAGGCCATGCTGTAGTGCGAGTAGGCGCGCGCCACGGGATCGCGCAGCACGCAGATGAGCCTGATCTCGGGCAGCAGCCGGCCGATCCGCCCAGGGATTATGTTCTCGAGCTGATCCTCATACCGGGCGCTCAAGTGCGCGTCCCAGTTTCGATCGTTGCGGAACTCGCCGTAGGGCGTGCCGCACATGTAGCCCACCGATGCCTCGCCGCATACAGCTCCAGGCCGGGCATCTCGCAGCACGCTCGCCAGATACCACTCCTCCCCACGCGAGTAGTTGAGGTCGAAGAACGAGATCTCCTTGTTTGCCGGCATATGGATCTGAGGATGGCGTCGCATGTACTCGAACAGCGACGTCGTCCCACCCTTCTGGGCACCTATAATCAGGAACTGGATCGCGCTCATCGAGACGCTTGTACGAGTGTCTCCGGGGCCAGCGGAGCCACGCCCGACAGCGACGGCCCTATCGGCGTCGCGTTGATCCGCATCTTGATGGCCGCATACAGCGTGAGGAGCACGTTCCAGGCGATCCTGCTGGCCGATGTCCCGATGGCGGCCCCCACGAGTCCATAGCGGGGAACCAGCAGCGCATTCAGGGCGATGTTGATGACCAGACCAGCCCCGACGCCAATCGCAGCGGCGTGCTCGTGCTTGGTCATCATCAGCAGGTTCCCCACGGGTCCTGCTGCTGAGTTGACCAACTGCCCGAGGACCATGATGATCAGCGCGGTTCCGCCGACTTCGAAGCGGGGGCCGAACACCCCGAGCGCCTGATGCCTGAAGACGATCAGGCCCAGTGACACCGGCAGTGCCCACGCCAGTGATGCCCGCGCCGCCATCGAGGTGACATGCTGCACACGAGCCATGTCACGGACCGCATACAGTCGCGCCACCCGTGGAGAGAGCGGCACGTTGACGGCCATCATTCCCATCGTCACGAGTTCTGCTCCCTTTGCCACCACCGTGTAGATCCCGGCCTCGCGTGCGCCCTTGATCGAGCCGAGCATGATCGTCGCGATGTAGGGATTGACGATCCACATCCCGCCCAGGATCGTCATCGGCAGCGCCGCGCGCCGCCACTCGCGTGCCCGATAGCTCGGGCGAGCCCTCACCACCTCCTCCGGCAGCGCTCTACGCAGCATGACCACGCCTGCCCCGAAGGCGATCGCCACCGAGACCACGTTCAGCGCCACGGCACCCGCAGGGGTGAGGCCTCCCACCACCGAGACCGCAAACAGCGACAGCGCCACCACATACAGAATCGGGCGGAGCGCGAACTCGGGCAGCTGACCGCTCACGACCCTGTGGAATCCCGTCATCGCGGCCTGGCGCAGTGTGATCAGTGCTGTGATCGGCACGAGCGGCATCGCCAGGCAGAACGGCAACCGCAGCGACGATGGAAGCACCAGCGCGCCACCAGCTGCCGCCACGAGCGCGATCACGCACGAGACGATCAGCACGGAGTAGTTCGCCCACCGCATCAGCCCCTTGAGATGCGGCCAGTCGCCCTGAGCCTGGTAGGTCGCGATGCCACGCACGAGGATCTGGTTCATCCCCAGTAGCGCTGGAATGAGCAGGAACCCGACCCACGCATAGGCATAGGCGTATGCGCCATAGCCGGTGGGACCCAGGAGGCGCGCAAGCATCAGCGCCGTGATGAACGCCAGTCCCGTGGACATCCCTTGCAGCACGAAGGTTCCAGAGCTGGCGACCACCATGCCTCGCTCACGCAGCCGTACGAGGGCAGCCCGGATGCTCATTTCTCGCTTGCCACTGTCTGCACCCGCGTCAGTGGACTGACCGGTGGAGCCGATGCTGCTCACGCCGACGGGACCCTCTCCCGCGCTGGGCACAGCTCGGCAACTGCGGCCTCCCAGCGGTCCATGGTCGAATCCCAGGCGAAGTGCTCGGTCGCATAGGCACGGCATCGCTGCCGGAAGGACGGGCCGCTCAACGCCAGCGTGCGCTCGAGCGCCGCGGCAAACGAGCCGGCATTCACCTGGTCGGCCAGCAGGCGATCATCGAGGCGCGCGAGGATCTCGCCCGTTGCCCCCACCCGCGTTCCGACCACCGGGGTGCCACATGCGAGCGCCTCGGTTGTGACCATTCCAAATCCCTCATATGCGAGGGTGGGCAACGCGAACACGTCGGCTGCGCAATACCAGTCGCGGAGCAGCGAGTCGGTCAGGCGCCCCGCAAAGCGAACGGAGCTCGCGAGACCCAGGCGCTCGCTCGCCGCTTCAAGCTCGCCCCGGAGCTCCCCATCGCCGATGATCACGAGCCGCGACTCGCCGCGACCTTCATGCAGCGAGGAGAACGCATGGAGCAGCATCTCCAAACCCATCCTCCCCACCAGCCGCCTGGCCGTCACCAGGACCGTCTCGCCAGGCGCTATGCCGAGTCGACGACGTAGCTCCTCGCGATCGTCAGCCGGCTGGAACATGGCTGTGTCCACTCCCCCTCCAACAACCCTGAGACGCCCGTCGGCCTCGCGGTCGGTGTCGATCACCAGGCTTCGGCTGAACTCGCTCAGCACCAGCACACGACGCGCATTTCGCATCGAGTAGCGCTCGTAGGCCCACAGGAACGGCTCGATCATGCGCGAACGGAGGGCCTCGCCGATGTTCAGACCGAGTGAGCGCCGATAGCGCGCCTCGCGAATGGCTGACGCATGGAACACACTCGCTACCGGAACGCCTCCGCTGACCGAGTGCGCCGCGATCGTGCAGATCTCCCCGTGGGCGAGAATCACGTCGAAGCCCTCGATCGAGAGACCCTTGAGCGCGCGACGGATCTCGAGCACATCTGTGAACGTCTGCGGAAGACTGCTTCGGCGAAGCGCCCGATGCACCTCGACCCCGTCTGCTAGCGCTCGCTCCGGCTCACCGGACACACGGGGCACGACCGCGAGCACCTCGTGCCCACGGACTGCAAATCCCTCAGCCGTCGCACGCACGACTCGCGCGGTGCCACCGGCGAAGTCAGGGAACCACTGTCCCGATACGACCAAGATCCTCATCGGCGCCCCCAGCTCACGTGTGCACCAGGGATTTCACCAGTGGGTAGTGAGCGTCAGAGGAATCGAGCAGCGCCCGCATCGCCGAGCGCGTGTCGTCGAGCTCCAACCGCTTGCGAGCACCGCGAGCAGCCAGGGGGCCCCGGCCGGCGAGGGCGACCGTGACCTGCGCCAGCCGTTGCAGCGATCTGAAGAGCAACCAGGCGCAGCGCGCCGACCCGCGACCGTGGAGGATGCCCACGAGCTCCACGCTGCTGATCGCACTCGCCGCCCTTGGAACAGGCCGTGGCTCGCCCCGCTCAAACGATGACGCCCCCCGTGCGTGGGCGCCGGCAATCGCGTCGGTGAGCGACACCGGAAGACCGTGGCGCGCATACCGGCGACTCAGCTCCTGATCCTCGTAATAAAGGAACAAACGCTCGTCAAAGCCTCCGAGCTCCAGGAACTCGCTGCGGGCGCAGATCAACAACGCCCCTGAAAGCCAAGAGTTCCTGGATCGTTGGGTGCCTCGCACCGCATTCAGGCGGCGGGATATCTCACGTGGGAACACAGGACCCAGGGCCTCCTGCATGACCAGCCGTGGCCACGGGACAACTCTTTTTCGCGTCGGCTCATCCGGCTCGTCATCCTCACCGTGGAGTACCGGCGGTGCGAGCAGACCGAGCGGACGCCTGCCCGCTAGCTCCTCCACCTTGTAGTCGTCCGCCGCGGTGACCCGCACGTCTGGATTGACAAACAGCAGGAGCTCGTTTCGAGCAGATCGCGCGCCGAGGTTGCAGCCTGCTCCAAAGCCCGAGTTGACGCTGCTCGAGATGACCTCTGCGCCATGCGCGCGGGCAACTGCAGGGGATGCGTCGGCCGATGCGTTGTCCACGACGAGCAGCTGCTCGGGTCGCAGATGCTCCGTGAGCGAGTCAAGGCAACCTGGGAGGACCGCAGCGCTGTTGTAGGACACGACGATCGCGGTGAGTGGCGGGCTCATGTCGTGTAGACCTCCTGCCCCGTGGCACCTCGCTCCGCGACCCACCGATACAGCGCGACCGTCGCCGCGGCCGCCTCGCCCATCCCCATCCCTGCCGTCACGGTGCGCCCGTTGCTGCGTGTCGGCTCACGACAACACGCCACCAACTCCCTTGCCAGTGACTGCACGTCGGCTTCCACCACGGCACCCGGCCGAGCTCCCGCGACCAGCCGCTCGATGTCACCGGCGGGGGTTGCAACGATCGGAAGGTTGCATGCAAGCGCCTCCTTGATCACATTGGGCGATCCCTCGCTGGCTGAGGTGTGAAGCAGACAGTCAGCGGCCGAGTAGTACATCGGCATCTCCTCCGGATGGGCGCTCGAGACGACCTTCAATTCCAGGTCGGGAAGCTCGGTGCGCGCAAGCTCGACGGCCTCACGTGCCAGCCACAGCCGCTTGCCGGGAGACTCTGCTCGCCCCGCGAACAGCGCTATCGGCACATCGTCCGGCCATCCAAGACAAGCGCGCGCCACGCTTCGATCGCTCGGAGAGAAGCGTGTCAGGTCGATTCCATCCGGGATCACGCGGTTCAACGTCCTCGCCCGCCGTGTGAGCGTCGCCTCCATCTCCACCGTCTTGGTGGTCGTGGCGGTCATCAACGCGGCGTGTCGGCGCAGGATCGCGCTGCGCACCCGGCACTGACAGCGACGACCCAGGCTGCCCTCGTTGGGCGCCAGCAGATCAGAGCCGAGATATGAGGCGATCACCGGGGCGCCCGTGTAGGTGCGTGCGATCAACGCCGTCTCACCACCATGCGCGTGCACCAGCCGATAGCGCCGGCTCAGGCCGAGCGCCGTCACGACCAGCGCCCCCTGGACATAGGCCAGGCGTCCCCTGTAGCCGCGGATGAACAGGACATCGCTCCTCACACCCAGGGCCTCGAGCCCGTCGACGGTCCTGCGCACGAAGGGGCCATAGGCCGGCTTCTCCTCGTGCGGCCACACGTTGGTGACCGTGAGCAGATCGGGGTCCTCGTGACGCACCTCCCACGTGACCAGCCGCGAGCGCTCGATCCAGCTCTTCAGATGTCTCGTGGGACCCATGGTGAACCGTGCGCCCCGCTACCTCAACGACACGAACCGCGCAGCACCTCAATGTCAGACCCCCGCATATCCCACTAACGCCCCTGCTCCAGGCGAACTTCCGGCTCAACGCTCGCCGCGCGCTCATGGCGCGGCGCACCTGTGAGCAGGCCGTAGGCGTGCAGCAGTCGCTGCCCCGAGTGCTCCCAGGTGAGCTCCCGAGCACGCTCCACCCCGGCCCGGGCGAGCCTGGCCCGCAAACTGCCATCGCTGCAGATACGCGCAATCAGCTCGCAGTAGCCCTCGATGTCCCCATCCCGCGCGTACAGCGCACAGTCCCCTGCCGTGAAGCGCGTCTCCTGCAGCTCGAACGTCACCACGGGGCGCCCCGCCGCGAGGTACTCGCCGATCTTGATCATCGTCGAGCGGTGGTTCAGCGGGCTGCACGGCGCCACATCCACGCAGACGTCGGCGCCGGCGATCAGCGCGGGGACATCGTGGTGGGCCACACGCCCGGTGAACACGATCTGATCGAGGACGCCGAGCTCGTCCGCCAAGCGCCTGATCAGAGGCACCTCTGGCCCGTCTCCCACGATCGTGAGGTTGGGCTGGAGACCCATGGCGTTCAGGCGCGCGAGCACCGACGGCAGCGCACGCACCCCGTCCTGTGCTCCAAGCGCTCCCACGAAGCAGAGGCGGGGATCGTCGATCTCCCCGTCGCGCACTACCGGCTGATCGACGATCGTGGACTCACGGGGGCCGTTGCGCACGACCACCACACGCTCTGGATCCACGCCCCCGCGCTCGATCGCCACCAGCCGGTGCGACTCGTTCGCCGCCAGCACCACATCGGCCGCACGCATCGTCCTGCGCTCGCACCAGCGCAGCACCGTAGCCGGCCAGCCTGGCCCGAACTTCTGCTCATACAGCTCTGGGGCAAGATCGTGGTGGTCGAAGACCACCAGCCGGCCGCAGAGGCGCGCCAACCACGCGGCAGCAAACAGCGTGTCGGGCGGGTTGTGCAGGTGGATCACCTCCGCCCCACGCGCGAGCTCGACCGCGAGACGCACACTCAGCTGCACCCATGCAAGCGCATACTCCAGCGCAATCCCCGCAAAGCCCTCGGGCGTCGCCAGCCGATAGCGCTTCACCCGCACGCCGTCCACAACCTCGCTGCGCTGCTGGCCTTGCGCCCGCGGCGCCAGCACGGTGACCGCGTATCCGTGCGCCACGAGCTCAAGCGCCTCGGCGCGTACGCGTACGTCCTCCGGGTAGGAGAAGTTCTCCAGTGCCATCACCACGCGCGTGCACCCGCCAGAGGCCCTCGCCCGCTCTCTCATCTCAACCGCCCACCGTCGGAGCGGACCGCGCGACGCCAACGAACTCGGCCACCGCCTGCGCAAACGTGCCCAGCACCCTGTAGCCGCGCGCGCCCAGGTATGCCCCGTCGCGCTGTCCTCCAGCCACAGCCAGGAAGGCCACGCCCGCCGACGCGGCGGCCGCGCCATCGGACTCCGTGTCGCCGATGAACGCCGCCGGAGAGCGCGCCGCCAGCCAGCTCGCCTTCTCCCGGGAAGCACGCTCGGGGTTCACCACGATCAGCTCGCCTATGAGCTCTGCGAGTCCCGCCCCCCGCAGCGAGCTGAGCGCTCCCTTCGGGCGTCCTCGGGCCGTCAGCACCGCCGTCGACACACCCTCTGCCTGCAGCTCGTGCAGCGCCTGCTCGACGCCCGGGAGGGCTTGGTCCTGGGCGAGCCACGACTCCGCCTCGATCTCCGACCGCCACAGCCGAGCCCCCTCACCGGCAACGCTCGCCGGGTAGCCGAGACGCACCAGCGCGCTCTCGGTGCTCGCACCCGAGCGCTTGAGCTCCCAGAAGCGCCCCTCGCGTAGCGGCTGGGCGCCCAGCTGTGCGAGCACGTGCCGAGCCACACCCACCTGACGTGCGCGCGCGTCGATCAGCGTCCCATCGAGGTCGAGAGCTAGCAGCACCGTCCCTCCCTCACGCGAGCACTACCTCGCGGTACTGGCGCGCCACCCAGCGCTCACGCCCGAGCCGCGGCAGCAGGCCCTCGGTGGACAGGCCCCAGGCATCGGCGAACATCGCCGCGTGCAGCGCCACGCCGAGCGCCGCCGACAGACGCGTGCCGGCCCCAGGACGCGGGTTCACGTCGGTCACCAGCCAACCCTGATCGCCAGCGTTCATGGCCTGTAGGCAGTAGGCACCCGTGATCGACAGGCCGTCCCCGATCGCGAGGCCCAGCTGCGCAAGCTCGTCGTCCTCGAACACGCGCGCCTTGGTGCACACGCCAGACTTGACCTCGACCCGCTCACGGCAGACCACCCGGCCCTCGCCGCCCGACCGGGAGCGAAAGCAGTCGAGCGTCACCTCGGGGCCTTCGATCAGCTCCTGTGCGATCCAGTCCTCGTGATCTGCGCGCTCACACCACGATTCCCAGGAGCGCCGCTCGCGCAGCCGCTCCACGCCCACCGAGCCGACGCCGCGGCGGGGCTTCACCACGATCCCGGCCTCGCTCCAGGCATCGGCCTCGAAGGCAATCGTGCGCGCGCCAGCAATCCCCTTGCCGCTCAGCCACTCGCTCATCGCGCGCTTGTCCAAGCACGTGGCCGCCGCCCACAGGGGCGGTGCCAGCACGCGAACCCCCTCCAGACGGCCCTCCTCGCGCAGACGCGCCGCGAGCACGATCTCCGCATCCAGCGTCGGGACGTACGTGTCGATCTGGTCCTGCTCGATCAGCTCCAGCAGACCTGCCTGGAAGGCCGCATCGCTCACGGCCGGCACCTGCACGAAGCGGTCCGCCAGCGAGCTGGTGGCCACCAGCCGCTCGGGGAGCATGTCCGTGGCGAGGATGTGCAGGCGCTCCCCCCAGTGCTCCCTCAGCGAGGTGGCTATCCCCCACGTGGTCCCCGTGCCGGCTGTGCCCAGCAGGATGCGCGGTCTCGGCTCAGGAAGCTCGTGAAGTGGTGATGTCGACTCGGCGTTGAACACCGGCTGCTCAGTTGGCGCCGCGACGCGTCAGAACGGCCGGCAGCGTGCGCAGGATCAGCTTCACATCTGTCCACAGCGACCAGTTGGCCACGTACAGGTAGTCGATCATGATCATCTGCTCGAAGGGGATTCGGGCACGGCCGAGCACCTGCCACACACCTGTGATCCCCGGGGTGAGATCGAGGCGCCCACGCGCCCACCCGCTCACGTTGCGGTCCTCCTCCACGATCAGCGGCCGCGGGCCGACCAGGCTCATCTCGCCGCGCAGCACGTTCAGCAGCTGCGGCAGCTCATCCAGGCTGGTGAGCCGCAGAAAGCGTCCCACCCGCGTGATGCGCGGGTCGTGCTCGAGGTCGAGCCACAGCTTCTGGCGGCTCTCCGCAAGCAGGTACTCGCGCAGCTCCTCCGCGTTGCGCACCATCGAGCGGAACTTCGCCACCCGGAAGGGCGTCCCCCCACGGCCCACCCGCTCCTGCCAGAACAGCACCGGACCGGGCGAGTCGAGCTTGATCGCAATCGCCGTGGGGACCCAGATCGGGACTGTGAAGAGGAGCAGGAGCGATGCCCCCACGAGATCCATCGCGCGCTTCAGCGCACGCGAGGATCGCGCGAGCGATGGCTGGTTCATGCCGATCAGCGTGATCCCCTCGAGGTGGTCGATCGTCGCGCTCGGGCCCATCATCGCGGCCAGCGACGGCAGCGCGCTGATGCGCACCCCCAGGTTGCGGCACAGGCACACCAGCTCGAGTAGCTGCTCGTCCTCGATGCCCTCGGCCGAGATCACCACGCGGTCGATCTTCTGCTCGCGCAGCACCCTGGCTGCGTCCACGTCGCGGAGATCGCCGAGCGAGGGCAGCGGCAGGGGCCAGCGCTCGTTCTCGGGCCTGGTGAGCACCGCCGCCGGCAGGAGCCCGTGGGCCGGGCTGCGCTCCATCTGCCGGGCCAGCAGCGGCATCAGCGGCCCGCTGCCCACGAGCAGCACGCGCTCGGCACCGAGCACCGAGCTCGTCAGGTGCCTGATCGCGAACCTGAGCGCGAGCATGACCGTGAAGGCCACCGCCACAAACGCCAGCAGGTTCCCAAAGCCGAGCTTGCCCGCCGGCGTCAGCTGGAAGTACATCCACATCACCACCGCGCCCAGCAGGTACGCGTGGCCCATTGCCGGGATGTCGTCGGCCGTCGAGTGCCCCACGCTGCGCAGCCCCGAGTCATACAGGCCGTAGAGGTTGAACATCACCAGCCACAGCGGGACCGTCATGAGCCCCCAGAGCAGATGGTGGTGAGTGGCCGCGGCCGTTATCGCCGTCCACGAGAGCATGCCCACGCACAGCGCCAGCGTGTCGGCCGCCACGATGATCCGGCGCAGCCGATAGTCGCGGCGCGAGCGACGGATCTCGGTGTGTCCCTCCGTGCTCACCGGGCCGGGCGCGGCGAACGCCCGCTCAGTCGATATCGCGCTCATCTCCAAACCGCCGGAATGCGCTTGCGCAGAGCGGTCTCTGTGCCACCCCTGGACATGTACGAACAACGCCTGCGCGTGCTGTGGACTTCTGCGGGGTTGCAGTTCCACGGTCCCGCTCGTGGGCGTTTCTGGGCTCGCCAGCGTCCGACGTCTGAGCGCCTGGAGCTCGCAGACCAACGAAACACCTCGTAGGTGGCAGGTGGCAGGTGGTAGTCTTTTGTCCATGAAGAAGACCAGCATCTACCTCGACCCCGAGATCGATCGTGCGCTCGGACGCCGTGCCGCGTCGGAGGGCACCACGAAGGCTGCGCTGATCCGTCACGCCCTCGCTGACGCCGCCGCGCCGGCCCTGCGGGCCAAGCCGCACGCCTGCGGAGTGTTCAGCGGCCCCGGTGACCTCTCCGAGAACGTCGATCGCTATCTGGCGGACACAGGCTTCGGAGAGACTTGATCGTCCTCGCCACGTCTGTCGTGCTCGCGTTCATGGACCGACGCGACGCCAACCACGAGCCCGTGCGCAAGTGGATGCAGGAGCAGAATCAGGAGCTGGCCACCACCCCTCTGGTCGTCGCCGAGCTCGATCATCTTGTTCTCAGGCAGGGTGGCGCCGGTGCTGCCCGAGCTCTGCGCTCCGATCTGGATAGCGGCGCCTACCTCGTCGAATGGTGGACAACAGCGCTCCACGACACGATCACTCACGCCAACCTCCATGAGTCGATGGATCTCGGTCTCACCAACGCTTCGCTGCTAGCGCTGTCTGCACGGCTGCAAACGAATCGCATCGCAACGCTCGACGAACGCCACTTCCGCACGTTGAAGCCTCAGTCCAACGGCGATGCCTTCACGCTGCTACCCGCCGACGCCCGCTGACCAGGCCGGACGGCGGGGTTGCCCGCCGACTACCCCGAGTTCCTATCCGGAGACCCGGATCGCGGCTGCCCGCACCCGAGCCGCCCTCGGTCAACAGCGAGCTCGTCAGGCTCTACTGGGAGATCGGGCGCGACATCCTGGATCGCGAGCGACGCGAAGGATGGGGCCACCAAGGTAATCGACCGCCTGGCAGTTACGCTGGCCCGCTCGCCATGGCCAGCAACCTCGCCGCGCGATCGAGAGAAGCCGGCGCGTGCTCTACCGCAAAGACCAAGACACGTGGGTAGCCACGTCTCCCGATGTACCGCGCTGGACCGTGGTGGCGTACACCTACCTCGAGGCGCACCAGCTCGCCGAAGACGGCGTGCGCTTCGCGCTAGAGCGCGACGATCTGACCGTCGAGCACTACGTGCCAGCCGGCGTCGCCGTCGCGGCGTAGCACCCCCTCGGCTCGCCAGCACCACGCCCAGCGAGATGGAAGCACGGTCAGTGACGCATCCCCGGCCACGGCTGATTCCAGCCCCACCCGTCGGACTCTCAGCCAGAGTCAAGACGCCGGACTGACAACGCGGGCCCCCGAGGATTCCCCGCCCCGGTCATCCTTAGTACGGCGCTTCTAAGACGAGAGACCCGAAGGCACAGCCGCCTCGCGACGGAAGCGCGCCCGCGAGCCGCCCGGGATCCTGCCATTCAGGCGCGGGGACTCGATCCCCAACACCGACTCAGACGTGCGCTCGCCATAGCTGGGCCGCTCCCCCTCGAACAGCTCCACGGGATTGCCAGCGCCGTCCATCGAGCGATGCGCCGCCTCCAGCGCTCGCACGATTTCCAACCCAAGCGTGCTGTTCGAGCGCGGTTCCTCGCCCGTCTTGATTGCATGGGCGAAGTCCGCGAGCTCGAGACCCAGCGGCTCACCGGCGTCAATGCGCGGCACCACGATGTCACCGCTGCGATAGGTCAGCCGGTACTCCCCAAACGTCGCCGGAGCCTCTGTCGAGACGTCCAAGCCGCGGTCGTAAATGCGCACGGACTCATCCGAGGAGGTGTCCTCATAGCGCACCATCCGCTTGGAGCCCACCACCACCATCTCACGCATCTTGCGCGGTGCAAGCCACGAGATCTGGACGTTGGCCGTCGTGCCGCCCGAGAAGGTGACATTCAGGAAGGCGGTCTCAGGCACCCCGTCCTGGAAGATGCTCTGCCCAGCAGCGGCCACGTGGGTGACGGGACGATCGAGCCAGTAGAGCAGAATCGAGAGGTCGTGCGGAGCGAGATCGCTGATCACGCCGTCCGCCTGGTAGAGACCGAGGTTCATGCGCGAGGAGGTGATGAAGTACACGTCACCAAGCTCTCCCGATTGGATCAGGTCGCGCACCTTGTTCACGGGCGGGCTGTAGACGAAGGTGTGCCCAGGCATCAGCACCCGGTCCATGCGCTTGGCCAGCTCGATCAGCTCTTCGGCGTGGGCCACTGTGGTCGCCAGCGGCTTCTCAACCATCACGTGCTTGCCCGCTTCGAGTGCTCGTCGCGCGAGCTCGTAGTGGGTCGAGGGCGGAGTCGCGATTGAGACGGCCTGCACGCGTGGGTCGAGCAGGAGAGCGTCGAAATCGGGCTCAACCGCACAGGCGGGATAGCGGTTGGCGAAGTCCACCCCGCGAGCGGGGTCGCGCTCGCACAGGCCCATCAGGCGAAACTCCTTGCGCTCGGAGATGTTGCGCACGAGGTTCGGTCCCCAATAGCCGTAGCCGACAACAGCGATTCCGATGGGCGTCGTGATCATCTCTTCCTCCGCCTCCGCTCGATCCTTCGAGGTCTCAGGTGCGTTTGCACCGTCTTCTTCACATCAACGCGCCGAGCGACGTCCCGCTTGCACTCACGGACGAGCTCTGCTCAGCTCCGCAACAGCGTTCCCGGCTCGCCTACGGCAATTGTGCGTAGCGCTTCGCCCACGCGCTGGATCTGCTCCCAGCTCATCGACGGGAAGACCGGCAGCGAAAGGATCTCCCCGGCCAGGCGTGTGGCGGTGGGCGCCACGTCCTCGTCACCCTCCGCAAGCGCCTCATACGCCTCCGATCGGTGAATCGGGATGGGGTAGTGAATCGCGCTCGCCACCCCCTGGCGAGCGAGCAGCTCTTTGACCTCGTCCCGCCGCTCGGTACGAATCACGAACTGGTGATAGACGTGATCGGTCTCGTCTGTCACCCGCGCGGGGAGCTTCACCATGTCGATGTCGCGCAGCGCGTCGCGCAGGCCGTCCGCCGCCAGGCGCCGGGCGCGGTTTCGCTCCTCCAGATGCGCTAGCTTCAACCTCAGGACCGCCGCCTGGATCGCGTCGAGACGGCCCGTCGTGCCCACGATCCGATGGTGATAGCGCGGGCTCTCACCGTGCGAGCGCATCAGGCGCACGCGCTCGGCCAGCTGCTCGCTGGATGTGACCACCGCGCCTGCGTCCCCCCACGCTCCCAGGTTCTTGGCCGGGTAGAACGAGAAGGTGCCGGCGTCGCCGAAGGTGCCCACGCGCCGCCCGCTGTAGCGGGCGCCATGCGCCTGCGAGCAGTCCTCGACCACGCTCAGACCATGCTTGCGCGCGAGCGCCATGATCGGCGCCATCTGCACCGTCCTGCCGAACAGGTGCACCGGGATCACAGAGCGCACGCTCGGCGTGAGCGCCGCCTGCATCGTCGCGGCGCTCATCAGCTGGGTCTCCTCCTCCACGTCCACGAAGCGTGGTCGCGCCCCCACCAAGCTGACGGCCTCAGCGGAGGCGATGAACGAGTTGGCCGGCACGAGCACCTCATCGCCGGGGCCAACCTCGAGCGCACGCAGCGCCAGCACGAGCGCCTCGGTGCCCGAGGAGACGCCCACGGCGTGCTCAACCTCGCACCACCGCGCATAGTCGGCCTCGAAGTCCGCCACGGCCGCGCCGCCCGTGAATGCCCCACTGGAGGCCAACCCCACCACCGCGGCCACGAGCTCGCCGAACAGCTGCGGATCGTCGTTATCCATCACCGTCAGCGGGATCGGCTCCAACTCGCCCCCCATCACAACGTGGGGGGCGCGGGATCGCCCGCGTCGAGCTCGAGGATGCCCAGGCCAAGGCCCCGCTGCGGGTTCGTTATCAGCTCAGCCGCCTCATTGCGCGACCTAACTCCGAGCTTTCCAAACGCCGAGGAGAGGTGGCTCTTCACCGTGCTCTCGGCCAGGAACAGGCGCTCTGCGATCTCGCTGTTCATGTAGCCCATCACGACCAGGCCCAGTACCTGCTTCTCACGCGTCGACAGCGCCTTTGGCTCGACCTGGCGCCAGTGCCCGCGTGGGACGCAGGTCTGACCGACGCTGACCGCGCGCAGGCACGGGCCGAGGCTGTGCTCGAGCTCGTCGGCGTGAACCACACCGGCTGCTCCCGCCGCCAGCGCCGCGCGCACCTCCCAGCGCTCGAGGCCCGCGGCGATGACCACGATCGGCGTTCCCGCAAAGCGCCCACGCAAGGTGCCCACGAGACTCGCGATCGAGGAGAGCGCGTCATCGACCCAGAGGACGATCGCCCCGTAGTGGCCACCCAGCTCGATCAACTGCTCGACGCGATTGATGCGCGTGAAGGCGAAGCGCTCCCGAGTGATCACCTCGCCGATCAGCTCACCACGTCGCGGCTCGGCGACCAGCGCCAGCTCGAGCGCCGCGGGCGCACGAGACGCCCCCGGCACGCGCGAATCTGTCCCTCCTCCCAACACCCCTCACCAACGCGGCAAACGCAGCGAGACTTGCGTGGGCGGCGCAGCACCGCCACTAGGATCGCCCGAATGCCACGACGCTCAGCGCCACGCGTGATCGGCGCCACCCAGCCACCGGACGTGGCGATGCAAGGCTTGGAGCGGGCGATGGTCGACGGGCTCGAGCAAGGGCTGTCCCTGGAAGACGTGCTCATCGCATCGGTCTCGTTCCGTGGCTCCGACGCCGGCTCGGTGCGCTTGGAGCGGTCGCACCTGAGCGATGTGGATTTGGGCGATGCCCGTCTGCGGGCGCTCAGCATGGTCGACACCTCAGCTGAGCGCGTCGACGCCGCCAACGGTGATTGGGGTGCAGGCAAGCTCCGCCGCGTCCTGCTCGATGACTCGCGCCTCACAGGGCTGAGCCTGGCGGAGACCCACCTCGAAGAGGTGCAGTTCAAGGGATGCAAGCTCGACTACATCAACTTCCGCAACGCCACCATCGAGCACGTGTCCTTCCTGGACTGCAGCCTGAGGGGAACCGACTTCCAGGGCGCCACCATCCACGCCACACGCTTCGACGGGTGCCAGCTCCTGGAAACGGACTTCTCCCGCGCCCAGATGGAGTCCGTCGATCTGCGCGGCTCGCAACTGGAGCTCGCCGGCTCCATGCTCGCGTTGAAGGGGGCGACCATCGGCTCGCTCCAGCTCATCGACCTCGCCCCCCTGCTCGCGCTCGAGCTGGGGATCGCCGTCGAGCCTGATCAAGGGTCCGGCGGTTTGCCCCTCTCCGACCGTGGGTAGGAAACAAAAATGGGTTTGGGACCAAACCGCTCGGGCAGACGCCTGGCAGCTCTGCTGACGCCTGTGGCGGTGGTGGCCACGCTGGCGCTCGGAAACGCTACTGCGGATGCGGCCGGCAGCTCCCCGACTGCGAGTACCGACGGTGCCTCCAGCGTGGCCTACTCCACAGCTGTGCTGCACGGGCGCGTCAACCCCCGGGGCCAGGCCACCAACTACACGTTCGAGTACGGCCCCACCCGCAAATATGGCTCCCAGAGTCCCCTCTCGCCGGTCGGCAGCGGCAACGCCTCGGTAAGCGTCAGCCAGGCTGTCGCGGGGCTGCAGCCCCTCACCACCTACCACTACCGGGTGGTGGCCATCAGTGCAACTGGGGCAGCGCTCGGCGCGGATAGGACCTTCACCACCCTCAAGGTCCCCCTGTCGGTGGCGATCGTGGGCGTGCCCAACCCAGTGATCTTCGGCGATCCGTTCGTGGTCGAGGGAACGCTCTCGGGCACTGGCTCGGCCAACCACGAGGTCGAGCTTCAGGCCAACCCCTTTCCCTACCTGAGCGGCTTCCAGCAGGTGGGCAACCCCGAGCTGACCAACGCCACGGGCGGTTTCTCGTTCCCCTATGTGGGCCTCCTGCAGAACGCGCAGATCCGCGTGGTGACCGTGGGCAAGCCGACCGTGACCAGCCCTGTGATCGTCGAGGGCGTGGCTGTGCGAGTGGTGCTGCATGCGCGCTCCACACGGCGCCGAGGGTTCGCACGCCTCTACGGCACGGTCGCCCCAGCCGAGGTGGGAGCCCTGGTGGGCTTCCAACTGCTCGAGCCAGGCCACCGCTCGGCGAACGTGGGCGGAACGACCGTCAAAGCGGGCACGAGCGCAGTGGCGAGCTTCAACCGGGTGGTGCGCGTGCACAGGGGCCTCTACCAGGCGCTCGTGAAGATCTCAGACGGCGCTCACGTCTCCGCCTACAGCGCGCCCGTGCTCATCCGCTGAAGCATCGATAATCCGCTCATCGAGCGGTCCTCCACCCCACCTCGGCCATCATCGAGAGGCGCCGCTCACTGGGCGACGCGGGCGCGCGAGTGGCTCATACCGGAGCACAACCCGTCGGGAATGGTCTACGGAGTGATCGTGATCGGGGCCCTGCTGGCCGCCGAGAGCGCTCGTCACGAGAGCCATCTCGATACCGCTGCCTCCGCGGTCATCGCGGCTGCGCTCTATTGGCTGGCTCATTCCTATGCCGAAGTGCTGGGCCGCCGACTGTCGACACAGCAGCGCCTCACCTCCACGGCGCTCGTGCAGGCCCTGGGCCACAACTGGGCCATCCTGCGCGGCGCGGCAACACCGGTGCTGGCGCTCGTGATCGCATGGGCGAGCGGCGCGGGACAGCAGACTGCGATCACGGTGGCGCTGTGGAGCGCCGTGGCGAGCCTCGTGGCGCTGGAGCTGATCGCGGGCATCCGCTCGCGTGCAGCCCCGGGCGAGCTGATGCTCGAGGTCGCTGTGGGGATGGCCATGGGCCTGGGCATCATCGCCCTGAAGATCGTGCTCCACTAGGCTCCGAGGACTGCTAGGCCTGCAGGCCTTTTCAGATTCTTCGGAACGATCAGACCGTCAGACGGTTCCATGTAGACAAAAAACCGCTGACATGAAATGATCCGGGGTGCCAGATTGCATGACAGCAGTCGTCTGGTTCGAAAGGTAAGTTCGGGGAGGTCGAATGGCATTGGGAGGAAGAGGGGCGTTGTCGCAGTCATCCGAGCGCGCGAAAGCGGCGGGCAGCTCGACGCGTGTAGGTCCCATCTACAAGCGGCTGCCCCACGGGCCGCACCGTCTGGAGCGGGGCGAAGTCGTCCGCCATCAGCGCGCGCGGATCTACGGCGCGATGGTCGAGGCGATCGCGCGCAGCGGCTATGAGCACACCAGCGTCAAGCAGGTGATCGGGCTGGCGGGAGTGTCGCGACGCTCCTTCTACGAGCAGTTCACCAACAAGGAGCAGTGCTTCCTGTCCGCTTTCGACGTGCTCGCAGGCCGCGACATCCAGCGCATCACCAAGGCCTGCACCGCGAGCAGCAGCAGCCTGGACAAGCGACTGCGGGCAGCCTTCAGAGCGCTTGTCCAATCAGCGAAGGAGAACCCCAAGGCGAGCACCCTCGTGCTGGTCGAGTCACAGACGGCGGGTATGGGAGGCGCGCTGCGCCTACGCCAGGTTCTGGCCAGCTGCGAACAGATGCTCGCCCACGGCTTCAGCGAGTCGAGCGAGGCGGTTGCGCTGCCTGCGCCGGTCGTGCGGAGCATCGTCGGCGGCCTGCATGGGGCCATGTCCACGGTGCTGTGCGAAGAGGAGATCGAGGATCGGCCTGGGCTCGCCGAGGACATGCTGCGCTGGACGCTCCTGTTCCAGGCCCCCGCCGCAGCTGATCTGGCCGAGCGGATGGCGCCCCGCTTGGCACAGCACATGCGCGAGATATCCCTTGCCAGCGCCCATCGAGACGATCCGGAGAAGAGCGCTCACGGCGACACCCGCGAGCGCCTGCTGCACAACGCCCTGCGTCTGGCCGGCCTCCACGACTACCGAGACCTGACAGCGCCCCAGATCGCAGACGAGGCGCGCGTGACGATCGACGACTTCCTCGAGCTGTTCCCCGACAGGGACGCCTGCTACTCGGCGGCACTCGACATGGTCTCCGACGAGATCCTCACGCTGGTCGCCAATCCCGAGCTGATCGCCGAGGACTGGGCGCATGCCGTTCGCCGTGTCGTCTCACAGCTGATGAGCTACCTGAGCGAGCACCCGCTGTACACGCGCACGATCGTGCAGGAGGCCTTCTTCGCCGGCTCAGAGGCAGTCAGTCAGATACACGAACTGACGATGGCCATCGCCACGCTGCTCACAGAGGGCGCGCCGAACAAGCCACGCAGCGGCTTGGCGGTCGAGGGCATCGCGGGAGCGTTCATGCACACGGTTCGCTGCCAGGTGGCCGGCGGTCGTATCCAGCTGCTGCCCGCGCTCTCGGACTACTTCTCCTACGTGGTCCTGGCCCCATACATCGGCGCCGAGCTGGCGACCGAGGTCGTGACCGGGGACCCTGGCCGCTAGCGGCGTTTGCGCACGAGCCGTTCGGCGAAGTAGGTGAGCACGATGCCCACCAACAGCGAGACCACGATCACGATGATCAGCGGTGCGTGCCCCGAGCCGAAGATCCAGTCGACCTTGACCTCTTTCAGGTTGAGCACGGCGAACAGCGTGATGAGGACCGAGAGAACGACCAGCGCTCCCGTACGCGCGAGCTCGCCTCTGCTGCGCTCCTTGCCTCCCAGGCGAGGTTTGCGGCCTTTGCCCGACGGTTTCGGCTGTGAAGAGGCCATGATCGCCTGAGGATCGTAGCCGCTCAGGACGCTGGGAGGGGGCTGTCAGTGGAGTTCGGCTTGAACCCACTGGCAGCCGATTGACAGGTCCTCCACGCCGAGGGCCGCAGAGACGTTCAACGCCATTCCGTGGCGGATGAAGTCATCCAGTCGCTCGGGATCTGCGCCCGAGAGCCGCCGGGCGAGATCCACCAGCTCGGCGTAGCAATGGCGCACGCGAGCCCGCACGAGCTCGTCGTCGCAGGCCGCATAGCCTTGATGCTGGAGCATGAGGTGATCGCGATCGGCGGCCAGCAGCTGCGTGTAGGCGCGGCCCAACGCCTCGAGCACGTCCTCGCAGTCCGCGCAGCGGCCCTCCTCGTAATCGCGGGCGGCCGACTCGAACGTCTCCCCCACGCGCGTGAAGCTGCGCTCGATCGCCGCCAGGAACAGCTGGCGCTTGTTGGAGAACAGGCTGAACACATACGGCTGGGCAACGCCCACGCGCCTGGCGATGCGCTCGACCGGCGTGCCGTGCAGCCCACCGCGAGCGAACTCGTGCACGGCGGCGTCGATCAGCTCCTCGCGTCGCTCGGCCGCCGGCACCCGCCTGCGCGGCGCCGCGGGAGCATCGCTCCCGGGCGCGGCCGGCGTTGGCGAGCCTGCGCTCACGCGACCTCGCGGGCGATCGACGGGCCCGCGATCTCAACCGGACGGCGAGCGCCCGCGTGCGACTCCTCGCCGTCGGGCGCGCTCGCGACGCGCGCTCCGAACGGCAGCACCGCCACGACGAAGGCGCCGGCTGCCAGCACCGCCACGGCAACCCACATGGCGGGACGCAGCCCGGAGATGAACGCCTGTGGGGAGGCGTAGCCGCCCGAGCCGGTGAAGACCGACGCGAGCACGGCCACGCCGAGCACGCCGCCGAGCTCACGGATGGCGTTGTTGGCGCCCGAGGCCTGCCCGGCCTGCTGCGTGCTCACGGCGGAGAGGATCGCGTTGGCCGAGGGGGCGAACACGAGGGCCATGCCGGCGCCGGCCATGATGAAGGGAGCGATCATCTCTGAGTAGGGAAGATGGGTGGAGAGCAGCAGCGCGAGCCACGCCAGCGCCCCGCCCTGGAGGGCGAGCCCGGCGAACATGAACGGACGACTGCCCAGCCGCTCAGAGAATACGCCCGCCAGGGGCGCCACGACCATCGTCGCCCCGGTCCACACGAGCAGCTTCAGACCGGCCTGCAGCGGCGTGTTGCCGAGCACGTTCTGCATGTACTGGGAGAGGAAGAAAATCGACCCGAACATGCCGAAGTACATGCTCAAGGAGACGACGTTGGTGACCGCGAAGGAGCGCCTGGCGAAGAAGCCCATGGGCAGCATCGGCTCCGACGCACGCAGCTCCCAGCGCACGAAGGCGCCGAGCAACACCACGCCCGCAATCAGGCTGATGAGGATGGTGGGACTGCCCCAACCGAGAGACTGGGCGCGCACGAGGCCGAACACGACCCCGAACGCTCCCGTGCTGGCCAGCAGTAGGCCGGGCACATCGAGCGAGCCGAAGGGCCCGCGACTCTCAGACAGCACGCGCGTGGCAAGGGGAATCAGGCAGATGCCGATCGGGACGTTGATCCAGAAGATCCAGTGCCAGGAGATGGCCTGCACCACGGCACCGCCGACGAGCGGCCCGAGTGCAACCGCGATGCCGCTCACCCCCGACCAAATTCCAATCGCCATCCCGCGGCGCTCGGCCGGGAACGCCTCGGCCAGCAGCGTGAGCGTGAGCGGCGTGACCACCGCTGCACCAGCGCCCTGCACCGCGCGGGCCCCAATCAGCAGATTGGTGTTGGGCGCGAGCGCGGCCAGCGCCGAGGCGACGGTGAAGACGCTCATGCCGATCACGAACATGCGCTTGCGTCCGAAGCGATCGCCCAGCGCCGCTCCAGTCAGCAGCAGTACGGCATAGGAGAGCACATAGGCGTTGACCGTCCACTCGAGCGACTGGATCGACGCTCCCAGGTCGCGGTGGATCGTGGGCAGCGCAACGCTCACCACGAGGTTGTCGAGGACGACCATGAACAGCGCCACGGAGACGATGCCCAAGGTCCAGCTGTTTCTGCGCGAGGTGCCACTCATGATCGGTCCTCCTTGCGGGTCGAGTTCAACACTGCATGTAGATTAGCAGTTACTAATAACTAAGCAGAAATCCGCGCTCCCCCGGGGGCTCCGGTCGAGAAATCCCAAGCCGAGGAGGAGCACGCGCGCCGCCGAATACCATGGGTGCAATGAGGCGAACGAACCAGCTTGGAACCACTGCTGCCCTCTGCCTGGCGATCTCAGGTGGCGTGGTGCTGGGCGGCTGCGGCTCCCAGACCAAGACCGTGTCCGTGGCCAACTCACCGACGGTGGCCCAGACGAGCACCCCGGCCACGACCAGCACGCAGAGCACCACCCCCGCCACGACCACCTCCAAAACCCCAACCACCAGCACACCCGCGCAGACCACGACCAACGGCGGGACCTCGGCGCCGTCGACCACCCGCACGGCGCCCGAGCCAGAATTCACCCAACACGAATCCCACGCGGAAGGCCTCAGCGCCGCTGCTGAACTTGTGCGCGCCAAGGGCTACACGCCGAACGAAACCTCTCAGTACCACCCAAGTCAGACCCTGCGCGTGCTGGTTGGCACCCGCACCGGCTCCAGCACCGGCATGGGTCAGCAGGCGTTCTTCTTCGTGGGCGGCCGCTACCTCGGCACCGACACCAAGGAAGCCAGCGCCGCGGTGACCGTCGTCGCTCAGAGCGACACAGAAATCACGCTCGGCTATCCGCGCTACCGCGCCGGGGATGCGCCCGGCTCGCCCAGCGGCGGTCAGGTGGCCGTTCGCTACCAGCTCAACAACGGCAAACTCACAGCCATCGGCAAAGTCCCCTAGGCGCCGGACCGTCGCCGGACCCATCGGTCGGCCGCCCAGACCGGTCACATGCGCTAGCCGTTGCGCGGGAGGGGTAGTGTGTCGAGTAGCCCAACCGAACTGCGAGAAAGGCTTGGAATGAGCGTGAAGATCGAAGGCCGGGGCGAGGAGCTCCTGAAGGCGAAGAACTTCTGCCACGTGGCGACGCTACGTGCCGACGGCTCGGTGCACGGTGTGCCCGTTTGGGTCGACGTGCAAGACGGACTGCCGGTGGTGAACTCGGCCGAGGGCCGAGCATGGCCGCGTAACCTCGAACGCGACCCCCGGGTGACGCTGACGGTGCAGAACATGGAGAACCCCTACGAGTACCTCGAGGTGCGCGGACGCGTGGCCGAGATCACCCGCGAGGGTGCAGACGCACACATCGACTCGCTCGCCAAGAAGTACATGGACGTGGACGAGTACCCCATGCGCCAGCCGGGCGAAGTGCGAGTGATCATCCGCGTGGAGCCCGAGCACGCGAAAGTGTGGGGTGGCTGAGAGCTGCGTCAGGCGCAAGCTCTGGGGGAGCCGACGATGCGACGTGACCTCGCTCAGGTCCGTCGCATCAGGCGCCGCCACAGCGAGGGGGGGCGCGGCTGGCCGGCCTGCCACTCCTCGCGCAACGGCAGGCGCCCTTGCGAGCGCGCGCGCATGACACAGGCGGTGTGCGCGTGGCGACGACGACGGGTGTCGCCCTCCGGGGCGATCAGCATGTGCTCGCTCAGAGCGGGCAGATGATGGCCACACAACGGACAGCGGTACGTCGCCGGCTTGCGATTGGCCGCAGGGCGCACCGTCCACCATGGAGCGCTGGGAAGTCCGGACACCGCTCCATTGTGGCGCCGCTCCTCGCCGGTGTGACGGCATCGGTGGCACTCGGGTTGGGGGTCTCGATCGCGCGGCTCGCGCGCGAGCGGCGGGCCAAGCGTTCGCGGCAGCTGGGCCTGCGCCCCGGCGAGCCCCTCGGCGGGGCGCTTCAGCGCATGGCCCTCGAGCAGCTCGACCTGACGCTCGAGGTGCTGAGCGACGGCGAAGGGCCCCCGAGCGAGAAGGCGGTGCACGAGACGCGCAAGGCGCTCAAGCGCTTGCGAGCGCTGCTGCGGATGCTCGAGCCCGAGCTCGACCCGAGCGCCTACGCTCGCGAGGACGCGGCGCTGAAGGACGCCGGCAGGAGGCTGGCGGGGGCACGCGATGCGGAGGTGATGCTGGCCACGCTCGACGGGCTCGTGGAGCGCAACCGCGGGAAGCTGAGCGGACGTGGCGGCGTGATCAGGTTGCGCGCGGCGCTCCTGGCCGAGCGCGAAGCAGCCCGCCGAGACACACTGGGCGATCCTGCCGCAAGGACGCACGTGCTGGCGGAGCTGCGCGCGTGCAGGGTACGCGTGGCAGCATGGCGACTGCCCGAGCGCAGCCAGCTGCAGCTCATCGAGGCTGGTCTCGTGCGCCTTTACCGGAAGGGCGAGAAGCGACGACGGCGCGCCGCAGCGGCCAGGCGGGGCGACATGCACAAGCTGCACGAATGGCGCAAACGCGTCAAGGACCTCCGCTACGTGGCAGAAATGCTCCGGCCACTGGACGAGCAGCGCCAGCGCAGCGCCCCCAAGGGCAAGCGCGCACGCAAGCGCGTGGCTCGGGCGCGCAAGGATGCTGCGTGGCTGGCACGGATGGCCCGTCGCGCGGACAAGCTCGGCGAACTACTGGGCGAAGATCACGATCTGGCGGTGCTCGCTCAGCTGATCGAAACCGATGCTCCCATGGCGAGACCGGGCAAGAAGACGCGCAGGACGCTGCTGAAGCTGATCGCCAAGCAACGAGCCGAGCTGCGCAAGCGAGCACTCGAGGATGGTGCGTTGCTCTATGCCGCCTCCCCCAAGCAGCTCATGCGGCGCGTGCGCGGCGCGCAGCGCCTGAGCTAAACGCTCAGCTGATGCTTACGACGGTGAGCGTGCGCTTGCCCTTGGGCAGCGACACCGATATCTGCTCGCCTTGAGCACGGCCCAGCAACGCGACCGCCACGGGCGATTCGGCCGACAGGCGCCCAGCGCCCGGTGCGGCGTCGTGCGAGCTGACGATCCGCCAGGTCTGCTCGGCGCCGTCGTCGCTGCGCACCACAACAGTCGACCCGAAGCTCACCACGCCGTTTGCCCCTGAGCTGTCCTCCTCCACCACCACGGCGTCAGCGATCTTCTCGCGAAGCCGTGCGATCTTGGTCTCGAGGTGGGCCTGCTCGTTCTTTGCGTCGTGGTACTCGCTGTTCTCCTTCAAATCGCCCCATTCGCGCGCAGTCTTGATCCGCTCGGCGATCTCCCGACGGCCCTCGCCCTCGAGGGCGTCGAGCTCGGCCTCGAGCGACTCGAGGCCCTCGGCCGTGATCAGGTTGGTCGCTTCTTGAGCCATACAGGGAGCCTACTCCCTCGGAGCTAGAGCCCGACGCGCCCTCCGCTGCGCGCTCCCGCTCGGCGCCGACTCAGAAGTAGGTGCTCGGCGGCGAGGAGAGCAGCGCGTAGACCTGCACGATCGCCGCCTGGTAGAGCAGCTGCGCCGAGGCGGGCGAGCCGGCCACGAAAAGGTCGTCGCTCAAGCGCAGGTGTTCCCAAGCGTAGTTCACGTAGGCCTGTGCGATCTTCGGCCCAGGCGGGTCGTGTGTGACGGAGTCGAGGTACATGATGTTGCGGAAGTAGACCGACGGGAAGAACGGGTTTTCGCCGCCCAACCGTTCGGGTGTGAAGTAGGCGCGCGCGGCCTGGGCGGTCTGGCGCGCCTGGTAGAGGTAGGCGGCGTTGCCGGTCGCCTGGTAGAGAAGCGTTCCGGCGCCGATCATCACGCCCTGGTTGTAGCTCCACAGCGTCGGTTCGACCACGCCCTTGGGGCTCAGGTGATCGGCGTAGAGGCCGCTGGGCTGCAGCAGGCAGGTGCGCACCCATTCGTAGGCCATAGTGGCGAACTGGAGGTACTGCGGGTTGCCGGTGATCTTGTAGAGCTGCAGACCCAGCTCTGCCGCGGGAGCAGTGGTGATGGTGTTGCGATCGGTGTTCTGGACGGTGTTGGAGAACGGGATGCCGCCCGGGCAGGCCAGTTCGGGGTTGGTCTGCCAGCCGGCCATCTCGAAGTTCATGATCGCCTCGGCGTCGCCGAGCGCGGAGGGGCTGCCGGTCAGCTTGTACAGCCTCGCCAGCTCGATCCCAACCCAATCGTTGTCGTCGTAGTACTTGGCGCCGCCGGGACCAGCCGGGGGCGCGACCGTGCCGTCGAAGGCTGCCAGGGTGCTCGTGTAGACGCCTTCGGGGGCGCCAGAGTTGTTGCTGTCGAGGTAGGAGGTCAGGCCCAGCATCTCGGCCTGGAGTTCGTGCTTGAAGGAGAGGCCGCTATGGGGGATGTTGGCCATGCTGACCGTCGCAGCGAGCGCCTGCGAGAAGGGCCACAGGTAGGAGAAGGGTTCGCCGTCGTAGAGGCCCGAGCCAGGGATGTAATAGACCTTCTGCATCGCCTGGAAGGCGAGCACGGCGCGCGCCGGATTGCCGCTCAGGGCCGGCTTGGTGGGCTTCTTCTTGGTGTGCTTGCCCGCCGTGGTGGAGGAGGAGGAGGAGGAGGAGGAGGGCGCGAGCGCGCCGCCGCGAGCGGCGGCCGTGTGGGCGAACTGATCGGGGCGGGGACGCAGAAACGGGCGGGTGGCGCCGGCCGGGTAGCTTGAGGACGCATGGGCAACGGCGCGAGCGTCGGCTGTGGCCGTGCGCGCGATCGCGGCGATTGCCAGCGACAGCAGCAGACAAGCGGACAGCGCACGTGCGAGCGTGCGAGGGTTGGGGATCGTGGAAATCATGGGCTCAAGCAAGCACAACAGTCGAGGAAGCGATTCGATTTGGTATACGGCTGCCGTGCTTCGGCAGCTCACCGTCGCGAGCCGCTTGCGGCGGGTGCGGGCCATGGTGGCACAGGCTCAGCGGAGAGGGTGAAGGAGCGCTTGCAGTACGACTACACCACCGTGGGCCACGTCACGATCGACGTGCCGGCAGACGGCTCCCGACGTCCTGGCGGGTCGGCCTTCTATGCCGCCCTGCAGGCAGCGCGGCTCGGACAGCGCACGCTGATCGTCACCCAGGGCGTGCCCCGCGAGGTGGAGGAGCTCCTGGCCCCCTACGGCGCTGAGCTCGAGCTGCGAGTGATCCCGGCACGCCACACGACCACGCTGCTGACGGCAGGCTGGGGGCCCACGCGCAGCCAGCGCGTGCTGGCGTGGGCAGGAGCGATCGAGCGCGAGCTGCGGCTCGACACGCGGGTGCTGCACCTGGCGCCGGTGGCGCGCGAGACTCCAAGTCGATGGCACGCTCCCACGGCCTTTGTCGGCCTCACACCCCAGGGGTTGATGCGCGAGTGGACAGCGGGCGGCGGGGAGATTGCGCTCGTGGCACCGGACCGGAGCGTGGAGCGCGTGGCGGCGCGCTGCAATGCGCTGGTGCTCAGCCGCCACGAGCGTGCGCCAGCCGCGGGACTGATCCAACGCGGCGTCGACGCCGGCGCGCTGGTTGCGATCACGGACGAGTCGCGTCCCTGCACGGTTTTGTTGGGAGATGGGTCACGCCTGCAGGTCGAGGTGCCGAGGGTGGGTGAGCCGCTCGACGATCTCGGCGCAGGCGACGTGTTCGCGGCGGCGCTGTTCGTTTCGCTTGCCGCGGGAACGGCCGTGGAGGGCGCTGTGGCATATGCGACGGCGGCGGCAGCCGTTCGCATGCAAGGCTCGGGCGCCGGCGCGATTGGAGATGAAGCGGCGATCGGCAGGCGCCTGCAGGCCGTCGCTGCGGGCCGCGCCTAGCGCCTCGCGAGCGCGCCGTCTATCAGCGGAGAGAGCTTGCGCGAGGAGAGGCTGTCCCCGGTGCCACACGCCTCGGCGGCGAGCAGCAGGCTGCCCCCCACGGGTGCCATCTCGACACGGGAGACCTCGGCCGCGCGAGCCAGTTCATGAATAGAGAGGGTCAGCGGGTCGATGAACATCGGGCCGGCCTTGAAGGCGCTGCCGATCAGCCCCACGGGAAACGGATGCCCCTCCTCGCCATCGAGCCCGCTCTGGCGTATGACAGCGGCGATCTGGGCACCGAGCTCGCGGGCGCCCCGCTCGAACAGCTCACGTGCGACCGCGTCGCCGCGCTCGGCCAGCTTGGCCGTCTCGATGGCGAAAGCGGCGATCTCACCCTTGGTGAGCGGCTTGGAGTAGACATAGCTGGCGAGGGCCTCGACGCTCTCACAGCCGAAGAAGGCCGGGGCGGCGTCGCTGAGGGCGGTGGGCGGGCCAGATGCCTCGCGGTCGGCCAGCGCGGCCTTGATCGACTGCACACCCAGCCAGTAGCCAGAGCCCTCGTCCCCGAGCAGGTGCCCCCATCCCCCGGCGCGCCACGCCCGCCCATCCGGCCCCACGCCGAACACGTTCGAGCCTGTGCCAGAGATCACCGCCACCCCTGGGCCCACACCTGTGGCGGTGGCCCACGCACCGACGACGTCGTTGACCACGATCCACTCCTCGAGCCCCGCGCCGCGCACGTGCCTGGTCACCGCTTCGGTGTCGGTGCCGGCAATGGCAAGAACGGCCGCATCGAGCTGCTCGCGAGTGATGCCTGCCTGCTCGATTGCCTCGTCGGCGGCGCCGATCAGCGCCTCGCCGGCGGCCTTGGCGCCGACTGCGTCCTGGTTGCTGGGGCCGCCGTGACCGAGATGAAGTGCGCTGGTCTGGAGGTCCAGAACGCCGGCCAGGGTCTTGGTCGCGCCACCATCGATTCCGAGCAGGTAGCGAGCGCCCTCGCGGGGATGGGGAGCCGTGATGGCATCGGGGAGCGTGACGAGTGGGTCTCGATTCATCGGCGGATCCTCTCAGGTTCGCCCGTGAGACTAGGATCGCCCCTGATGGACGCTCGTGCGGTGTTCCCCCAGGTGCCGCTGCGCACCGGCATGTACGAGTCGTTCTACCTGCGCGCGGTCTCCCCGACAGAGCCTGTGGGCGTGTGGATCCGCCATACGGTGCACAAGGCTCGAGGGTGCCCGGCGCGAGGCTCGGTCTGGTGCACGGTCTTCGACGCCGCGGCCGGAAGACCGTTCATGCACAAGCTCAGCAGCCAGACGGTGCGGGTTCCCGCCGGGGGCTGGATCGCGATCGCCGAGCACGCCTCGATGGGAGAAGGCAAGGCAAGCGGTAGCTGCGGCGATGCGCGCTGGTCGCTTACCTTCTCCACGCACGAGGCCGAGCTTCGCCACCTCAACCCGGGCTGGCTCTATCGCTCGGCGATTCCGCGCACCAAGCTGACGAGCCCAGCCCCGAGCGCCAGCTTCGAGGGCGTGCTCGAGCTGGGCGGCGGCCGGAGCCTGAACCTGGACGGCTGGCATGGGATGGTGGGGCACAACTGGGGCTCTGAGCACGCCGAGCGATGGATCTGGCTGCACGGCGTCGACTTCGAGCAGTCAGAGGGCGCATGGCTGGACATGGCGCTTGGACGCCTGGCGGTCGCGGGACGGACGGCGCCGTGGGTGGCCAACGGCGCGCTCTGCCTGGATGGGCGCCGGTATCGCCTCGGCGGCCTGCTCGCGCGGGGGTTGAGGGTGAGCGAGAGCGCCCGCGGATGCGAGCTGAGCGTGACGGGCGAGCACGGCGTGAAGCTCGCGGGACGTGTCGAGGTTCCCGGCGAATCAGCCGCGGGCTGGCGCTACGCCGACCCCGACGGAGGCGAGCACGACGTGGTCAACTGCTCAGTGGCGGAGCTGGATCTCACCGTCGAGATCCCCGGCGCGGGCGCCCCAGTGGGGCTGCGCACGGCACACGGCGGCGCTTACGAGCTGGGCACGCGCGAGCGCGACCACGGCGTGCCGGTGGCTGACTTCGACGACGGGTGAGCGGGCGCAAGAACGAGACTGGGCCGGCGAGGGGAGCCGGCCCAGTCTGCTGGAGGGGTCTGAGGAGCACTGTGCGCCCCTCAGATGAGGAGAGAAACGTGAGATACACGAGCAGTGCCTGTCACACGGCGCCCAGGCTCATAGGATCCCGAGTGCCCGACGTGCCGTAGTCCGAGAACAGGGCATGCCGTAGAGCGTGTGATCGACATTGCTCAGTGATCTTATCAGGATAATGGTCAATGTAAAGCCCCGGCAAAAACCCGGCGTAGTCGGCCAAGGAAGGACGAGGCCGGGACGGACCAGCTCTCAGGGGCGGACCGATCCTTGGGGCGGACCAGCCTCCGCCAGGGAGCGGCCAAGCTGCCCCCGAAACGCAGAGGGGGCGAGACCGCCGACTGGCTGTCCCGCCCCCTGTGAATCCAGCAGTGTCCGACGTTAGCCGAGGACAGCAGTGGAGTATTCGAGGTTGCCGCTGTGGGTCACTTCCTCGAGGATTTCTCCCGTGTACCTGCCGCCCTTGCGTTCTTCTTCGCTCAACTTGAAGCCCTGGCACTGGCCTTCGCCGTATTCGAAGGTGAGGCCGGTCCATTCGTTTTCGATGAGCAGCTTGTTGAACGTCCGCTTGCCTTTGGTTTCCGTTTCATTGGAGTAGCTTGCAGCGGTGTATTCGCCGTTGGGCTTTTTTTCCGCTTTGCGGGGAACCGTCTGTTCGGGCAACGTGATCAGGCATTTGATCGCGTTGATCTTGAGTTCGATCGAGCCGCCGGCGAGCGTCGCCTGGCCGCCGCTTTCTTCGATTTCCGAGCCGGCTTCGGCGAAGCCGTTGGCGTGGTAGGTGACCGCCAGCGGCGTGAGGAATTTGGTCTTGAGGAAGATCGGGTTGCCCCCGACCCTGGCTTCGGTCGTGCAGCCTTTGAACTTCAACGAGGTGGTGTAGGTCGGCGATGCCAGCGGGGTCGTTTCGCCACCCTTGGCCGATACCCCGTTGCAGGTGATCAGGAAGGGCCCAAGTTTGAAGGCCTGTTCTTCGCCTTTGCCCTTGGACGGGCCCCCTGACGAGATGAATTCGCCTGCCATGGCGGGCGTTACAGCAACAGCAAGCGAGCAGATCGCCGCAGCCGCAACCGCCGTCCTCCGTAGGTTTCTCATGACTTTCGCATTCTCCTTGACGCTGGATCGATACCGCTCGCGGTACGAGCGGCCCTCCGACTGGTCCAACCCTCCGGTAGCCAACCCCTCCAAGCTTGCCCCGAATACGTCCACAACCCCTCGCAAGCTGCGCGTGCGGCAGCCTAACCCGCGGGATCCTACCAGGAAGGATGTGATCAAGGAAATCCAGGGGTGCGCGTTCACAAGCCCTTCACGTTGCGCTCACGAGGGCTTAGGGCCTGCCGGACCAAAACAGGGGCATGCTCGCCGCGATGTTTGCGTCTCCGGCCTTTGGGCATCTATGAGGCGGTGGCGCACAACGAAATCGACATGGGCGTACCCGCGGAGAGCGTGTTTGCCGTGCTCTCGGATCCGCGATCGTTTGCTCGGTGGGTGGTGGGATCGAGGGAGATACGCCAGGCGGACCCGGAGTGGCCCGCGGTCGGCACCGCGTTCGACCACAAGGTCGGGATCTGGTCGATCACGCTCTCTGACCACTCCGAGGTCGTAGACGCTACGCCTCCGCAGCTGCTGAAGCTGCTGGTCAAGGCGAGGCCTTTCTCCAAGGCGTATGTGACGCTGCGTCTTCGCCCGGTGGCAGGCGGGACACGGGTGGAAATGGATGAGGTCGCGGCCGATGCTCGCAGCAGGCTTCTGTTCAATCCCCTCACGGACCCGCTGATACGAATCCGCAACAGGGAGTCGCTTCGTCGGCTGAAGGCCCTTGCCGAGGGCAAGGAGTCGATTCCCCAGGGGGAGCTGCCGCCTCGGGACAGTGCTCGCGAAGGGCACGTCACCGGGAGCAGCGGCCCAGCAACCACCTGACCGCGCCGAGGACTGATCTCAGCGCCAGGGCACCAGCCGTCGTTGGCGAAGCAGCGCACGGGCGGCGCCGCGCCCGCTGAGGCCGTGCACTGCTCCCCCCGGGTGCGTCGAGGCGCCCCCCACGAACAGGCCCTTGATGGGTGTCCCGTATCTCGCGAGTTGCGGGGAGGGGCGGAAGACGAGCTGCTGGTCGAGCTCATAGGCTCCTCCACCCAGGTCACCGCCGACGAGACTCGGGTTCTCGCGCTGGGTCTGTGCGGGCGAGCGGATCGCGCGCCCGCGCACCACGCCTGCGAAGCCGGGAGCGAACCGCTCGAGCTGGCGCTCGATCAGAGCGGCGACCTGCTCATCGCTCTCCTCATAGACCGGCGGCACGTGCGCGTATACGTACAGAGTGTGTTCGCCGGCAGGTGCGCGCGTGGGGTCGTGTAGCGACTGCTGTCCAACGACGAGCGCTGGGCGCACGGGCATCTCCCCGCGCGCTCCAGCCTGAGCAGCCGCCGTCAGCTCGCCCAGCTCACCGCCGACGTGCACCACGGCCGCAGCCCTGGGCTCGCTGGCGGCCCACGGCACCGGCGCCGAAAGCGCGTAGTCCAGCTTGAACGCGCCCGTTGCGTACCTCCACTGGCGCAACCGGCGCTCGAGACCGCGCGGAAGCGCCTGATCTGGGACAAGCCGTGCGAGCACACCGGCGCTCACCGTCGATATCACCGCATTGCAGTCGACCTGCTCACCGTCAGCGAGACATACACCGGACACGCGGCCGCCTCGGACCACGAGCTCGCTGACGGTCGCCGAGCAGCGGATCCTCGCCCCCTCTCGTTCCGCGCGCCGGACCATCGCCCCCGAAAGCTCACCCATCCCACCTCGAGGCAGCGGCCACCCGTAGCTGTGACCCATCAACTGGAGAAGAAAGCCAAATGCGCCGCTCGCGGTGGTCGAGGGTGGCAGCCCCGAGTGCTGCGCGGATCCGGCAAGCCAGGCCGTCGCGCGCGTGTTGCCATCGAAGATGTCGAGCCCGAGCGCTTCGACTGAGCCAAGCATCCTGCGGATCCATTCCGAAAGGTCGCTACGCAATCCCGCGGCCAGCCGCAATGCCGGACGCACCGGCGGCAGCGGCGAGAGGACGCTCTGAACCAACGCGTCGCTCAACGGCAGCATCCGTTTCATCGCCGCATCCCACCCCGGCCCGGCCGCGCCAAGCGAGGCAACCGTCGCCTCTACATCTCGATCCAAGGCGATCGCGGTCCCATCGTCGAAGGGGTGAGCAAGCACGTGGGAGGGGTTGATCCACTGCAAGCCGTCTGCCTCCAGCCCGAGCTCGCGGATCGCCGGCGACGCCGCGGACATAGGCACGAACGCGGCACAGTGATCATGTATAAACCCGGGCAGAGTGACTTCTGAGGCGCTCGTCGCGCCCCCTGGCAACGGGGCGTGCTCCAGCACCGTGACGTCGAGGCCATGACCGGCCAGGTGAATCGCGGCCATCAGCCCGTTGTGCCCAGCCCCGATCACAAGAACGCGCGTCACCGAGTCAAGCTACCCATGTAGGGACGTACGCACTCACAACGGCAGACGAGCCCGAGCCAGCGATCTAACGTTGGCCTCGCGCGGCGCGGATGGTGGCTCTGACGATCTCGGCGTGAGATCGTCGAGACCGGGCTGTTGAAGCCCCTACTCAGAGCACGGTTCTGGCGTTGGGCTACGCTCTCCTCGTCGAAGGACCGGTAAATGCCAAGCGCGAAGCGCCCGAGCGCTCCTGCGGCAGAAGCCAACGACCCACCCCACCGGGAGAAGGCCGATCCCGAACCGAAGTCCTCGGGGCAGAACACAGAACACGGCCATTTGCAGCAGCTTTTCGACGCGCCCGAGAGGATTCGAACCTCTGACCTTCGGTTCCGTAGACCGACGCTCTATCCAGCTGAGCTACGGGCGCAGAGCAGGTAGTTTAGTTGCCCTGGTTGCGAAGGGCCTGGAGGCCGAGGAAGTGGGCGCTGGGACTGGTCCCGAGGCAGCCGCTAGCCGAGATCGACGTCCAGCAGCTCCATCAGCAGGCAGTCGTGCCAGCCAGCGCCTGAGGCGTCTCGCTCGGCTCGGCGCATCACGCCCACGGCCTTGAAGCCGACCTTCTCGTAAGCCCGGATCGCGGCCACGTTGGCTGTGGCCGGGTCGATCGTAATGCGGTGGTGGCCGCGTCCCTCGATGAGCAGGCGTGCCACGCGCCCCACGGCCTCGCTACCCACACCTCGTCCGTGCAGGGCCGGGTCGACGAACAGGTCGATCCCGGCGTGACGGTACTTGGGCTCAGGCTCCTCCCAATACTGGATGAGGCCCACAACTGCCCCGTCCAGCTCGATCGCAAAGCGTGTGGACTCCGGCTCATCCCAGGGAAAGCCCTCTGCGGGCATGTCCCACCAGCGCGCAACCTCTGGGGTCCGATGGATGCGCAGCAGCGCATCCTCATCGCCCTGGGCCAGCGGGCGGAGCGTCAGGCGCACGGCCAGAGAAGGCTCTGACGCTCCCATCCGACTCCTATGGAGACCTTGGTGCCGAAAGAGTCAGACGTGCGGCCCGAGAAGCGTCCGTCGCGGATCTCCAGCGAACTGAAATGGAACTTCGGCGCTACGGTCGGGGCCCCGCCGTTGCACCCCGCGTCGAACGCCGCCACGAGCTGCTCCACCTTCGTCCCATCGGCCGACACGTGGAAGCTGATCGGCCATCCCGGCCCCACCACGCCCTCGTAGCGGCCGTTCCTCACCGGCCCCCACCCGTCGCGCCGGCACCGTTCACGCTGAGTCGCTAGCCGTCGAGAAAGCCCCATCGTCAACCCCCGCCTGTGCCGTTGAAGCGGAGCATATTAGCTCCAGCTGATGGCCAGCAAACCACATACGGAGTTAGCGCGCACATCGACAGCACCGCGCCCAAGTGCACCTGAGGGGGCGGCCACCACCGTGACAGCCATGACGCTCCGATTGACAGCTGAGTTCCGGAACACGGACTTGTGTCGGTTGCGGCGTCGGGTGAGCATGACCACCTTGTATACGAGCAAAGTAGCGGCCGAAAAAGAAGATCGAATCGTCCGCCAACGGCGTCCTGCTCAAGCCCAAGAGCGGAGAAGAAGTCGGCAAATTCACGGTCCCCAGCAGCAAAGCAGGCTGCCCGGAAGAAGCCAAATTTACGATCACGGGCTCCTTCATCGAGTCGATGAGCAAAGCCAGCAGCGAAACCGTCTTCAATGAGAACTTCAAGGGCACACGTTCAAATCATCGTGGCAGACGCACTACTTCGGGAACGAAGGCGGGAAAGCCGTCGAACACACCGGCGGGGTCCTGAACATCGGCAGCGAAGCCACCCTCGTAGGAGCTATCCAGATCTCAGTGGCCTCAGGCTCCAAGTACAACCTCGCGACCAGAGCGCCCGACGAGGACAAGCCCTTCGGGAATAGAGCTAGAGGTTGCGGACGCGGCGACCGATCTCGCGGTCCTGCGGGTAGCCGGCGGACTCCCAGAACGCCCCAGCCGCTTTGTCCTCGAAAGCAACCAGGGCAGTTATCCGAGATGCGCCTTGTCCGCACAAGTGTTCCTCACCGGCCCGCACAAGCGCCAAGGCAATGCCCCGGCGGCGATGCTCGCGACGAACAGCCAGTCGATACAGGTTTCCCCGCCAGCCGTCCCACGCTGCGATCAGAGCGCCCAAGATCGCACCGTCGGCCTCAGCAACGAGCAGGCTTCCCGCCGCTTGCGAAAGAAGCCGTTGCACATCATCGAGTTGGTCGACAGCGGTGGCATGCTCGCTCCGTGCCTGCTGCCACAAGTCAAGGACCGCAGGCACCTCCTGCAGTCGGCACGAGCGAACTACGACGCCTTCGACGGTCAAGCAGTCACCATAGCCGCGTGTTGCACGATCTGCGTCGTCGATCCTGAACCCATCAACCCGTCGGCGTACCATGCTCATGTGTCCCCGAAGGACAAGCCGAAGCTAGCTCGCGAGCACTGGAACGTGCGCTGCCGGCTGTCATGGCTGACGATTACACCGAGGCCGTCACGTGGCTTTTTGCTGCCCTTGAGGCTGCAATCGCCGCACTCGCCGATCAACACGGAGTCACGATCGAGCCCAAGCATTGGAAGAAGGCCGACGCCGCTGTAGAGCTCTACGCTCAACAGGACCTGGCCAGGGACATCCAGCTGGCAGTCGAGCTCGCCGAGCGGGGCGCATCATGAGAGGCACCCAGAAGATCCGCGGAGATGATGCATCGATGCCCGCGGAGCCCGGGCGCTACCAGAGTGCACGCGAGCTGGTTCCTCAAGAGCTTCGCGCACTCCACGATGCCGTCACGAAGCGCGCCCGCGAGTCGAGTGCAGCCGCTCTGCTGCTGACCGGATCAACAGCGCGGGGAACCCGTACCGCGATCAGCGATCTGGACTATCACTTGGTCGGAGAAGCCATCACGACGGACGACCTCTCCGGCGAGCTAGATCTCCATGTGGTCTCGCCTACCCTGCTAGATCTTCGCCTGCGAGAAGGCGATGACTTCACGTACTGGTCCTTGCGGTTCGGCTGTGTGGTCTTCGACGATGGCGTCGTTAGAGAGAGCATGCGGCTAGTTGCCGAGCAGCGGCTCTGGCCCGATCCAGCCCGCAAGCAGCAACAGGCCCGCAAGTCCCTCGCGATTCGCCCGTGCCATGGTGGAGAGCGGCGACCATGACGCGGCCGTGGAGCAGGTTCGGACGGCATTGAGCCTCCTCGCACGCTGGCGCCTGTTGGAAGATGGGCAATTTCCCCTTGCGAGGGCTGAGCTGCCAGCCCAGCTCGAAGCACTGGACCACACAAGACTGGCCATCGATCTGGAGGCAACGATCCATGATGCCCCCCCGCTGCACCAACTGGGTCTATCCGTCAAAGCTGCCTACGACCTTCTAGACCCGCCGCCTACAAGAGTGGAGCTGGACCCCCCATCCCGAGCTGCTTGATCAGACCTACGGACCCCGCCAGGGAGCGCAAGGCCGCAGCCGAGACCCGATACCAGTACCCCTCCATCTCCCGTTGGAGCAGCCATCAGCAATCCACCGCAGCAACGCGACCTGCGTTCGGGGTCCAGATCGCGAAAATCGGCGATGGTCTGCCACGTGACGTCAGTGCTGTCATCACAGCAGTCGGTCGATCATGTGCGGCATATGAATGCCTACAAGCCGACGAGACCGCAACCTGCCGGATTCGCAGAAGGCACAAGCTGCCATGTCCAATCGCGCTGAATGATTTGGCGTCGCAAAACGCCTCACGAAGGGAGTGGACGGGCTAACGGGACGACTCTCGAAACATGACCCTCTGGCAAAGCATCCGCGAGCTGCACAAAACGCGCTTCGGCTCAGACACCCAAAGCCGATAAGTAGTGCGTTTTGCGCTACGCTACTGGCGTGGCTTCCGCTCCCCACCCACTCTCCCTGCGCCTTGGTCGCGACGGGCTCAGCGCGCTGGACGAGCTCGCCAGGCGACGAGGCTTGAGTCGCGCCGAGGCTGCTCGGCAAGCGATTACCGAGACAGCAGAGCGCGAGCGCCGACGTGGCGGACTTGCAGCGGAGGCGCGGCGCCTTATGCAGAACGAGGACTATGTGCGAGAAGCACACGATGTTGCCGGGCTGATGGAGACGCTGCGTGGTCCGAGGTGATGTCCATCGGATCAATATGCCGAACAAGCGCGGTCACGCCCAAGAAGGTCACCGATTCGCGGTAATCGTCCAAGCGGACGATCTGCTTGCCCTCTCCACAGTCATCATATGCCCGACATCGCGCTCGGCGTTCACCGCTAGCTTCCACCCCGAGGTCATCATCGTTGATCAGCCGACCCAGGTCCTCTGCGAGATGATCGGCGCCGTCGATACACGCGCGCTCGGCGAGCGCATCGGACACCTGACCCACGACGAGCTGCGTAGCATCGAAGACGCACTGCTGCTCGTGCTCGACCTACCGTAAATGCACCAGCAATGCGCCGAGATCTACAGGGGAGTGAGAGACGAAGATCGATCACAGGCACCCCGTGGAGGTGCATACGTGAACTACATGGCCAGCGCTTTGGTCTCCACGAGTCGAGCCGATGACCCAGCCGTCCCCGCCCGGCTCGTAAACGATCGTCGGGTCAAGCTGCTCAGCAATCACAGACAAGATCTCGGCCTAACGAAGGCGCCTGCTCCCGACTACCGTGGCTTGTTCTACTATCCCGCCTAGATTCGAATAATTCGACCGGCGGCTGTGAGCCACGGTCCCGAAGACGAGACGAGGTGACGAGATGGCCCACGGAGAAAACACCGCTGTCGGCGAAGGCGCGCTCGCGAGCCTGCTCGCGCTCTCCGAAGTCGAACAGGAAGTCCACCGCGGCAACACCGCGGTCGGCTGGCACGCAGTGAACGCGTTGACCGGCACGTTGGCAGTCGCAGCGCCAACGTCAGCAACCGCGATCGGGTCGAGCGTCATCAACCTCACCGGCGTCGAAGCCCTCGCCGGCGGCGTCTGGAACAGCGGCACCAGCAACACGCCAATCATCGTCTTCCGGGAACTGACGGCGGGTGTCACCGGCCTTGAAACGGGCAAAGCCTATTTCGTCGTCAAAGGCACCGCCAACAGCTTCGAATGCTCACTCACGCACGCTGGCGCCGGCATCAAAGTTGCCGGTCACGCCCTTGAAGCGGCGACGACCAAAATCGCGATCCTCGCCTCCGCCGAAGACAACACCGGCGTCGGCTCACAAGCCCTGAAAAGCCTCACGACGGGCGGTGGCAACACAGGGATCGGGGAGAACGCCGGCGTCAACCTGACCAGCGGCGAAGAAAACAGCGTCGTCGGCTGCGAAGCGCTCGCATCCGCGCAGACCTCTCACTCCAACAACGCCTTTGGTTTCCGCGCGCTGGGCAGCAACACGACCGCGGAAGGCAACTGCGCGTTCGGCAACAAGGCTGGCGCGGCAATCAAAACCGGCAACGAAAACACGGCGATGGGCAATAGCTCGCTGGAAGCCAACGAAACCGGGCGCGGCAACACCGGGATCGGGTTTCAGGCGCTCCTCGCTACCAAAGGCAGCCTCAACACGGCGCTCGGCCTCAACGCGCTCAAAGCGGTCACGACCGGCGCTGAAAACACCGCCGTCGGCGTCGCCGCCGGTAACTTGATCACGAACGGCGAAGAAAACGTCGCGGTTGGCATGAACGCGCTGTCCTCCAACGCAAAAGGCAACAAGAACACAGCGATCGGCTACGGCGCGGGAGCCGGCTCCACTGAAGGCGAAGGCAATGTCTACATCGGCTGCAACGCGGTCGGCAAAACCGGCGACACCAATCAGTTGGTGATCGCTAACTCCAGCACCGCGCTGATCGCCGGCACGCTCTCGGGCACCCAGAAGCTCGGCTTCTTCGGCGTCACACCCTCGGCGAAACACGCGGAAATCAAAACGGTGAGCGGATCGAAATACAAAGAAGGCAAGTTCGGCTTCGAAACGCAGGCCGAACTGGAAGCGTTCGTCAAAAAGTTCAACGAACTCCTCGAAGCCTGCAAATCGCTCGGGATTACCGCGTGAGTAGGAGGGTCCGGCTGCTCAAGGTGATCGTTCAGCCGGTGTTCCTGCTCGACGACGGCCAGAGCATCACCGAGGTGCCTGTCGAAGAGCACGTAATCCCGGCACGCGAGTGGCCAACCTACAGCTCCGAGCGGTTCCCGCTCGAGGTGACGCGCTGGCAGGCGCAGCTGGACGCGCTCGACGCTCAGTCGAGCGACATCCAGTCATAGGCCTCGACTCAGCAACGGCCCCAGCAGAGTTCGAGCAATCGCCTCAAAACGGAGAGGGAGGGATTCGAACCCTCGAACGAGGTTTCCCCCGTTACGCGATTTCCAGTCGCGCCCGTTCAGCCGCTCCGGCACCTCTCCTGGTGAGCGACGCCGCAAGGCTACGGGAAGCGATAATCTGGCGACTTCAGACAGGCGCGCCGGGCAGCCCGGCGGGCCGCGCCAACGCCCGACAACGGAGTCGTCCCGTGCTCGCAATGAGCTCCGCCCTATCGAAGACACTCGGTCTGATCGCCACCTTCGGGGGCATCGGCCTCCTGGTCAACGCGATCATCGTGTTCATCATGATCCAGGGGAAGGGCGAGCGCCAGCAGAACGAGGACTACACGGCAGGGCTGCGCGAGCACTTCGAGGACTGAAACCCCGGTCGGGCGGACGACCTGCCTAGGGCAGCGAGAGCTCGTAGATCGTCCGCTGGACCTGGCCGGACCGGTTGACCCCGCCGGCG
>DATARM010000081.1:0-12842 GCA_036264155.1 Solirubrobacteraceae bacterium
TTGGCCTGCTGGCGGCGGTTGTGCTGCTCGCCGTGACGCTCCTCCGGCCGAGGGTCGCCGCTGCGGCTCAGCGCTCCAGGAGCACCCGGCTGTAGGTCTCCAGCGTGGCGCTCGCCGCCCCGCGCCAGCTGAAGCCGGCGGCCTGCCGGTGTCCCAGCTCGATGGCCCGGTCTCGCACCCTGTCGCCAAAGGTCAGGTCGGCGATGCAGGCGGCGATCTGCTCGGGAGCCCGGGGGTCGAAGTAGAGGGCGGCCTCGCCGCCGATCTCGCGCAGAGCGGGGATGCCCGAGCAGGCTACGGGCAGCGAGCGTGCCATGGCCTCCAGCACGGGCAGCCCAAAGCCCTCGTGCAGCGTCGGCAGGACGAGACAGCGGGCGAGGGCGTAGAGCGACTCGAGCTCAGAGATCGGGCGGGCACCGAGCAGACGTAGATCCTCGCTCACTCCAGCGGCGTCTGCCCGCGCGGCGAGCTGGGGATCGTCCGTGCCGTAGCCCAGGAGGACGAGCACGGGCCGTCGTGGGGGGTCGATCAGCGCCAACGCGTCGATCAGTACAGGGAGGTTCTTGTGCGGGAGGTTGCTCGCAACCGTCAGGGCGATCGCTCGCCCCTCGACTCCCAGCCGTGCGGCGATCTCGAGCGAGGGTGGCGATGATGGCGGAGGACGGACGCCGTTCGGGATGACGTCGATGCGGTCACCTTCGATGCCGAGTCCGGCGACGATCTCCTCCCGGCCGGCTCGGGAGACCGCGATGATGCGGTCGGCGCGGTGTGCCCCGAACGAGACGAGCGCTGAGGTACCAACCCGCATCGGCCAGGAGAGCAGCTCGGGCAACGCCTTGTACTGCAGGTCATGGAGCGTGAGCACCCTGCGGAACGGTCCCCAGGAGGGAGCGAAGTTGGCCATCGAGTGCACGAGCTCGACCTTTGCGCGGGCTGCTGCCACAGATACCAGCAGTAGCTCGCCCACTGCCCAGCCGACGCGATTTCGCTCGGAGATCGGCAATACCACAGTGCGCACCTCCTTGCTCAGATCGCGGGCGAGCTGAGCACCGGCCTCACGGTTGACGAAGGCGACGAGCTCCAGCTCGGGGTTCTGGGCGAGCATCTCTGGAATCAGCTCGCGGGCGTAGCTCTCCCGTCCTCCGCTCTCGTGGGGGGTGAGGAAGAGGAGGTCCAACCCGACGCGCATCAGCGCTCGAGGATGGCGAGGGCTCTCTGGGCGAGGCTCCAGTAGAGCGCCTGGGGCACACGCAGGAAGGGGTGCTGGGCGGCGTTGAGGTAGGGGCTGTCGAGTGAGGAGGTCAGTTGGGCGCAGAACTGCGTGGCGGAGACCCTGCGGCGCGCCTGCGCCTCGCGTCGTCGGCGTAGCGACGTGGGCAGGTCGCCGAGCACGGCGACCTGAGCGCGCAGCTTGGGCATCAGCCAGCCTTGGCGGGCGGCGATCACGAGCAGGCCGATCTCGGCGGCGAGCAGGGCCGGGGCCAGCAGAATGAGCAGGGGAGCGGGATAGACCGAGAGAACTGTGCGCCAGCGGTTGCGCTCCATCCAGAACCACTTGTACGAGCCCTTCTCGAAGTCGTAGTTGTGCTTCACACGGGCTCCGGGAACGAGTCCGACCCCCCGGCCCGACAGCCACAGACGCAGCCCGAAGTCGAGGTCCTCGCTGTACATGAAGTACTCCTGCTTCATCCCTCCTAGAGCGAGCCAGTCGCTGCGCCGCACCATCATCGCGGCACCCGAGGGAGCCGCTACCTCGCGGTCATGGGAGGGCAGTGCGGAGGCCGGACGGCCGCACTCACCGGCCCAGCCGATCCCGAGATAGTGGACGATCTCCCCGCTGGTATTGATGTGCTCGCCATCGAGCATCACGGCCGCTTGCCAGGCTCCCCACTCTGGATGTGCCGTCGCCGCCTTGCGCAGTTGATCGAGACAGTCTGGGTGGGGCTCGGAGTCGGGGTTGAGGAACAGCAGGAGTGGCGAGCACGTGCCGCTCGCACCGGCATGGCAACCCCCGGCAAAGCCGACGTTCTCCCCCGTCTCGATCACACGGATACGCTCGTGGAGGCCAGCGGCAAGCTCCGCCGTTTCGTCACCGGAGGCGTTGTCCACGATCACGAGCTCGTCGTCATCGCGAAGCTGCGGGACGAGGGCCGCGCTGAGCGCAGGCAGATGCTCCGAGGACCTGTAGGTGACCACCACCACGGCGATCGCGTCGGGGGAGGACAATTATGTTCAGCCCTTGAGCAGGCTCTTGCAGCGGCAGCTCACCGTGCCGCGACCTCGCTGCTGTGCTGCTCCTCGTCCTCGGTCTGGGGCCTCTGTCTCCGCGCACCGAGCAATGCGATCTCTTGAGTCAGGGCAACGACGCGACGCTCGAGCTGGCTGACGCGGAGCGAGAAGTGGAGGAGCAGCAGGAGGGCGAAGATGAGGCCGAAGAAGTACAGCGTGCTGCCTTGGGATACTGCACCGATCGCATGAGTGAGGCTGCGCAGTAGCCCTCCCCAGGCCGCCAGCAGACACAGCAAAAGCGCTGTGGCGATCCAGAGGACCGAGTACTCCTCCTTCAGGCGCCGCCTGCGGACGAGCTCAATGATGAACAGCAGCAGGAGGAGGCTGCCGGCGATCGCGACGATTCTCAGGTTTGTCGTGATCACGACCTACCAGCCTCCGATCGTGGCCTCAGTAGGGTGACGAAGATCGACAGCAGCATCTTGTAGACGTAGTATGCGCTGCGGTGACCGGAGTGCATGGACTGCCCCGGGGAGGGTCTCATCTGGACCGGGACCTCGCGCACGCGGTAGCCGGTGCGGTGGAGCAGGATCAGGATGTCGGCATCGGGATAGTCGGTGGGATACACCTCGGTGCAGAAGAAGCGGGCGACATCGCTTCGCATCAACTGGAAGCCGGAGGTCGGGTCGGAGATGTGCTGGTGGGTTACGAGCGATGCGATTCGCCCGAACAGGCCAATGCCCATGGAGCGTGCCAGCGAGGCTCGATAGTGCCCGTCGCGATCCATGAAGCGTGAGCCAATGATCACGTCGGCTTCCTCGCTCTCAAGGGCCTCCAGCATCTTCGTGAGGTACTCGGCGCGATGCTGCCCGTCCCCGTCGATCTGCCCGATAATCCCATATCCGTTACGCGTGGCGTACTTGTAGCCTGTCTGAAGAGCCGCCCCGTAGCCTGAGTTCATCGGCAGCGAGAGGGTGATCGCCCCCGCTTTCAGGGCCTCCTCGGCGGTGTTGTCAACGGATGCGTCGTCGATCACGAGCACCTCGACGCCCGGAAGTGTCTCCTTGACATCCCGAACGACTGCCCCCACACGCCCATGCTCGTTGTAGGCAGGGATAATCATCAAAATCTTCTGGCCAGCCACAGGCCTAGCGTACATGCGAATGCCTCGTATCTGGGTCGCTTGAGAAAGCCTAGAGCGGGGCACGGTCGGCGTCGTGGCTCCCCGGGCAGATGTGCCAAACTAGCCGCCGATGGAGGCCAGCGAGCATAGCCGCAGCTATTTGTTGGCGGCTGCCGAGCTCGCCCAGGTGATCGACCCTGGGCAGATCGACAAGCTGGCGCTGGGCCTTGCCGCGGTGCGCGAGCGGGGCGGACGCCTGTTCGTGCTGGGGGTCGGAGGGGGCGCCGGACATGCGTCGCACGCCGTCAACGACTTCCGCAAGCTCTGTGCGATAGAGAGCTATGCGCCGACGGACAACGTCTCGGAGCTCACGGCGCGGACCAACGACGACGGCTGGGATAGCTCCTTCAGCGCATGGCTCGAGGTCTCCCGGATCTCCGAGCGGGACGCTTTGATGGTCTTCTCGGTTGGAGGAGGCTCTCGCGAGCACAACGTCTCGACCAACCTGGTGGGGGCGATGGAGGCGGCTCGCGACGTGAGGGCCTCGATCTACGGAGTGGTTGGTGCCCCCGGAGGGACGCTTGCAGAGCTGGCCGACGTGGCGGTCCTGATCACGCCTCCCCCGGGCCTGCGGACGCCGCTGGTCGAGTCCTTCCAGGCGGTGGTCTGGCACGGGGTCGTCTCACACCCGCAACTGGCCGTCAAACAGGGGCACTGGGAGAGTCTGGCGGGTAGCGGCCGCTCGTGAGTGAGCCAGAGCCGGCGCGGAAGGGTCGGATCGGACTCGAGGTTCCTCCGCTTGGGGCGGAACGCGGGGACACTCCCCGCCCGGCCGTCTTCCTCGATCGCGACGGGGTGTTGAACGAGGCGGTTCCCGACCCGGCGTCCGGCAAACCGGAGTCGCCGCTGAGGGTGGAGGACATACAGCTGATCGCGACGGCGGCGGACGGCGCTCGTCGCCTCGCTCAGGCCGGCTATGTCCTCGTGTGCGTGTCCAATCAGCCGGCGGCGGCTAAGGGCAAGGTCTCGATGGAGGAGCTGCTCGCGGTGCACGCCCGTGTCCTGGCGCTGCTGGCGGAGGAGGGCGTGCAGATCGAGGCCTCGCGCCTCTGCTTCCATCATCCCGACGGGGTGGTGGAGGGGCTGACGGGCGAGTGCGACTGCCGGAAGCCGGCGCCCGGGATGCTCGTGGAGGCTGCGCGGTGCATGAGCCTGGATGTGGGGGCCTCATGGATGGTCGGGGATACCGACACCGATATCGAAGCGGGGCAGGCCGCTGGAGCTCATACGGCGCTGATCGAGTATCCGGGTAGTGCCCACAAGCGGGAGGGCAAGGTTCGACCGACTCTGCGCGCGCCTGATCTTGCTAACGCCGCCGGGAAGATCCTCGGAGAGGCCGGCAAATGACACACCTGCGCACGCACTTGTTCGAGCCCGCTGATCGGAACGGTAAGGTGCCCGTGATGCTCGACCACATCTCCACACGCATCTTCGCCGACGGCGCGGACCTCGATGGCATCCTCAAGTTGGCCAGTGACCCCCGCATCGCTGGCTTTACGACCAATCCCACGCTCATGTGGAAGGCGGGGCTGACCGATTACGCCGAGTTTGCGGAACGGCTACTCGAGCGGATCACAGTCCACCCGATCTCCTTCGAGGTGTTTGCCGACGACGTCGAGGAGATGCGTCGACAGGCGCGTCTGATTGCCTCTTGGGGCGAGAACGTGTACGTCAAGATCCCCGTCACGACGACCGCCGGCGAGTCGATGGCTCCGCTCGTGCGAGAGCTCTCCGAGGACGGCGTCAAAGTCAACGTCACGGCGCTCTTTACCACTGCGCAGGTCGAGCTGATCACCGCGGCGGTGAAGGACGGAGCTCCCTCCTACATCTCCGTGTTCGCGGGCCGCATCGCGGACGCGGGTATCGATCCTGTTCCAATCATGGCGCGCTCGGTGGAGATCCTCCTCGACGCTCCACGCTCGGAGCTCATCTGGGCATCGCCGCGCGAGATTCTGAATCTCGTCCAGGCGGATCAGGTGGGCTGTCACATCATCACCGTCACGCATGACCTGCTGAAGAAGCTCGACTGCCTGGGAAAGAGCCTCGAGCAGTATTCGCTGGAGACGGTGCGCATGTTCCACACCGACGCGGCGTCCGCGGGCTTCAAGCTTTAGGCGATGCGGGTCGTTCTCTCACGGGCTTGTCCCGGTGGATCGCCGATGCTGCGTCGCAGGCCATGAAACGAGCATGCGTAACCGGCGGAGCCGGTTTCATCGGCAGCAACCTGGTGGATCGTCTCAGCGCCCAGGGAGTGGAGGTCGTGATCGTCGATGACTTCCGTACGGGACGCCGGGAGTTCGTGCAAGATGCGCTGAGTCGTCCCGGAGTGAGGCTCGTGGAGGGGGACGTGCTGGACCGTGACTTGCTGGAGCAGGCTGTCGACGGGTGCGACTGGGTCTTTCACCTCCAGGCCAACGCCGACGTGAGGGGCGGGCTGGACGACCCACGCCGGGATCTCGAGCAGAACACGATCGCGACCTCGAATGTGCTCGAGGCGATGCGAGCCCGCGGCGTGAGGAGAATCGCCTTCTCCTCGACGGGCTCGGTGTATGGCGAGCCCGAGGTCTTCCCCACGCCCGAGGATGCCCCGTTTCCATTGCAAACGTCTCTCTACGGTGCGTCCAAGCTGGCCGGTGAGGGCCTGATCGAGGCGTACGCGACCGGCTACGGCTTCACCGGGTTGATCTGTCGCTTCGTATCGATCCTCGGAGAGCGCTACACCCACGGCCACGTGTTCGACTTCTACTGTGCGCTAAAGCGCGACCCGATCCGCCTGCGGGTGCTCGGCGACGGTCGCCAGGAGAAGTCCTATCTGTACGTTCAGGACTGTGTGGCGGCGATCCTGGCGGCCGTCGATCGACACCAGGACGAGCCGGGCGCGCACATTTACAACCTCGGCACGGAGGAGACGATCGTGGTCGACGAGTCGGTTGGCATTATCACCGAGCATCTTTCCTTGAGCCCCCAGATCGAGCACACGGGCGGCAGGCGGGGGTGGACGGGGGACAGCCCCCTGATTCAGCTCGATACGTCGCGCATTCGCGCGCTTGGGTGGCGACCCACACTCACCATCCAGCAGGCGGTGGTCAGGACCCTGGAGTGGTTCGAGGGAAACGAGTACGCGTGGCGTGAGAAAGTGCAGGAGGAACGATGAGCGTGATTTTCAGCCGGGCCCCTCTGCGCATCTCGCTAGGGGGAGGCGGGACGGATCTTCCCTCCTACTACCGTGAGCACGGCGGCTTCCTCGTCTCGGGCGCGATCGACAAGTACGTGTACATGCTGATGCACACGGTCTTTCAGCGACGTTATCGCCTGAAGTACTCAGAGCTCGAGGAGGTCGACACGATCGCTGAGATCCGCCACCCGATCCTGCGGGAGACGTTGCAGCGTCACTGGCGCGGCAATCCGCTGGAGATCGCGTCGGTAGCGGACGTGCCGGCGGGCACAGGGATGGGCTCCTCGGGGGCGTATACCGTCTGCCTGCTCAAGGGTCTCGCTCAGGCGCGGCGCACCGCGATCACGCCGGAAGCGCTCGCGGAGGCGGCCTGTGAGATCGAGATCGATGTCCTCGGCGAGCCGGTCGGCAAGCAGGATCCGTATGTGGCGGCACATGGGGGGATCTGCGCGTATACGTTCCACCCAGATGGCTCCGTCGACGTGGAGCCACTCGAGCTCGATCCGCGTGTGCTCAGGCAACTGCGAGACCAGCTGTTGCTCTTCTACACCGGTGAAGCTCGCTCAGCATCGACGGTTCTGGCGGACCAGGACACCCGCTCCAAGGCGGGGGATGCAGAGATGATCGAGAGCCTGCACTTCACCAAGGAGCTCGGACGGCGAGGCTACGACTTGCTCGGTGGCGGGGACCTAGATGCCTATGCGGAACTCATGCATGAGCACTGGGAACACAAGCGCACTCGCTCACCGGGTATGACCGGAGAGCACATCGACAGGCTGTATACGCTCGCCCGCCGCAGCGGATGCTTGGGTGGCAAGCTCGTGGGCGCCGGCGGGGGCGGGTTCCTCCTCGTATACGCAAAGCAGCCCGAGGACACGAGGCAGGCGATGGCGGCCGCGGGAGCTTCGGAGCTGGCGTTTGACTTCGAGTTCGGCGGCGCCTACGCGAGCGAGAGCGCGTGAGCGGACTGACGGTCGCAATCGTCGGCTGTGGTCTGATCGGCGACAAGCGCGCGGCGGCGCTCAGGGAGGATGACCGTTTGGTTGCCTGCTATGACGTCGATCGGCTGGCGGGGGAACGCCTGGGCCAGAAGTTCGGATGCCGCTCGTGCTCCACTCTGACGGAGCTGCTTGAGCTCTCCTGCGATGTGGTCGTGATAGCCACCACACACGATCGCCTGGCAGAGCTCGCGGAGCTGGCGCTGGAGTCGGGAGCGAACGTGCTAGTCGAGAAGCCGGCGGGCGTCTCGAGCGCTGAGATCAAGCGGCTGATCGAGCGCGAGCGTGCAAGTGAGGGCATGGTGAAGGTAGGTTTCAACCACCGCTTCCACCCCGGCATCGCCCGCGCGACCCGAGAGGTTCACTCGGGAGCCCACGGCGAGCTGATGCACGTTCGTGGACGCTACGGCCATGGGGGTCGCCTCGGATACGATCGCGAGTGGCGCGCTGAACCGGCTCGCTCGGGCGGGGGGGAGCTCGTTGATCAGGGTATGCACCTGCTCGATCTGACCCACCGTCTCGCCGGGGCGCTGCCGCTCCATTCGGCTCTCCTGCGAACCCATTTCTGGGACACCCCGGTCGAGGACAACGCCGCCCTGATCCTGGGCGAGCGTGATTCGCGCAGCGGACCCTGGGCCATGCTGCATGTGACCTGGACGGAGTGGAAGAACCTGTTCTCGCTGGAGATCTACTGTCGCACGGCGAAGATCCAGGTGGACGGGCTGGTCCGCTCCTACGGGCCCCAGCGTCTGCGTATCTTTCGCATGGGCCCCGAGCTGGGACCGCCGGAGCTGGAGGAGATCGAGTTTCCCGATAAGGACCACTCCTGGGAGCTCGAGTGGGCGAGTTTCCGCCAGGCGATTGAGGCGAAAGACTCCTCGCTCGTGGATGGTGGCCTTGTGGATGCGCTCTACGCGTGGAGTCAGATCGAGGCGGCCTACGCGAGTGGTCCCTATTCCGAGATGCGTCGAGCGTTTGCATGAGCGCAGCCCTGGAAGGACGCAGCGCGCTGATCACCGGTGCCACGCGTGGGCTGGGCCTGGAGATCGCGCGGGCCTATCTGGAGGCCGGCGCCGCGGGGATTTGCATCTGCGGGCGCGATCCGCGGGCTTTGAGGAGCGCTGAGGGGGAGCTGAAGGCCCTCGCTCGTCCGGGGCAGTCGGTGCTCTGCGAGGTGGCAGACGTCTCGCACCCGGCAGACGTCGAGCGCCTCGTGGCGAGCGCGTTGGAGAGCCTCGGAACGCTAAGCATCTTGGTCTCCAACGCGGGCATCCAGGGCCCGGTGGGCGCGATCGAGAAGGTCGATTGGGGCGATTGGGTGGGCACCGTGGAAGCCAATCTCTTCGGCTCCGTGCTGGTCGCTCGAGCGCTGGTGGAGCACCTTCGCGGCCAGGGTTACGGGAAGATCGTGCAGCTCTCCGGTGGCGGAGCGACGGGGCCGAGGCCGGGGTTCAGTGCCTATGCGGCCTCGAAGGTGGCGGCGGTGCGTTTTGCGGAGACGCTCGCGGTCGAGCTCCGACAGGATCACATCGACGTCAACTCGATTGCGCCAGGTGCGCTGAACACACGGATGCTAGAGGAGGTCATCGAGGCGGGCCCGGACTGCGCCGGCGAAGCCGACTTCCAACGGGCGCTCGAGCAACGGCGCCGCGGGGGGGTGCCACTGCGACGCGGCGCGGAGCTGGCGGTATTCCTCGGCTCGGCTGCCAGTGATGGGATCACCGGCAAGCTGCTGAGCGCCGTTTGGGATCCTTGGGCACAGCTCCCCGAGCATCGCGAGGAGCTCGAGTCCGACATCTACACTTTGCGGCGAATCGTGCCTGCCGATCGCGGCTATCAGTGGGGAGGGGATTGAGGTGTCAATGCCAGGCGCAGAGATAGACGATCGCCCTGTTCTCAGCATCGTTGTGCCTGCCTACAACGAGGAGGACAACGTCCGCTCGTTCTATGAGCGCGTGAGCGGAGTCCTGAACGCCACGGGCCTCAGCTGGGAGATGATCTTCAGTGTGGATCCTTGTCCTGACAGGACCGAAGAGCTGGTCCTCGAGCTGCGAGAGGCGGATCCCCGCGTGAAGATGCTGCGTTTCTCTCGTCGCTTTGGCCAGCCGATGGCAACGCTGGCCGGGTTGCAAGCGTCTGCGGGGGAGGCGACGGTGGTGATCGACTGTGACTTGCAGGACCCTCCCGAGCTGATCCCTGAGCTCGTGGCGCGCTGGCGCGAGGGCTACGAGGTGGTCTATGCCCAGCGTCGCACCCGCGCCGGAGAGACGCTTCCAAAGCGCATCATCGCCGCGGTTGGATATCGCATAATCGCGCGGATCGCGGAGGTTGAGATTCCGGCCAACACCGGCGATTTCCGGCTGCTCAGTCGGCGCGTGGTTGACAACGTGGTGGCGCTCAAAGAGGGCCACGGATTCCTCCGCGGACTCGTCGCGCTCGTGGGCTTCCGCAGCGCCAGCGTCCTCTATGACCGCGATCCAAGGGCGGCGGGAACGAGCAAGTACAATCGCTTCTGGGGTTCGCTGGTGATCGGCCTCAACGGGTTGGTCGGCTTCTCGCGCTATCCGCTGCATCTGATCTCGATGGTCGGAATGGCTCTCGCCGGGATCGCCTTCACGCTCGCCATCGTCTATCTGGGCTTGAAGATTGGTGGACAGAACTTCCCCGTGGGCAACCCCACGATCGTGATCGTGGTGGCCTTCTTCAGCGGTATCCAGATGCTGTCGCTGGGGGTGATCGGGGAGTACGTCGGCCGCATCTACGACGAGTCGCGCGGTCGGCCCAAGTACATCATCGAGTCGCGCTACGGGTGGGACGACTAGGCGGTGGATCGCGTCGAAGGGCCGACGGCCCTGCCACCGGTGTGCATCCTGGCAGGGGGCCTGGGAACACGGCTCGGGGAGCGGGTCCGCGACACGCCCAAGCCCCTGCTGGAGGTGGCGGGCCAGCCCTTCCTGCTGCATCAGCTGGCCTTGCTCGCCGCTCACGGCGCCGGGGAGATCGTCGTATGTGTGGGCTATCGTGGCGAGCAGATCGAGGCGCAGATCGGGAGCAGGCGCTTCGGGCTGAGGATCAGCTACAGCTTCGATTCGCCAGAGCTGGACGGAACACTCGGTGCCATCAGGCGGGCGCAGGGGCTCCTTGGGGAGCGCTTCCTGGTGCTCTACGGCGACACCTACCTGCGCATCGACTACGCCCAATTCGCAGGAGCCTGGGTCGATAGCGGATTGCCGGCCGCGATGGCGGTCCTTCGCAACGAGGGCCAGTGGGACAGCTCCAACGCCGACTACGCCAACGGCCTCGTTCTGCGCTACGACAAGGGCAATCCCACTCCCGAGATGAGCTGGATCGACTACGGGCTCGGTGGGCTGACGGCAGCGGCCCTTTCCGAGATCGGGGCGGGGGAACGCGACTTGGCCGGCCTCTATAGGCGGCTCGCCGAGTCGCGACTTCTGTATGGCTACGAGGCGGTCGAGCGCTTCTATGAGATCGGAACCCCAGCCGCGCTGGCCGAAACCGACGCCTTCCTGCGCGAGGGCGCCGCAGGGTAACCGCCTTCGTCGATTAGCGTCGCTGGGAACGAAGGCCAGCCCCTGCACTACGGTTCAAGTCATGCACACTGAGCCAGCTGCTCACCCACCGTCGCGGCCCGCGAGAGTTCGCGCGTGGATCTACTCCTTGCGCCGACAGGAGTCCGGCTTGCTCGGTCAAGGGGCGCGCTTCGCGATCGCGGGAGCGACGGTGGCCCTGGTCTACCTGACGAGCACAACGGTTCTCGCTGATGTCGTGGGCCTGCCCTTTCAGGCCGCGCTGGCGATCGGCTACACGCTTGGGCTCGTGGTCCACTTCACCCTGCAGCGGGTGTTCGTGTGGGCTCATGGCGAGGCGTTCGCCTTGGCGATCCACCATCAGCTGCTCCGCTATCTGTCGGTCGCCGGTGTTCAGTATGGGGTAACCGCGGCATCCACTGCTCTGCTGCCAAACGCGCTCGGTGCTCCGACCGAGTTGGTCTACGTGGTGACGGTGGCGGTGGTCACGGCCACCAACTTCATGGTGTTCCGTCACGGCATATTCCATGCCGATCCCGCCGACGAGGAGCTGCTCATGGGTGCGGCGGTGGGGGACGAGTAGGTTGCGGGTTCTGGCGCTCGTCGCAGGCCGTTGCCTCGGGATACGCCGATTGGGATTCAGGGCAGCCGTTGGCTAGGAAGTTGTCGAGTACCGGGACTCACTCTCAAGTGTGCTCCGTAGCCTTCCGATCTGCGCAGTGATGATGTTCTCAAGCAACCCGATACTCGTCGCGTCTTCGCACCACATCCGTCGCGCTGTCGGTGGGCTCGTTGGCATGGCGCTGGCGCTGATGGGCTTGATGGTGCTCATCGCGCCGTCCGCCGCAAACGCCGCGACCATGACCATCGGCAGCCCGCTGTCGGTGCCGGCAACCCTCAACACGGCTGAAAACCTCGGCTACCCGGGGACTGACACGCCGGTGCCGCCAGCCCCAGACGCACCCAACGGGCTCTACCACACCTACCACTACGGGGCCGACACGGCGATCTGGAACGTGGGTCTCGCAAGCGGCGATCCGCAGTCGCCGGCGACGGGGCAGGCGGTAAAGATCGCACTGGAGGGCTGTGCACAGGAAGCGAGCGGCGGGCCTGCTCCGCTGAGCGAAATCCACTTCCAGGACCTCTCGCCGATCGCCGGCGGGGGCGTCAAGGTCAACCTCAGCTCTCAGGGTTTCAACATCCCGATCTGTGGACAGAACGGCGCCAGTGGCTCAACGGTCACGACCTATGAACCGATCAACCTGTGCGTTAGCGCCGGCGACTACGTTGGCTTCAACGACGAGGGTGGCTACGTCCCCAACTCCTATCGCAACGGGGTCCCCTACCAGGTGCTCGGCGCTGTCCAGGGGTCGACGCTCGACTCCTTCATTCGCGGTGGCGGCACGGGTAACGGCGCGGTCATGTCCAGCTCAGACCTCTCGGCCAACGAAGGCTTCGCCGTAAGCCATGGTGAGGAACTGATGATGCAGGTGACGCTCGGCACGGGCGCCGACGCGACCCACATCTGCGCAGGCGGCACCCAGGGAGCCCCGCCGGTGCTCGCACCGATCAGGGTCAGTCCTCAGACCGACGGCATCAACCACGAACGGATCGTGTCCATAGCCGTTTACTGCAGGCTCCTGCCGGCGTGCAAGGGCGTGGCCACGCTGACCGTGTCAAATCTCTCGGGGTATGCCGGCGCCAGCGGC
>DATARM010000086.1:0-69559 GCA_036264155.1 Solirubrobacteraceae bacterium
CGAAGTGCGCCGTCTCGGTCAGGCGGGCGAGGCGCTCGCCTTCCAGTACCTGCGCCCCCATCTTCAGCTGCAGGTCGGCGATGATGGTGATCAGGTTGGCGTTGCCGGTGCGCTCGCCGATGCCGTTGACGGTGCCCTGCACCTGCGTGGCGCCGGCTTCGACGGCGGTCAGGGTGTTGGCGACGGCGCAGCCAGAGTCGTCGTGGCAGTGGATGCCGAGCGCGAAGCCGGGCAGGGCTTCGGAGACGACGGCGAACGCGGTGCGGATCTGCGGGGGCAGCGAGCCGCCGTTGGTGTCGCACAGGACCACCCGTTCGGCGCCCGCGTCCCGGGCCGCGCGCAGGCAATCGAGGGCGTAGCCGGGGTCTAGGGCGAAGCCGTCGAAGAAGTGCTCGGCGTCGAGCAGCACGCGCTTGCCCGCCCCCACGAGGAAGGCGACGGAGTCGGCGATCATGGCCAGGTTCTCCTCGCGCGTCACGCGCACGACCTTCTCGACGTGCAACACGGAGGCCTTGCCCACGATGGTGCACACCGGGGCGAAGCAGTCGGCGAGGACGCGCAGCCCCTCGTCCTGCTCGGCGCTCGCATCGCGCCTGCGGGTCATGCCGAAGGCGACGATCTCGGCCACGTCGAGCTTCTCGGTGGCGAGCAGGCCGAACAGCTCCTGCTCCTTGGGGTTGGAGGAGGGGAAGCCGGCCTCGATCATGTGCACGCCGAGCGCGTCGAGGGCGTGCACGACCCGCAGCTTCTCCTCGGCGGTGAGCGTGAGGCCGCCGCCACCCATCCCGTCCCGGAGGGTGGCGTCGTATAGCTGTATGTCGGGCACGCGGGCGCCTAGCCTGCGGCTGTGGTCTGGGCGCTCGGCGCGGATGTCTCGCCGGCAGGAGTCTCGAGAGCGACGGGGCTCACGACGTCCAGCCACTCGCGGTAGCGCTCGCTGCGCCCGTGGATGGCGTCGTCGAAGGCGGCCTGCAGCACGCGCGTGACCTCCCCGGGCTTGCCCGTGCCGATCTTGTGATCGTCGACCTCGCGTACGGGCACCAGTTCAGCGGCGGTCCCGGACATGAACATCTCCTCGGCCAGGTACATCTCCGCGCGGCCGATGTCGCGTTCGATGACGGTGTAGCCGAGGTCGCGCGCGATCTGGATGACCGAGCGGCGGGTGATCCCGTCGAGGATCGAGTTGGACTGGCCGGGCGTGACGATGGCGCCGTCGCGTACGAGGTAGATGTTCTCGCCTGTGCCCTCGCACACGTAGCCGTGGTCGTCGAGCAGGATCGCCTCCTCGTAGCCGGACTTGACCGACTCGATCTTGGCGAGCACGTTGTTGAGGTACTGCCCGGAGGCCTTGGCGTGCGGGATCGAGGAGTCCGGGCTGATGCGACGCCAGGAAGACACCTTGGCGCGCACTCCATCGCGCTGTCCCTCCTCGCCTAGATACACGCCCCACTCCCAGCAGGCGATGGTCACGTCGACAGGAGCGTCGAGCGGGTTCAGGCCCATGGAGCCGTAGCCGCGGTAGACGATCGGGCGCAGGTAGCAGGAGCTCATGCCGTTGCGAGCCACGAGCTCAGTGGTGGCGGTGCGCAGTTCCTCCGCGGTGAACGGAATGTCCATGTAGTAGAGCTCTGCTGACTTGAACAGGCGCTCGACGTGCTCGGCGTTGCGGAACACGGCCGGGCCGAGCACGGTGTCGTAGCAGCGCACACCCTCGAAGACCCCGGTGCCGTAGTGCAGGCCGTGGGTCAAGACGTGGACCTTGGCGTCCGCCCAGGCGACGAAATCTCCGTTCATCCAGATGAGGTCGGTGGGCTCCACGTGATCAGGCTCCTGTTAGAGGTTTTCGAGCACTGCCTTGGTCGCTGCCGCGGTGCCGTCCCCGCCCCCCAGATCGGGTGTGCGCAGGCCCGCGCCGAGCGCGCTTTCAACAGCCGATTCTACAGCCGTGGCCTCACTTGCCAAGCCGAGCCCGTGGCGCAGCAGCATGGCGGCCGAGAGGAACATGGCGAGCGGGTTTGCGACGCCCTGCCCGGCGATGTCCGGCGCGGAGCCGTGCACGGGCTCGAACATCCCCGGTCCGTCCGCCCCGAGGGATGCGCTGGGGAGCATGCCGATGGAGCCGGTGATCATGGCGGCCTCGTCGGAAAGGATGTCTCCGAACATGTTCTCGGTGAGGATCGTGTCGAAGTCCGTTGGGTTGGACACGAGCTGCATGGCGGCGTTGTCAACGAGCACGTGCTCGAGCTCGATGTGGGGGAACTCGTCGGCGTGCAGCTCAGTTACGACCTGGCGCCAGAGCCTGGAGGTCTCGAGCACGTTGGCCTTGTCGACGCTCGAGACCTTCCCTCTCGATGCCTCGAAGGCGGTGCGCGCTATCCGCTGGATCTCATCGGTGCTGTAGGAGCAGAGGTCTGAGGCGGTGGTCTCGGTGCGAGTCTTCTCGCCGAAGTAGATACCGCCGGTGAGCTCGCGCACGACGAGCAGGTCGGTGCCCTCGATGCGCTCGCGCCGCAGGGGCGAGGAGTCATACAGCGCGGGCAGCGGCTTGACGGGCCTGAGGTTGGCATACAGCCCGAGCCCCTTGCGCAGGCCCAGCAGCCCCTGCTCGGGGCGTGGCTTGGCGGGATCGGTGGTGTCCCACTTGGGCCCACCGACGGCCGCGAGCAGCACGGCGTCGGCGGCCGTGCAGGCGGCGAGCACCTCATCGGTGAGCGCCACTCCATGGGCGTCGATGGATGCCCCGCCGAACAGGTGCTCCTCGAACTCGAAATCGCCCAGCGTCGTCAACAACGCCAGCGTGGGCGCCATGATCTCGGGGCCGATCCCGTCGCCGGGAAGGGTGAGTATGGAGTAGGACATGGAGTCGCCACGCCGCCGGAGCTGGCGGGTGGCAGAGCATATCGGCGAGGCGACAACGCTCGCCATGCGCCGCCAGGTCGCCCTAACGCGCCGTTGGGTCGACGATCGCTATGCGAAGGCCGGCGCTGCGAAGTTGGCGATCACCAGCCGCCGCCCGTGCACTGCAGGTGTCGGAGTAAGCAGATGGTTTGCCGCCCAGTCGTGAAAGCGAACTAGCGCCGACGCATCCTCGACAGCCCAGAACATGCCTCTACCTGTCAGGTAGATCGTGGCCTGCAGCGCAATTGGCCGATCGAGTCGACCGATCGTGGATACCTCGATCGCCTGCCAGTGACCGTCAGCTTGCTCAAACGTCGAGAGCCTCTTTAGCTGGGCCCTGCGCGATATCGAAAAACCATGCAGCGAGGCTTCGCGCCCAGCTGTGGCTCGCAGAATCGCCCACGCCGATGTCAGCCCGACGATGGCGGTTGCAGCCACCAGCAGGATCGCGGGCCTAGGTTCGAACTTCGCGATCAGGAAGACGATTGCAAGACGGAGCGGGCAGCCGGCGCGATCACCAACAGCGCAAGCGCAAGGGTCAGCCAGTTCTCCGTCCGCGCTTCGACCGGTGGCAGCTTCTGACCCTTCACGTAACGCCGGCGGGCGGCCGGCGCGCCTACAGCTGCGTGGTCACGGGCACCCGCGGGGAACGCGACTCGCGGACCCCCTCGTAGCCCGCGATCGCGTCGTCCTGCTGGAGAGTGAGCGCGATGTCGTCGAGGCCGCCGAGCAGGCGGTGGCGGATCTCGTGGTCGATCTCGAAGGCATGGCGCTCGCCGGCGAAGCGGACCTCCTGCTGCTCGAGGTCGATCTCTCCCTCCCCCGCCCGCGCGAGGCTGCGGCAGTCCTCATCGCTGAGGACCACGGGCAGCAGCCCGATCTTGGTGCAGTTGGAGTAGAAGATGTCGGCGAAGCTGGGCGCGACGATGGCCTGGAAGCCGTAGTCTTGGAGGCCCCACGGGGCGTGCTCGCGCGAGGAGCCGCAGCCGAAGTTCTCACCGGCGACGAGGATGGGGTTGGCCGGCAGGTTCCAACCGGGCTCCTTGGCCCAGTCGAAGAACAGGAACTCGCCGAAGCCGGTGCGCTCGACCCGCTTGAGGAACTGCTTGGGCATGATCTGGTCGGTGTCCACGTCGGCACGGTCGAGGAAGCTGACGGGTCCTTGAATGACGCTGATGGGTTTCACATGCCCTCCTGGGTCCACTGGCGGATGTCGACAAAACGTCCCTCGATGGCGGCGGCTGCGGCCATCTGGGGGGAGACGAGGTGGGTGCGCCCGCCCCGCCCCTGGCGGCCCTCGAAGTTGCGGTTGGAGGTCGAGGCGCAGCGCTCGCCCGGCTGCAGGATGTCGGGGTTCATCCCCAGGCACATGGAGCAACCGGCCACGCGCCAGTCGAAGCCGGCGTCGCGGAATACCTGATCGAGGCCCTCGGCCTCGGCTTGAGCCTTGACCTGCTGAGAGCCGGGTACGACCATGGCGTTGACCGAGGAGGCGACTTTGCGCCCGGCGACGACCTCGGCGGCGGCGCGCAGGTCGCCGATGCGCGAGTTGGTGCAGGAGCCGATGAAGACGCGATCGACGGCGATCTGATCGATGGGGGTTCCGGGCTCGAGGGCCATGTAGGCGAGGGCGCGCTCGGTGGCCTCGCGGTCGGCGGGGGAGTCGAACTCGTCGGGCGCGGGCACGAGATCGGTGACGGAGCGCACCATGCCGGGGTTGGTTCCCCAGGTGACCTGGGGGGAGATGGTGGTGGCGTCGATGACGATCTCTCGGTCGAAGCTGGCCCCGTCGTCGGTGCGCAGCTCGCGCCAGCGCTCGATGGCGGCGTCGAGCTCGGCGCCCGTGGGTGCGCCGGGACGGTCGATACCAGTGAACCAGGCGAAGGTGGTCTCGTCGGGGGCGATCATTCCGGCGCGCCCGCCGCCCTCGATGGTCATGTTGCAGACGGTCATGCGCCCCTCCATGGAGAGCGCCTCGATGGCGGGACCGGCGTACTCGACGACGTGTCCTGTCATCCCCCCCACGCCGAGCTCGCCGAGCGTGGCGAGGATGAGGTCCTTGGCGGTGACGCCGTAGCCGAGGGCGCCCTCGTAGGTGATGCGCATGGAGCGGGGCTTGTTCTGGACCATGCACTGGGTGGCGAGCACGTGCTCGACCTCGCTGGTGCCGATGCCGAAGGCGAGCGCCCCGAAGGCGCCGTGGGTGGAGGTGTGAGAGTCGCCGCAGACGATGGTCATGCCGGGCTGGGTGACGCCGAGCTCAGGTCCGATCACGTGCACGATGCCCTGGCGCGATGAGCCGAGCGAGTACACGGGGATGCCGAACTCGTGGCAGTTGCGCTCGAGCGTTTCGACCTGCACGCGCGAGAGCTCGTCCTTGATGCGAGCGGCCACGGGCGTGCCGTCGGTGGGTGTGTTGTGGTCGGCAGTGGCCAGCGTACGGTCGGGGCGACGCACGGTGCGACCGGCGAGACGCAGCCCGTCGAAGGCCTGCGGGCTGGTGACCTCGTGGACGAGGTGCAGGTCGATGTAGATGAGGCCCGAGTCCCCTCCACCGACCTCGTGGGCCTCCCAGATCTTGTCGAACAGCGTCTTTGGCATGGTCAGCGGCCCTTCGTCTCGTGGGGGGTGGACTCGATCTCTATGGGGACCCCTGCCGGGGTCCCGGTGGGGTTCGTGGAGGCGAGCATCTAGCTGCGCCTCAGTCCCGCGGAGACGACCGCCAGGAAGGCGGCCTCCTCAGTGGTGGGGTTCTCGAAGTGGTGGGGAAGATCGGCGTCGAAGGTGACGCAGTCGCCGTCGTCCAATTCATACCGCTGCCCGTCGCAAACGAGCATGAGCGAGCCCGCCTCGACGAGGGCTGTCTCGCGGCTGCCGGGCTCGTGCATGGGCGGATCATCGGCAGCACCGGTGGCGCCACCGGGGGCAAGCGTGTGGCGTGAGAGCTCGGCGCGCTGGCCGGGCTGGGCGGAGGTGAGCACCTGGAAGCTGTGCCCGCGGCGCTTGTTGCCACCGTGCTGGCGCTCGCCGGCGCGGACGACGGTCACAGCTCCGCCCTCGTCGAGACGCAGCAACTGGGAGAGACGCAGGTCGAGACCCGAGGCGATGCGCACGGCCACGGTCAGCGTGGGACTCGTCTCCCCACGCTCGACCTGCGAGAGCATCGGCGCGCTCACGCCGCTGCGCTCAGCGAGATCGCGCAGAGACAGTCCGGCGGACTCGCGCAGCGCCTTCACGCGCGCGCCGATCACGGCGGGCGATAGGGATTGGGCCCAGTCGGGCTGCTTCTCGGCGGTGATCGCGGTGGTCATACGCGCGTACGTTATCACAGACACGGCGAGCTGGACTCAGCGACGCGGTGCCCGGCTGGCGGGTCGCGCTCGCCGACTTCTTCGCCTGACGCGGCGACCGGCAACGCGCGACCTCGCCGGGGCTCCGGAAGCAGAGCACTCTCAGCCGGCGGCGGTCTCGGGCAGCCCGATCGCCTCGTCTGCCTTCGATCGCGCCACGGCCACCGACAGCGCCCGCACGTAGGCCCGCGCGGCGGCGTCGATGATGTCCGTGGAGACGCCCTGACCGGCGCCGGTGAAACCGTGGACCTCGACCACGATCGAGACCTCGCCGAGCGCGTCCTGGCCCTCGGTGACGGCGCCGATGGTGAACTCGCTGAGCTTCGCGCCCATGCCGCTGGCAGCGTTGATGGCCTGGAAGACGGCGTCGATTGGCCCATCGCCCATGAACGACCCGCCGGCCGAGCTGCCATCGGGCAGCGTTATCGACACGCGGGCGTGCGGTGGTCGCAGCGATGACGCCTCGACCTCGAACCACTCCAGGGCATAGCCCGATATCTCCTCGCGCAGCTCGTCTGTGACCAGCGCCTCGAGATCCATGGCGGTCACCTGCTTCTTGCGGTCGGCGATCTCCTTGAAGCGCTTGAAGGCCGTGTTCAGCGCCTGACCGTCCAGCTCGAAGCCCATCTCCTGCAGTGCATCACTGAGCGCGTGGCGGCCGGAGTGCTTGCCGAGCACGATCGAGTTGGAGCGCAGGCCGACGGTGGTGGCGTCCATGATCTCGTAGGTGGTGCGCTCCTTCAGCACGCCGTCCTGGTGGATGCCGGCCTCGTGGGCGAAGGCGTTGCGTCCGACGATCGCCTTGTTGGGCTGTACCTGATAGCCGGTCAAGCGCGAGACGAGGCGACTCGTACGCGCGATCTCGGTCGTCTCGATCCCCGTCCACAGCCCGAGGGTGGGCTCGCGCGTGTGCAGCAGCATTGCGATCTCCTCCAGGGAGGCGTTGCCGGCACGCTCACCGATCCCGTTGATGGCGCACTCGACCTGACGGCAGCCCGCTTCCAGGCCGGCCAACGAGTTGGCCACGGCGATGCCCAGATCGTCGTGGCAGTGAACGGAGACGGTGACCTTGCGCAGGTCGGGCACCAGCTCATTTAGCTCGGTGAACATGGCGTTGTACTCCCGGGGCATCGTGTAGCCCACCGTGTCGGGCACGTTGATGGTGGTGGCGCCCTCGTCGAGCGCTATCTGGATCACCTCGGCCATGAACTGAACGTCTGAGCGCGAGCCGTCCTCGGGCGAGAACTCGACGTCGTCGGTGTATTTCCGTGCCTGTGCCACGGCTGCGCGTACCTGACCCTTGACGTCCTCGCGGGTGGTCTGCAGCTTGTGCTCGATGTGAATGTCGCTGGTCGCCAGGAAGGTGTGGATGCGGGGCCGCTCAGCGTCCCTGACGGCGTTCCAAGCCGCCTCGATGTCCTGCTTGCTCGTGCGCGCCAGGCCACAGATGACAGGTCCTTCGACCTCGCGTGCGATTGCCTGCACGGACTCGAAGTCACCTGGCGAGGTGATCGGGAAACCGGCCTCGATGATGTCCACGCCCAAACGCGCCAGCTGGTGGGCGATCTCGAGCTTTTCCTGCTTGTTCAGTGAGATCCCGGGCGACTGCTCGCCGTCGCGCAGGGTCGTGTCGAAGATCAGGACGCGGTTGGCCGCGTCACGGCGGGCCGCTGCGCGCCCGCCGTTGGATACCTCAGAAGTACTCATGTCGTTCGTGCTCCTTCTCTATCTCGCTTTACGTTCCTCTCTGCTGGGTATGCGGCTACGCGGCCGCCACGCGTTATTCCCCCCGAGGGGGGAGCAGAAGGAGAGAGAGAAGCGAGTTTACGAACGACATCTGAATCGCAGAGTAGCACCGCCTTCGCGCGTTGCCAAACTACGAATCAGGGCGTAAGGACGACCTTGCCCACGTTGCGTCGCTCGACGATCATCGTCTGTGCGGCGCCGGCTTCGGCGAAGGAGAAGGAGCCGGCCACGACGGGTTTGACGGTACCGTCATCGAGGAGCTCTCGCATCGGCCCGATCCACGGCTCGAGGGTCCCGCGGTCCTTCCACAGGCTGAGCATGTTCAACCCGATCACGGCCTTCGATTCGGACATCTGCTTGATCATGTTGAAGCGCGGCATTCGCGCCACCGCGCGCAGTGCCGTGACAAGGTTGCGCCGCTCCCCCGAGACGACCGAGGAGGCACCAAAGGCGACAAGGCGTCCACCGGCGCGCAGCAGCGAATAGCTCTGACGAAAGCTCTTGCCGCCGATGGCGTCGAGAATCACATCAAACTGCGGGAGGCCCTGCTCCCAGCCGCTCTTGGTGTAGTCGAGAACGTGATCCACGCCGAGTTCGGAGCAGCGCGCATGCTTGCCCGGCGAGGCGGTTCCGTAGACCTCCGCCCCGTAGCGCTTGGCGATCTGCGTGGCGGCGATGCCGACGCCGCCGCCTGCCGAATGGACGAGCACCCGCTCGCCAGGCTGCAGGTTGCCGTAGCCGATCAGCGCGGCCCAGGCGGTTCCGTAGTTGACGGGTATCGCAGCGCCCTGCTCGAAGCTGAGCTCATCAGGCAGAGCCACGATGTCGCCCGCGCCCGCCACGACCTGCGAGGCATAGCCGCCGAATTTGGTCCCCGCGACGACACGCTGTCCGACGGCGAGGCCCGAGATCCCCTCTCCAAGCTCGAGGATCGTCCCTGCAACCTCGTAGCCGACTACGCAGGGAGTCTTCGGCGCATCGGCGTAGAGGCCCATCCGCGCCATCACGTCGGCGAAGTTGATGCCGGCGGCGGCGACCTCGATCCGCACCTCCCCCGCGCCGGGCTTCGGGTCTGGGCGCTCCTGCACCTGCAGGACGCCGGGACCGCCGTGCTTGGTGATTACGACAGCCCGCATGGTCGTGAGCCTAACCGATCAGCCGAGCTCGACAGACCAGCCGTTTACAAAGCCCTCCGAGGCGACGATCTCAGCGACGACCGAATCGGGCACCTGGGCGTCGGTCGTAACGACCATCGCGGCGAGCCGGGGGGCCTCTCCGTCGGCTCCATCGGGGGTGTGTCCGACGGCGGCGGAGGAGATGTTGATGCCGTGGGCGCCGAAGATCGTGCCGACGCGGCCGATCATGCCGGGCAGATCCTCGTAGCGGAAGACGGCCACGTGCGGCTCGAGCTCGATCGTCAGGCGCCTGCCCTGCACCTCGACCAGGTGCGGCACGCCGTTGGGCCCGATGCCCGTGCCGGCCACGGCCACGCGCTCGCCGCCCGCGACGACGGTGACACGGATCAGCTCGTTGAAGTCCTGCGCCTCGGAGACGCTCTTCTCCTCGAATACGATCCCGCGCTGCTGGGCCATGGTCGGCGCGTTGACGAGGTTGACCTGCTCCTCGGTGCGCCCCTCGAGAGCGCCCACGATCACGGCGAGCCCGAGCAAGCGCGTGTCGAAGTCGGCGATCCGGCCCATGAACGCAGCCTCGATCCGCTCCACCGAGCTGCCCTCGGCGAGCTTCATCGCCAGACGGCCGAGCTGGGTGGCCAGCGGCAGGAACGGCCCGAGCACATGCATGTCCTCGGCGCCGATGGCGGGGATGTTGACGGCCGTCGAGACCACGCCACCGGTCAGAGCCGCGACGACCTGCTCGGCGCTCTGGTAGCCGGCGCGGTCGGTGGCCTCGGCAGTCGATGCACCCAGGTGCGGCGTGACGACGACGTTGGGGTAGCCGAACAGCGGGTTCTCGGTCATCGGCTCGCTCGGGAACACGTCGAGCGCTGCCCCGCCGACCTTGCCCGAGTCGAGCGCGTCCTTCAGCGCCGCTTCGTCGATCAAGCCACCGCGGGCGACGTTGAGCACGCGCACGCCGTCGCGCATCTGGGCGAAGGCCTCGGCGTTCAGGAAGCCTTCGGTCGCGGGCGTCTTCGGCAGGTGGATCGTGATGAAGTCGGCCTGGGCGTAGATGTCCTCAGGGCTCTCTGCCTTCTCGACGCCGAGGTCGCGGTAGCGCTCGGCGCTCACGAACGGATCGAAGGCGAGCACGCGCATGCCAAAGCCGCGAGCACGCTGAGCCACCAGTTGGCCGATGCGGCCGAAGCCGACGATCCCGAGCGTCTTCTCATACAGCTCCACACCGGAGTACTTGGAGCGGTCCCATTTGCCGGCGATCAGCGAGGCGTAGGCCTGGGGCACGTTGCGTGCGAGCGCGAGCAGCAGCGCCATCGTGTGCTCGGCCGCAGTGACCACGTTCGACTCGGGTGCGTTGGCGACCACGATCCCCCGTTTGGTGGCGGCGGGCACATCGACGTTGTCGACGCCCACGCCCGCGCGTCCGATCGCCTTCAGACGCGTTGCCTTCTCGATCAGCTCGGCCGTCATCTTGGTCGCCGAGCGGATCACTATGCCGTCGTAGTCGGCGATGCGCTCGACCAGCTGCTCATCGCTCCAGTCGATACCCAGCTCGACATCGAAGTGCTCGCGCAGCAGCGCCACACCCGAGTCGCCGATCTTCTCCTTGACGAGAACTTTCGCGCGCGTGCTCATCGGCCGATCCTCTCCACCACGAAGTCGATGCAGGCGGTCAGCGCTTCCACATCCGCCGTCTCGACCGCCGGGAACATGCCCACGCGCAGCTGGTTTCGCCCGAGCTTGCGGTAGGGCTCGACGTCGACGATGCCGTTGGCGCGCAGGGTCGCGGCCACTGCCGCGGCATCGACCGACTCATCGAAGTCGACCGTGCCCACGACCAGCGAGCGCTTGGCCGGATCGGATACGAAAGGCGTCGTGTAGGACGTCTGCTCGGCCCAGCCATAGAGGTGCGCGGAGGAGGCGCGCGTGCGTTTCACGCACCAGTCGAGGCCACCGCCCCCGAGCATCCAGCGCACCTGGTCGGCGAGCAGGAACAGCGTCGCCACCGCCGGGGTGTTGTAGGTCTGATCCTTGAGCGAGTTCTCGAGTGCGGTCTGCAGGGAGAGGAACTCGGGGATCCAGCGCCCGGATGAGTGCAGCTCGGCGATCCGCTCCTGCGCGGCAGGGCTCAGCAGCGCAACCCACAGGCCTCCGTCGGCGGCAAAGCACTTCTGCGGTGCGAAGTAGTAGGCGTCGGCCTGGGCGACGTCGACGGGAAGCCCGCCGGCGCCAGAGGTCGCGTCGATCGCGACCAGCGCATCCCCCGCGCCCTCCGGGCGTGTCACACCGGTCATCACGCCTGTGGATGTCTCGTTGTGAGCCCAGCCGATCAGGTCCACCCCACCCTCGGCCGCAGCCGTTCCCACCTCACCTGGGTCGGGGGCGTCGCCGGGGTCGGCGCTCACGTTGATCGGGTCCTTCAAGAACGGCGCCCCGGTGGTGACGGAGGCGAACTTCTGCGAGAACTCGCCGAAGGTGAGGTGCAGGGCACGCTCGCGCACGAGACCGAAGGCAGCGGCGTCCCAGAAGGCCGTCGCGCCGCCGTTGCCGAGGGCGACCTCATAGCCGACGGGCAGCGAGAACAGGGCGGCCAGCCCCGCACGGATCTCCCCTACGAGGGCCTTGACGGGCTTCTGGCGATGGGATGTGCCCATCAGCGCCGCGCCCTCGCTCGCCAGGCGTGCGAGCGCGTCGGGGCGAACCTTGGAGGGACCGCAGCCAAAGCGCCCGTCGACGGGCTTCAGCTCGGCGGGTATGACCAGTTGCTCCTGCGCTGCGCTCGTCGTCATGTGGGCTCCTCGCTCGGTTGCACCCGGAGGGGATTATCGAAGGTCTGAGAGTGCCCAGGCGCGCGGCGTTTGACAGTCGTCACTTCCCGGTGGTGAGCTCCACCCGAGCGCCAGTCGCGACGACGAAGGCGAGTGTAGCGAACGGCGTGTGCGCCTGAGCGATACGCCCGCCGGTGTCTCCTACCGACCGCGCCCATGGGGCTCCAGCCAGTCATACCCGGGCCCCACGGGGATGATGCGCTTGGGGTTGAGCTCGTCGTGGGTGGTGTAGTAGTGGCGCTTGATCTGCTCCATGGCCACTGTCTGAGCGACGCCTGGGAGTTGGTAGAGCTCGCGCGCATAAGCCCACAGGTTTGGGTAGTCGACGAGCCGTCTGTAGTTGCAGCGGAAGTGCACGTTGTAAACCTCGTCGAAGCGCACGAGCGTGGGGAACAGCCTCCAGTCGGCCTCGGTAAGGTGCTCGCCGAGCAGGTAGCGACGGCCCTCGAGCAGCGCCTCGAGCCAGGCGAAGCTCGCGAACAGCTCGGCGAAGGCGTGCTCGTAGTACTGCTGACGGCGTGCGAAGCCGGCCTTGTACACGCCGTTGTTGACGGTGTCATAGATGCGCTCGTTGACCGTGTCGACCTCAGCCCGCAGATCCTCCGGGTAGAGGTCGAGCGGCGAGCCAAGGGCGCCGAGCGAGTCGGCGCTGTACATCATGCGGATGATCTCGCTCGACTCGTTGTTGACGATCTGACCGGTCTGGGTGTCCCACAGCACCGGCACCGTGATCCGACCCTGGAAGTCGGGGTCGCTGACCCGATAGGCCTCACTCATGTAATGCCAGCCGTGCAGCTTGTCGGTGTACTCCCCACCGGGCCCGTCCTCGAAGCGATCGCCGGTGAACGCCCAGCCGCGCTCATCGCGAAACGGAGCCAGGTAGGAGATCGCGAGCGCGTCCTGCAGGCCGGCAAGCTCGCGCAGGATCGCTGTGCGATGGCACCACGGGCAGGCGAGCGAGACGTAGAGGTGGTAGCGGCCCGGCTCGGGTTGGTAACCGCTTGTCCTGCCTGTCCTCGGGTCCTCGCCGACCCAGTCGCGGAAGCGGCTCTCCTGGCGCGCGAACTCGCCGCCGGCGAGCTCGGCGTCGATCACGTCATCAACCACTCCACAGCACCTCGCGGTCCAGGACGGTGGCCGACCAACCCGCCGGCAGCCGGGCGGCGGCCACGCCGGCGGGGGCCTCCTCGGCGAGCAGGCAGAACTCGGGTGCCGGGCCGAACACGAGCTGGCGACGCCACAGGCTTGCCCGGGCCGGCTCCATACCGTCGCCGAGCATCTCTCCCAGCCCGCGGCGCTCGGAGCCGGCGGGCCGCGCGACCCACACGGCGGTGGTGGCGCCGCCGAGAGCATCGGCGCACGGTTCGCCCTCGATCAGCCCGTAGAGGCCACCGGCGCCCGCACCGAAGCGGTGGGCCACCTCGTCGTGGGTGGTTTGATGCCCGCGCCCGACGGCAGCCTCGTTGAGCACCCCCAGAGCCGCGAAGTCATCGACCAGGTACCAATCCTCATACCCACCCTCCACGGCCGGCGCGCTGCCTTCGGCCGCGAACGCCGATGTCACGAGCCATGGCAGCTCCGCCACCCGGAAGCTGGCCGACGCCCGCGTCCCGACTGGCAGCGAGCGAGCCAGCGAGCGGTGGAAGGAGACGAGTGCGTCCTCGTAGGCGCCAACCGCGGCCTGCTCGCGCGGTTGGTGCCAGAAGACGTAGGCGAGCACTCGAACGGCTTTCTCTAGAAGGCGGGCTTGATCCAGTCCATGTGCGAGCGCAGCTCCCCACCCACGTGCTCGACCTGGGTGTCGGCCTGCTCGGCGCGCATACGCTTGAAGTTCTCCTGCCCGGCACGGTTCTCGGCGATCCACTCGCGGGCGAAGTCGCCGTCCTGGATCTCCTTGAGGATCTGTCTCATGGCCTTGCGGGTCTCGTCGGTGATGACGCGCTTGCCGCGCGTGTAGTCGCCGTACTCAGCCGTGTTGGAGATCGAGTAGCGCATCCCCGCGAGGCCCTTCTCGTACATCAGATCGGCGATCAGCTTGAGCTCGTGCAGGCACTCGAAGTAGGCCATCTCGGGGTCATAGCCCGCCTCGACCAGCGTCTCGAAGCCGGCCTGGACGAGCTCTGAGGCGCCGCCGCAGAGCACAGCCTGCTCGCCGAACAGGTCCGTCTCGGTCTCGTCCTTGAAACTCGTCTCGATCACGCCGCCGCGGGTGCAGCCGATGCCCTTGGCGTAGGCCAGGGCGAGCGCGCGGGCGTTGCCGGTGGCGTCCTGCTCGATCGCGATCAACCCGGGAACCCCGCTGCCTTCGGTGAACTGGCGGCGCACGAGATGCCCAGGTCCCTTGGGCGCGACCATGCCCACGTCGACACCGGCCGGCGGATCGATCTCCTTGTAGTGGATCGAGAAGCCGTGGCCGAAGAGGATCATGTTGCCCTCGGCGATCCCGTCGCGGATCTCATCCTGCCAAACCTGGTGGTGGAGCTCGTCGGGGAGCAGGATCATCACGAGGTCGCCGCGGCTCGAGGCCTCGACGACGGAGAGAACCTCGAGGCCCTGCTCGCGAGCCTTCGCGACCGAGGCGGAGTCCTCACGCAGCCCGACCACGACTTTGACGCCGGAGTCTTTGAGGTTGAGGGCGTGGGCGTGTCCCTGCGAGCCGTAGCCGATGATTGCGACGGTCTTGCCGTCGAGGAGTGTGAGGTCTGCGTCGTCGTCGTAGATCATTGGCCGCAGGCTATCCAACTTCGGGGCCGGCCTGGCCTCGCGCCTCCCGGCCGGCTCGCTCAGGCGCCGGCGCAGGCGACGAGCGTGCGCGCCGGTATCGCCAACGTCCCGTCGGCGGCTGTGTAGGGGGTGAAGCGCTCTGCGAGCGAGACCTTTATCTCCTCGATCTCGCTCTCGGGGCGCGAGAGCACGGCGTCGTGGAAGTTGCGGGAGAGGTCGAGCGTGGTGTCCCACAGCTCCTCGAAGTCCGGGTGGCGGCGCACGAGGTCGAGCTGCTCGACGCGAATGTCGGCGAAGCCCGCCTGCTCGAGCAGGCCGGAGACCCGTGTGGTGTCTCCGAGCACGAACGGGCCGGGCGTGGGCGTGCCGGGCTCAGGAACCGGAGCAAGGCCGCGGTCGAGCAGCTCACGCGCGGGCAGCGAAGCCCATGGGTTGTGCTCGATGGCATCCCACACCGCCAGCGCCACCCGACCGCCGGGGCGAAGCACGCGCCGGGTCTCGCCCAGTGCGGTGGCGGGGTCTGCCATCAGCATGTAGCCCCAGCGGCACAGCACCACATCGACGCCGGCGAGCGGCAGATCGATCCATTCTGCGTTCAGGACCTGGAACTCGACGTTTGCGAGACCCAGCTCGGCCGCCCGTGCGCGCGCTCCCGCGAGCATCGCCTCGGCCTGGTCAGAGACGACCACGCCGCCCAGTGGAGCCACGAGCTCGGCCGCGAGCAGTGCGGTCTCCCCCAGCCCGGCGGCGAGCTCGAGCACGCGCTCCCCCGGCTGCGGGAGGGTGGCGTCGATCATCCAGTGCGAGACGGGCGCGGCGAACGCCCGCATCAGCTCCTGCCGATGTACCCAGCCGGAGGCCGCCTCTTCCCAGTTCTCTAGGCTGGCCTGCCGGTAGGCGTTGGGGTCGAAGCTCATAGCGACGTGAGCTCCCTGCGCAGCAGCTTGCCCGAGCGCGTGCGCGGGAGCGGCTCGGCGGAGAGCACGAACTGCTTTGGCACCTTGAAGCGAGCCAGCGCGCCGGCGCAGTGGGCACGCAGCTCGCCCGGCTCGAGCTCGGCCCCCGCCCTTGGCACGACGATCGCACTGACCATCTCGCCCCATTCGGCGTCGGGCACCCCGCGCACCGCAGCCTCGAGCACGAGCGGATGCGCCTCCAGCACCGCCTCGACCTCGGCCGGTGCGACGTTCTCGCCGCCGCTCACGATCGTGTCGGCCTTACGCCCCGTCACGCGCAGGCGCCCCTGCTCGTCGAGCGCGCCGAGATCCCCCGTGTGCAGCCAGCCGTCGGCGCCCGGCGCTCGGGGCGCGACGGTCGGGCCCCGCACGAGGATCTCATCGTCTGCCCCGATGCGCACACTCGTGCAGAACAGGGGCGGACCGGCGACGCTCGCCCGCTCCCCCACAGCCGCCAGCGGCGTGGTGGTCACCTGCGAGCAGCACTCGGTCAGGCCGTAGGTGAGGCTCACGGGCACTCCCGCCGCGTGTGCACGCTCGATCAGCGCGGGCGGCACAGGCCCCCCGCCGGTCAACGCGCAGCGCAACGCCGCAGGATGGCTCAGACCCGCGTCGAGCAGCCGGGCGAGCGTGGTGGCCACGAGCGAGACGAGCGTCACGTCCTCGTGTTCGAGGCTGTGCAGCACGAGGTCGGTCTCGAAGCGCTCGTGCAAGACGGCCGTGGTCGAGTAGATCGCCGATCGCATCAGGATCGAGAGGCCACCCACGTGTGAGAGCGGCAGCGCGCACAGCCAGCGGTCCCCCGGCTCGCTCCCGAGCGCGACGGCCGATCCGAGCGCGCTCCACAGCAGGTTCCCGTATGTGAGCTCAACCGGCCGCGGCGCCGAGGTGGTGCCCGAGGTGTGGATCACCACCGCCGTGCTGTCGAGGTCGTGCCGGACCGGCGTCGCCTCCGAGTAGTCGCGCCGATCGTCCAGCGGCTCATCCACCAGCACGTCGCAGCCGACGGTGATCGCCCCGCGCTCCTCGGGGGAGAGGCGCAGATCGATTGGCACTGCCACCGCGCCAAGCAGCAGGCAAGCGTGAAGCGCCTGTGCGAAGCCGAGACCGCTCGGCAGCGCGATCGCCACGCGCTCACCGCGCCCCGCTCCCCGCTCGTCCAGCTCAGCTGCTCCCGAGCGCGACGCTGCGTGCAGACGGGCGTATGACCAGCTCCCGGCGGGCGTCTGCAAGGCCGGGTGCTCAGGCCTCGATGCCGCGGCCCGCGCAAGCCATCCGTCGACGAACATGCCGCACAGGCTAGCCTTCGCGCCAATGAGCACCTCCTGGACCACAGCCACCCCACACGCCGTCAGCGCCTTCACGGACATCCGCTATGAGAAGTCGGGGCCGCCCGACCAGGGCATCGCCAAGATCACTATCGCCCGTCCGGAGGTGAGGAACGCCTTCAGACCCCGCACGATCATTGAGATCTCTCAGGCCCTCGAGGACGCGCGCGAGGACACCGAGATCGGCGTGATCGTGCTCACCGGTGAGGGCCCCGACGCCTTCTGCTCTGGCGGCGATCAGCGCGTTCGTGGCGACTCTGGGTACCTGAACGACGACGACGCGGGACGGGCAGGCGTCGGTCGCTTTCACGTGACCGATCTGCACGTGCAGATCCGCCGTCTGCCCAAGCCCGTGGTGGCGATGGTCGCCGGCTACGCCATCGGTGGCGGGCACGTCCTGCACCTCGTGTGTGATCTGACGATCGCCGCCGACAACGCCCGCTTCGGCCAGGTGGGCCCCAAGGTCGGCTCATTCGACGGTGGCTTCGGGGCGGGCCTGCTCGCGAACCTCGTAGGCCCGAAGAAGGCCAAGGAGATCTGGTTCCTCTGCCGCCAGTACTCGGCCGAGGAGGCGCGCGAGATGGGCATGGTCAACACGGTCGTGCCGCTGGAGCACCTCGAGGAGGAGACCGTCCAGTGGTGCCGAGAGATGCTTGCCCTCTCGCCCTTCTCGCTGCGACTGTTGAAGGCGAGCTTCAACGCGGCCGAAGACGGGCTGACGGGGATCCAGCAGCTGGCGCACGACACCAACCTCCTGTTCTACGGCAGCGAGGAGGCCCAAGAGGGCCGCGACGCATACAAGGAAAAGCGCAAGCCGGACTTCTCGCGTTTCCCCAAGCGGGCCTAGAACCGTGGAATCGACCATCTAGATGGGCGCGGTTCGCATCTGGGTGATGGCGGCCCGCGTGCGCACGCTGCCGGCGGCGGTGGCTCCCGTGCTGGTGGGCACGTCGCTCGCGCTTGGCGCGAACCACTTCCACCCGCTGGCGTTCGTGGCGGCGCTGCTCGGCGCGCTGTTCATCCAGGTCGGCACGAACCTGTCCAACGACTACTCCGATGCCCGCCGCGGCGCCGACACCGAGGACCGCCTCGGGCCCATCCGGGTGACGGCCGGCGGCCTGGTCCCCCCCAGCCAGGTGCTGCTCGCCACGTATGTGAGCTTCGGCCTGGCCGTTGCCTGCGGCGCCTATCTGGTGGCTGTTGCCGGCTGGGAGCTGGTGGCCGTGGGGGCAGCGTCGATCCTCGCGGGTGTCCTCTACACCGGCGGTCCGCGCCCCTACGGCTACGAGGGCCTGGGCGAGGTGTTCGTGTTCCTGTTCTTCGGGATCGTGGCCGTCGCCGGCTCCTACTTCGTGCAGGTGCAGCAGCTGCCCTGGCAGGCGTTCCTGTGCGCTGTCCCGGTGGGCCTGCTGGCGAGCGCGATTCTGGTCGTGAACAACGTGCGCGACCTCGAGACCGACAGGCGCGCGGGCAAGCGCACATTGGCTGTGCGACTGGGCCGCTCGCGCACTCGGGCGCTCTACACCACGATGGTGGCCGGGGCGTTCGTGACCGCTCCGCTGCCATGGGCGTTCGACTCGATGAGCGCATGGCTGCTGCTGCCGTGGCTCACGATCCCGCTGGCGGCAAAGCTCGTGAAGGTGGTGCGCACCCACACCGATGGGCCGGCGCTGAACGGCGCGCTGGCGGGCACGGGTGGGCTGCAGCTCTGCTTCTGCTTGCTGTTCTCCGCCGGCATCCTTGCGGGCGGCGGCGTGGGCTCGTGAAGCTCGAGCTCACGCGACGCAGCCTGCGGCTCGCCACGCCGCTCCAGAGCTCCTACGGGGTTGTGAAGGAGCGTGAGCTTCTGTGCATCACGCTTACCGGCCCAGACGACGTTCCGGGCTACGGCGAAGCGGCGCCGCTCGAGCCCTACGACGGGGTGAGCGTCGAGCGCGTGCAGCACGCGCTCGAGAGCTATCGCCCGGTGCTGGAGAGCTCTGCGAGCTTCAACGGCGCCCAGATGATCGAAGCCTGCCGCGAGGTCGACGACCTTCCCCAGGCGCTCGCCGCCGTGGACATGGCGTTGTGGGACAGAGCGGGGCGGCGTGAGGGCAAGCCGGTCTCGGCGCTATTGAGCGACGGGTGCGCAGCGCAGGTGCCGGTGAACGCCACGCTCTCGGCCCTCGATCGCGCGGGGGTGGCTGAACAGGCCGCCCGCGCTGTGGATCACGGCTTCGACTGCCTGAAGGTGAAGGTCGGGGTGGGCGATGACGCCGGGCGCGTGGCCGCCGCACGCGCCGGTGCCGGACCGCGGGCGCAGCTGCGACTGGACGCCAACGGCGCGTGGGGTGTGGATGAGGCGATACGTGCAATCGACGCGCTATCCCCCGCCGGCCTGGAGCTGGTGGAGGAGCCGACTCACGGCCTCGAGCAGGTACGCGAGGTGAGAGAGCGTGTGGCCGTGCGCGTGGCGATCGACGAGACGGCGGCCCAGCCGGGCGCCCTTGCGGCCGGCGTGGCCGACGCCGTCTGCTTGAAGATCTCACGCTGCGGCGGAATAGCCCGGCTGCTGGTTGCGGCGACGCTCGTGCGCTCCACGGGCGCGGAGGTCTATCTGGCCTCCACGCTCGACGGCCCGCTGGGGATCGCCGCGGCGGTGCACGCGGCCGCCGCGCTCGCCTCGCGCGGCCCACTGCCCCACTGCGGCCTGGCCACCCTGAGCCTGTTCAGCGAGCTCGATAACCCGCTTCCGGTGCGCGAGGGCGCAATCACCGTTCCGCGCGGGCCGGGCCTGGGAGTGGCGCCGCTCAGCTGAGGAGCATGGTCTGCACCGGGTACTCGGCGATGGCTGGGTCGGCGGTGAGGAGCGTGACGTCGAGCAGCTTGGCCTGGGCCACGAGCAGGCGATCGAAGGGATCGCCGTGCAATCGAGGAAGCGCCACGACCGCGAGTGCGTGGGTGTGCTCGATCGGGACCGCTACCGCCCCGATATCACGGATACGTGCCGGCACGTAGCGCTCGACGGGTTCCGGCAAGGACACCCGACCCAGCCCACTCTTGATCGCCATCTCCCATGAGATCACAGCCGACGCCAGCAGCTCGTTGCGCTGATCCTCGACGGTCCCCAGGTGCTCTCCCAACCTCTCGGGTTCGGTGTGAAGCCACAGGAACACGTGGGTGTCGAGAAGGAGCCTCACTGGGGAGGAGTGCTGAGGAAGTCGACGGGAAGCGGCTCGTCGAAATCGTCCGGCACGGTGAAGCGTCCTCGATCGAGGCCGAAGCGCCTGGGGGCTGTTGACTTGGCTGGAACGAGGCTTGCCACCTCCTCGCCGCGGCGAGTGATCACGACCTCCTCGCCGGCCGCCACATCCTCGAGCAGCCGCGAGAGGTGCGTCTTCGCCTCATGCACGCCAACAGACTTAGTCATGAACTTAGTCTATTAGGTCGACCAGCGATTGGGGGTTCTCGAGCGGCAGCCCATGCCCCCCTGCTACGACGGCCAGCCGACCGCTGGACATCAGCCCGACCATGCGCTGGGCGATGGCCACGAACTTGGCGTCGCGTTCGCCCGCGATCACCGTCACCTCCATCTCCAGCTCGCCCAGGCGTGCCCACAGCGGCTCCATGACGCCTGTCCCCAGACCCCTCATGACGGCAGCGAGCGCCTCGGGGCGGTTGCGGCGCTGGTCCGCGCGCGCGAGGCGTCCCACCTCGGGTGGGTCGAGGGCGAACAGCGGCTGGGTGCGCCAACGCTCGATGAAGTCCTCGAAGGGGCTTGCTTCCAGTTCCTCGGCGAGCTGCTCGTCCGAGGCCCGCCGCTCGGCTCGCTCGGCAGGGTCCTCGAGCCCTGGCGAGCAGGCGACGAGCACCACTCGTGAGATCCGCTCCGGCGCCGCCAGGGCCACGTTCAGCGCCACCCGCCCCCCGAGCGAGTAGCCACACAGCACGAAGCGCTCGGGCGCTCGCGCCAGCACGCTATCCACGCAGCCCTGGAAGGTGATTGGCCGCTGGGCGTCCGCCTCGCTTCCGTGGCCTGGGAGATCGAGCGCCAGCGGCCGATACCGTTCGGGGTCGAGCATCGACACCACGCCGTCCCACGCGCGGCCCGTCCCGCTGAAGCCGTGCAGCAGAACCAGATCCTCAGGCACCCGAGCATCCTATGACCCAGACCACCGACACCTACATGCTGCTGCGGGCGTTCGTGGACGAGCTCGCACGCTGCGGCATGCGCGCGGCCTGCACCTCGCCCGGCTCGCGATCGGCACCGCTCGCGCTCTCGCTCGCTCATGACGAGCGCCTGCGCTGCTACTCCCACGTGGACGAGCGCTGCGCGGGCTTCTTCGCCCTGGGCCTGGCAAAGGCCTCGCAGCTGCCTGTCGCCGTCACCTGCACTTCGGGGACGGCCGTGGCCGAGCTGGCGCCGGCGGCGATCGAGGCACGCGAAGGGCGAGTGCCGTTGCTGCTGCTCAGCGCCGATCGTCCGCCCGAGCTGCGCGAGAACGGAGCCGGGCAGGCTATCGACCAGTTGAAGATCTTCGGCGGGACGGTGAAGTGGTTCTTCGAGGTGGGCACGCACGAGGCCACACCCGCGCGCCTGCGCTGGATGCGCACGCTGGCCTGTCGCGCTTATTGGACATCGCTCGAGGGTCGTCCCGGTCCTGTCCACCTCAACTTTCCGCTGCGTGAGCCGCTCGTGAGCGAGGAGACGCTGCCAGAGGACGACACAGCCCGTCCCGGTGGACGCCCCTATGTCCTACGCCCCCCACTGGCGACGGGCGATGGGATCGACGAGCTGCAGGAGCTCGTCTCGCGGGCGCGCCGCGGCGTGGTTGTTGCAGGACGCCATGAGCGCAGCACGCCACTGGGGGCCGCCGCCAGCGCATTCGCGGAGGCCGTGGGCTGGCCGTTGCTCGCAGACCCGCTCTCGGGCGCCCGCCGTGGAGCGGCCGCCATCGCCCACTACGACGCGCTGCTGCGCCACGAGACCCTTGGGGCTTCGCTGCGTCCCGACCTCGTTATTCGCGTGGGGGATCTGCCCGTGTCGAAGCCGCTTCGCAGCTGGCTCGCGGGACTCGACGGCATCGAGCAGGTGGTGCTCGACCCCGAGGGCGCCTGGCAGGACCCAGACTCGGTGGTCTCTCGCTCGTTCGCGCTCGGCGCGGCGTCCGTGTTGGCACAGCTGGCCAACAGTCCGGCCCCTAAAGGCGATGACTGGCTGGGAAGCTGGCGCAGCGCCGATGAGCTCGCCGCCCAGGCCATCGAGGGGGTCCTCACGGGCGAGCTCTCGGAGCCAGCCGTGGCCGCGGAGCTCGGTGTCCTGCTGCCCGAGCAGGCCACGCTGTTCGTCGCCTCCTCGATGCCAGTACGCGATATCGAGACGTTCTGGCCTGCGCGAGCGGACCCCCCGAGAGTGCTCTGTAACCGCGGCGCCAACGGCATCGACGGGATCGTCTCCTCTGCCTTCGGCGCGGCCGCCACTGCAGATGGGCCGGTGGTGCTCCTGATCGGTGATGTGGCCCTGGCGCACGACATCGGCGGCCTGCTGGCAGCCCAACGACTCGACCTGAAGCTCACGATCGTGTTGCTCAACAACGACGGAGGTGGAATCTTCGACTTCCTTGCAGTGTCGCACGCTGGACTTGCTCGCTCGCCTGAGCCGCACATCCCCAACGAGGACATCTACACCCGGCACGTGAGCACGCCGACCGGCTTGGACTTCGCCAAGGCGGCCGATCTATACGGGCTCAGTCACGAGCTGGCCAGCGATGTCCGTGGTTTCAGAGAGGAGCTCGAGCGAGCGCTCGCGGCAGAGTCCTCGGGCATCGTCGAAGTTCGCACCGTGCGCAGCGAGAACGTCGCGCTGCACAGGCGAGTGTGGGACGCCGTGTCCTCGGCACTAGCCTTCTGAGGTTCGTTGGGCAAGACTGGCAAGGACGCAGGGGGCGAAGCGTGCTCAGCACACGAGCGACCGAGGACGCAGCCAGGCGCCGCCCAACGGGCCTCAGCCGCTGAGAAGCGGGAGGAGCGCTTGGAGCTTGACCTCGGTCTCGGCCAGCTCGCTCGCGGGCTCTGAGCCGCCCACGATGCCGTTGCCGGCGTAGCAGCGCGCGACGCTGCCGCGCAATAGCGCGCAGCGCAGCGCCACACAGAATTCACCGTCGCCGGCGGCGTCGGTCCAGCCCACTGGTCCCGAGTACCAGCCGCGGTCGAGGCCCTCGAGCGCGGGGATCAGCGGGGCGGCACGCGCGAGCGGCTCACCCCCGACGGCGGGCGTGGGGTGCATCAGCCCGGCAAGCTCGAGCGCGTCCATCGGCGCCGCCAGCTGAGCCCTGATGGGAGTGGCAAGGTGCTGGATGTTGGCGATCCGGACGAGCTCGGGCTCGCCGGCCGCAGTGACCCATACTGCGTGTGGGCGCAGCGTTCGCTCGATCCGCCGGGCCACGATCGCGTGCTCCTCGCGGTAGCTCGCATCGCGCAGCAACTGCTCCCCGAGATGGTCGTCGACAGCCGGATCGGCGCTGCGGCGTGTGGATCCGGCGAGTGCAAGCGTGCTCACACGCTGGCCCTCGCGACGCACCAGCAGCTCGGGGCTGGCCGCGATCAGCGTCGCATCGCCCCGCCCCACGCAGAACACGAAGCAGGAGGGGAACTCGTTGCGCAGCACGCCGAACACAGCCGCCGGGTCATAGGCCGCCGGCGCGTGCACCTGCACTTCGCGTGCGAGCACGATCTTCTCCAGCTGCCCCGAGCCGATCATCTCGACAGCGCTGGCCACCGCCTGCTCGTAGTGCTCGGGGGGCATGGCGCTCGCGATTTGAAAGCGCCCGATGGGCGCAGGGTCGAGCAGCGCGAGCTCACTGCTGCGCAGCTCTGAAAGCCGCTGGTCGACGCGAGCGAGGAGATCCTCAGCCGTGTCGTCGGGTGAGGCCAACGCGCTCAGCGTCAGCGAGACGTTGCGCTTGCCGCCCCGCTCAGAGCGCGCGAGCAGGACCTCGGGGACGCTCAGCGACGCCGGCGCAAAGCCCTTCCAGTGGGGTGCACGCCCGCCGTCGTCGGCGAAGGCGAAGCCGCCCATGGCCACCGGGCCGCTTCCCGCCGGTGTGTCGGCAGGGTCGAACACCGCCGCGGCAGCCATCGCCCGCCAGCGGTCCGCCACCGAGGCGAAGCGCTCGCTCCCCTCGGCTTGCAGGCAGCTGAGCTCGCCAAGGCCGGCGATAGCCGCTCGTGCACGGTCTGGTTGCTCGAACAGGAACCACGGCTCCTGCTCACGGCGCGATGCGCACACGACCTGCGAGGGGTCGACCTCGGGGTCCAACGCCACCGTGATGCTCGCCAGCACCTCTCCCCCGCTACGTCGCGCGCGGCGGACCGCCAGCGCCAGGCGTGCACCCAGACGCTCGCGGTCGTGCTCGCTCAGAGTCTCGAAGCTGTGGTGGCCGGCGCCTGCAGGGCTGTGGAGGGGCCCGGCGTGCGGGCCTCCCGTCAGTTCCGCGTCGCGGGCCATCCCCGTTCTAGGTCTCGCTGCGACCTCGGGAGATCGCGATCTCGCCGGTACGCATCATCTCGATCAGGCCGAACGGGCGAACCATCGTCTCGAACGCCTCGATCTTGTCCGTCGTGCCGGTCACCTCGATGATGATCGCCCGCTTGGTCACGTCCACGACCTTGCCGCGGAAGATCTCGGCGATCTGCATCAGCTCGCCGCGCTGCACCCCGTCGGCTGTGACCTTGAACAGCGCCAGCTCGCGCGCGACCGTGTCGGCCGGCTCGAGGTCGCGGATCTTCAGCACGTTGACGAGCTTGTGCAGCTGCTTGGTGACCTGATCGATCGGATGCAGCGCCCCGTCGACGGTCAGCGTGACTCGGGATATCTGCAAGTCCTCCGTCGGCCCGACCGTGAGCGTCGAGATGTTGAATCCGCGACGAGCGAACAGACCCGCGATGCGCGTCAGGACACCCGACTTGTTTTCCACGAGGATCGAGAGGACGTGCTTGCGCCCCGTACGTATGTCCGTGGCCGCCTGCAGCTCCTCGAGGCTGAGCGGCGCCTTGGTTCCCGGTTCACTCATGGCCGCGCTCATCCCACCATCTCGCGAGCGGCAGCGCCTGCGGGGATCATCGGATAGGTGTTCTCCTCGCGCGTCACGCGTACGTCCACGAGCACCGGGCCCTCGATCGCGATCGCACGCTTCATGTCCTCCACGAGCGTGCTCTTCTCCGTGAGGCGCAGCCCGGTCACACCGTAGGCCTCGGCCAACTTGACGAAGTCGGGGAACTCACCCATGTCGACATGGCTGTATTTGCCGTCCCAGAACAGCTCCTGCCACTGTCGGACCATGCCCAGGTAGCCGTTGTTCATGATGAACACCTTGATCGGGATGTCGTTCTGAGCGCACGTGGCGAGCTCCTGGGCGTTCATCTGCACCGAGCCGTCACCGGCAACGCAGCACACCAGGCGCTCGGGCGCACCCACGGCCGCCCCCATTGCCGCCGGCAAGCCGAAGCCCATCGTGCCAAGGCCACCCGAGTTGATCCAGCGTCGCGGCGCCGGGAAGTCGTAGTGCTGGGCGGTCCACATCTGGTGCTGGCCCACGTCCGAGGTCACGATCGCCTCGCCACCTGTTGCCTCACACAGAGCTTTGATCATGAACTGAGGCTTGATCTCCTCGTCGGCGCTGTCCTCGTAGCCGAGCGGGTACTTGGCTTTCCAGCCTTCGATCCTGCTCCACCACGGCTCCAGGCGTCCCGGATCGGCGCCGATCGCCCTGTACTCGATCAGGAGCTTGGCCAGCACGTGCTTGGCGTCACCCACGATCGGGATGTGCGCCGGCACGTTCTTGGAGATCTCCGCCGGGTCCACGTCGATGTGAATGAACTTCGCCCGCGGGGCGAACTCCGCGAGCTTGCCGGTGATGCGATCGTCGAAGCGCGCGCCCACCGCGCAGATCAAATCCGCCTCGTCCATCGCGTAGTTGGCCGCGCGCGTGCCGTGCATGCCAAGCATGCCCAGCCACTGGGGGTGCGGCGCTGGGAAGGCGCCGAGTCCCATCAGCGTGCACGTCACCGGGAAGCGATCCGAGGTGGCGAACTCGGTGAGCTCGGCCGAGCCTTCGGCGCTGACCACGCCACCGCCCGCGTAGATCACCGGGCGCTGCGATGAGGCCAGCGCCTTCGCCGCCTGGCGGATCTGCTTCTGGTTGCCCTCCACTTTGGGCTGGTAGCCCGGCAGGCGGATGTCGGTTACCGGCTCGTAGTCGATGTCGGCACGGGAGAGGTCCAGGGGAATGTCCACCAGCACCGGTCCTGGGCGTCCCGTGCGCGCGATGTGGAAGGCCTCGTGGATCGCCCGGGGGATTTCCTGGGGGTTGATGATCATGAAGGAGTGCTTGACCACGGGCATCGTGATGCCGATCGTGTCCGCCTCCTGGAAGCCGTCGGTGCCGAGCAGCTCCGTGCGCACCTGACCGGTGATGAACACCACGGGCACCGAGTCCATCATCGCGTCGCAGATCGGCGTGATCAGGTTGGTCGCCCCTGGTCCGCTGGTGGCAAAGGCCACGCCCACTTTGCCCGTCGCCTTGGCGTAGCCCTCGGCGGCGTGGCCGCCGCCGGCCTCGTGGCGCACGAGGATGTGGCGGATGCCGCCGTTGACGAAGGCGTCGTAGGTCGGGAGGTTGGCGCCACCGGGAAGGCCGAAGACGACGTCCACGCCCTCCGCCTTAAGACATTCCATCAACGCATCAACTGCGCGCATCTTCGACCTCCTTCCTTCGTTGGCAACGGGAAAAAGCCAGTGTACCAGCGGGTTTCTCGGTGAAACGAGCTAGGAGGAGCCTATGCCCACGCCTATTGCGAGGACAATCGCTCCGCCGACGGTGACAACCAGGAACGAGGAGCGCAGAGAGACCCCGAGGAAGCGTTTCCGTATCCAGGCGATCACCGAGAGCTCGACGGCGACCACGCATCCGGCGACGATCAGGGCTTTGTTGACGTTGGAGATGAGGAAGGGGAGCGTGTGGAACAGCCCCCCGATGGTGGTCATCCCTCCGGTGATCGCTCCGCGCACGAGCGCCGAGCCGCGTCCGGTCTGCTCGCCGGTGTCGGAGAGCGCCTCCGACCAGCCCATGCTCACGCCTGCCCCGAGGGCGACGGAGAGCCCCACGAGCAGCGCAGTGTGCGAGCTGGAGGCAATCGCCGCCGCGAAGATGGGCGCCAGCGAGGAGACAGTGCCGTCGATCATGCCCACGAGCGCCGGCTGCACTACGCGCAGCACGAAGTCCGGCTCGTCCTTGTAACCCGCACGGTGAATCCAGCGGGCCAGGAGCGAGTCGTGGGGCTGCGCAGTGGCTGGCGCCTGCGTGGCCTCGACTGCGGTTGGCGGAGTCTGGGGGGGCGTGCTCACGACCACCACAGCGTAGGGCAAGCGTCGGATTAGGTAAGCCGAAATACGGCTTAGGCAAGCCGAATACCGCGCCAGGCGGCAGGACTGCGAGGCCAGCTCAGGAAGCCGAACGCGAGGCCGGCACGCGCTCCCATGACTCGGGCTGGATGGCGGTCTCGGGGAAGTCGAACTCGGTCCCACAGCGCGTGCAAAGCGCGTCGTAGATCTTGGTGACACGACCGCAATTGGGGCAGCGACGGCGCAGCTCGTCGCGCTCGAAGCGGTAGGCGATCGCAGCCAATAGGCCGAAGAACGGCACGAGTCCCGAGATCAGGAACCAGAGCAGGAACGAGCTGCCCTTGATCTTGCCGATGATGCCACCCGCGAGCCCGAAGCAGGTCGCGATGACGATGTAGGCCATGGCGGTGGGCCGTGCCTACAACAGGACCCGGAGGGCCCAGATCACAGCCACGACGGCCACGATGAAGATCAGGGTGCTGAACAGGAACGAGAGGACGTGGACGATCACGCCGAGCAGCAACCAGGCCGCCACCAGGAACACGAGCGCAGCCACGACTGTGCGGCCGAATGATCTTTTGGGTGCCTCGTTCACGTTCATCCATCCAGCTTAACGGCAATGCGGCCGAGCAGGAAGTGCAACCCCTGCCCGGCCGCTTTACCGGGAGCGCCGGCCGAGGGAAGCCGGCACAGTCGATAGGAGGGAGGCGCTACATGCGACCCAGCCGACCGAGCTCACGGGCGATCCTTGCCCTCGAGACATCGGTGCCACTCAGACCGGCGCGCTGACGGCCCGCAACCTGTCCGACGCTGGTTAGCTTGTAGCGACGAATACGGCGCCCATTGGGTGCCCCATCCGCCGTCTCCTCGGGCAGCAGGATGAACCGCCGAGGAGGGGTGTTGCTCGAGTTCGCTGCTGAACGGTTCATGGTCGCCATGTTGGCGCGGAGGCGCGCTTGTTCCATTGGACGGAAGTCCAAAATGTCCCGCGCCGGGTGCGTCAGACGCCGAGTTGCTCGTGAATCAAACGTGAGACCTCGGTCCCGTCGGCGCGCCCCTTGGTCTCGCGCATGACCGCGCCCACGATCGGCCCGATCGCCTTGCCGTTGCCGTCGCGCACGCGCGCGGCCGCATCGGCGTTCGCCTCGAGGGCCGCCGCCACGATCGCAGCCAGCTCGTCATCGCCGCCGATCGCCGAGAGTCCCTCCGCGGCCACGATCGCCTGCGGCTCGCCGCCCTCGGCAACGAGCCGGTCGAGCACCTGCCTGCCAGCGCCCACGCTGATCTGCTTGGACGCCGCCAACCCCACCAGCGCCGAGATCGCCTCCGGGCGCACCCGCGAGCCGGCTGGGTCCTCGCCTTCGGCCAGGCGCGCCACGAGCTCGCCTGTGATCCAGTTGGCGAGCATCTGCGCCGGCGCCGGCGGGTCCGCAGCGGCCGCCAGCGCAGCCTCGAAGTAGTCGCCGAGCTCGCCACGGAAGGCCAGCAGCTGTGCGCTCTCCTCGCTCAGGCCGACCTCCAGGCGCAGGCGCTCGGCGCGCGCAGCCGGCAGCTCGGTCATGTCCGCCTGGGCCGCCTCGATCATCGCCTGCTCGATCTTCACCGGCAGCAGGTCGGGCTCGGGGAAGTAGCGGTAGTCGTGCGCCTGCTCCTTGGAGCGCAGCGAGGTGATGGGTGGGTGGGCATCAGGTCTTGGGTCGAAGTGCAGCGTCTCCTGCACCACCGTGCCGCCGCCCTCGATGATCTTCTGCTGGCGGGCGATCTCGGCGCGGATCCCGCGCTCGATGAAGCGGAAGGAGTTCATGTTCTTCAGCTCCGTCTTGACTCCCAACTCGCTCGCACCCGCGGGGCGCAGCGAGATGTTGGCGTCGCAGCGCAGTGAGCCCTCGTCCATGTTCACGTCGCTCACGCCGAGCCGGCGCAGCGTGGTGCGCAGCAGGCGCAGCCACTGGCTAGCCTGTTCGGGCGTGCGCAGGTCGGGCTCGGTGACGATCTCGGCGAGCGGCGTGCCGCCACGGTTGAAGTCCACGATCGAGGCGTCCGAGCCGTGGATGCGTCCGCTGGCGCCGACGTGGATCAGCTTGGCTGCATCCTCCTCCAGGTGCACGCGGTGGATACGCACCTCCCCCAGTCGGCCGCCGAGGCACAGCGGCTCGTCGTACTGGGAGATCTGGTAGCCCTTGGGCAGGTCGGGATAGAAGTAGTTCTTGCGGTGGAAGATCGAGCGGGGCGCGAGCTCGGAGCCGAGCGCCAGGCCGATCATCAGGCCGTAGTGCACCGCGCCGGCGTTGGCGACCGGGAGGCTGCCCGGCAGGCCAAGGCAGACGGGGCATGTGCGCGTGTTGGGCGGCTCGCCGAACGACAGCTCACAGCCGCAGAACATCTTGGTGGCGGTCGCCAGCTGCACGTGAATCTCGAGGCCGATGACCGCCTCCAGGGTTCCCGCCTCTCCGTTCGTGCCGGCCTCAGACACGCGCCGGGCTCCCGTCGAAGCCGATGGCGAGCTCGAGCGCATGTGCGGCGTCCAGCAGCCGGTTCTCGCTGAAGGCCGCGCCGGCGATCTGCAGCCCGACCGGCAGCCCCGCGCTCAGGCCGCAGGGAATCGAGATGGCGGGGATGCCCGCCAGCGACATCGGCACCGTGCAGAAGTCGTTGAGGTACATCGACAGCGGATCTCCGGTCTTCTCGCCCAGGGGGAAGGCCACCGTGGGTGCGGTCGGTGTGAGGATGAAGTCGACCTGCGCGAAGGCGTTCTTGAAGTCCTCAGCGATCCTGGTGCGCACGCGCTGGGCGCGACCGTAGTAGGCGTCGTAGTAGCCCGAGGACAGGGCATAGGTGCCGAGCATGATCCGGCGCTTGACCTCTGAGCCGAAGCCGTCATGGCGAGTGCGTGTGTACATGTCCGGCAGGTCCTTGGCGTCGCTCGCACGCAGCCCATAGCGCACGCCGTCGAAGCGAGCCAGGTTGGAGGAGGCCTCGGCGGGCGCGATCACGTAGTAGGCCGACAGCGCGTGGGGCGCATGCGCCAAGCCCACGGGGCGCACCTCCCCGCCGAGCTCGCGCACGCGCTGGAGGGTCGCCTCGAACGCAGCCAGCACGCCCGCTTCGATCCCCTCGCCGCTCAGCTCCTCGGGGACACCGAACGTCAGGCCGTCGAGTCGTTCAGCGCTCGGCAGCTGGATCTCGTGGGGAAACTCGAGCGATGTGGCGTCGCACTCGTCGCGTCCGACCATGTGGCGCAGCAGCAGCGCGGCGTCGCTGACATCGCGCGTCAGTGGGCCCGCCTGGTCGAGCGAGGAGGCGAACGCGATCATGCCGTAGCGCGAAACGGCGCCATAGGTCGGTTTCATGCCGACGATCCCGCACAACGCGGCCGGCTGGCGGATCGAACCGCCCGTGTCGGTGCCCAGCGCCCACGGCGCCAGGCCCGCCGCCACGGCTGCCGCGCTCCCACCCGAGGAGCCGCCCGGAACGCGCGTGCGGTCCCAGGGGTTGCGGACGGGGCCGTAGGCGGAGTTCTCGTTGGAGGAGCCCATCGCGAACTCGTCCTGGTTGGTCTTGGCCAGCAGGCTCGCGCCCGCCTCGCTCAGGCGCGAGACGGCGCTCGCGCTGTAGGGAGGCAGGTAGCCCTCGAGGATGCGCGAGCCCGACTGGCTCGGCACGCCCTCCGTGCAGAAGAGGTCCTTGACGGCGAGCGGAACGCCCGCCAGCGGGGCGTCTGCGAGCGCTCCACCGTGATCGCCGGTCGGTGCCGGCGTCGCCTCCGCCACCCACGTGAAGCAGTTCAGGCCCTCCTCCCCGGCGTCGCGATCAGCCCTCGCGCGCTCGCGGTAGGCGTCGAACAGCTCCACCGACGAGAGCGTGCCCGCGCCGATCTCAGCGGCCGCCGCGGCGGCCGTCAGCTCCCCTAGATCGCCGCTCATGCCTGGGGGCTCGGGACCAGGAAGCCGTCGTCGCTCGTGGCGGGCGCCTGCGCGAGGGCCACCTCGCGTGGCAGGCACGGGCGCGGCTCGTCCGGACGCAGTGCGCCTGTCACCTCGACCACGTGCGAGGTGGGCGCGACGTCGTCCAGGTCGAGCTCACCGATCACCGCGATGTGGTCGAGGACCGCGGAGAGCTCGCGGGCCATCGGCTCGATCTCCTCCTCACTGAGGGCGAGGCGAGCCAGCGTGGCGACATGGAGGACCTCCTCGCGTGCAATCACAGTGGCGCATTCTAGGGCGCGCGCTCAGATCGCTGCGACTACGGCCCGGGGCGCGGCTGCGGCTTGGCCGGCTCATACAGCTCCGGTCGTTCGTCGCGTAGCGCCTGCCACGAGCCGAGGAGGACCGCCACGGCCCCCACGAGGGCGAGCCAGCCGCCAACCGCAAGCGAGCTCGCGTGATCGGGGCGCTCGAGCACGCGCACGAGCGCTGCGATCGTGGCGGCAAGCGACAGCGGCACGCACCACACGGCCGTGGAGACGGGCAGCGCCGGGCTGCGCTCTCCGAGGGCGCTCACCACCATCGCCAGCGCGGCACAGATCGCTGCCAGCTCGAGTGCCACCGCCGGCCCGAACGTGTTCCATGCGCTGAGATGCCCGACGGAGGCGTCATAGGAGGGCACGAACAGCGACACGATCAGGCAGATCGCTCCCGTCAACACGAGCAGCTCCCCCAGCCGCAGCCGCCTGATCACGCCAGCCCCCGATCTGTCTCTGCGAGCATCGCCTCGAGCTCAGCCTGGTAGCGGGCCGCCAGCAGGGTGTTGCGCAGCAGGAAGGCGATCGTCATCGGTCCAACGCCACCGGGAACAGGTGTGATCGCCGAGGCCACCTCCACGACCGCCGCGAAATCGACATCGCCGACGAGGCCGCTCTTGTTACCGGCCTGCTCGGGGGTCAGCCGGTTCATGCCGACGTCGATCACAACCGCCCCCGGCTTGACGTAGCCACGCTCGATCAAGCGCGCACGCCCGACAGCCGCGATCAACACGTCCGCTCGCGCGCAGACCTCACGCAGATCGCGCGTGCGCGAGTGGCAGACGGTCACCGTGGCGTTCTCGGCTAGCAGCAGCTGCGCCATCGGCTTGCCGAACAGGTTCGAGCGCCCCACCACGACCGCCTCGGCGCCTTCGAGCGTGACGTTCGTATCGGCCAGCAGCTCCATCACACCGGACGGCGTGCATGGACGCAGCCCAGGGCGACCGAGCGCCAGCAGGCCCGCGTTGACCGGCGTCAGACCGTCGACATCCTTGTCCGCTTCGATCAGCGCTGTGAGCGCCGGCCCGTCGAGGTGGGCTGGAACTGGGAGCTGCAGCAGGATTCCGCTCACGGCGCGGTCGGCGCCCAGTGCCCCCAGCTCCTCCGCGACCTGCTCGAAGGACGCATCGGCCGGCAGGCGACGATCGAATGGGACCATGCCCACCTCCAGACAGGCGCGTTGCTTGGCGCCGACATATACCGCCGAGGCGGGATCGTCGCCGACCAGCACCGTGGCCAGTCCCGGAGCCCGACCGTAGCGCTGCTGGAACAGCTCGACCTCGTCGGCCACCTCCGCGCGCACGCGCGCAGCGATCGCCTTGCCGTCGATCAAGGTGGCACTCATGTTTCAGATGCTATGCGTTGGCGCGAGAAGAGCACGCGCGCGTCAGCGTCGGCTGACAGGTGCGTACTCGGCCATCAGCTTGCGTTCCGAGCCGTCACCGGCGAAGCGAACCACGATCACCCCGCCCGGCTCCACCCCCGTCACCACCCCATCGCCGAAGGCAGCGTGCACCACGTCCTCGCCGAGACGGAACTGAACCCCCTCCGCGACCGCCTCGCGCACGCGACCGGCACTCGGGGCCTGAGCCCATCCCGCGCTGCTCCTGCCACCGCTCGGGGCGGGCGTTCCCGACCGCTCCCAGCGCGTCGAGATGGCGCTCCCGCGGAAGATCGCCTCCTTCGGCTCCTCCAGCAGATCGGCGGGGATCTCGTCGAGGAAGCGGCTGGGAAGACCAAAGGTCTGCGCGCCGAAGACGGCACGCCGCCGCGCATAGGTCAGGTAGAGCTGACGCATGGCGCGGGTGATGCCCACGTAGAAGAGCCTGCGCTCCTCCTCCAAGGCGCCTTCGTCGATCGCCCGCGAGTGCGGGAAGACACCCTCCTCGCAGCCGGCGATGAACACGACCGGGTACTCCAGGCCCTTGGCGTTGTGCAGCGTCATCAAGGTCACCAGGCCGTCCTCGTCGCTGCGCGTGTCGGCATCGGCCACGAGCGCGATCTCCTGCAGGAAGACATCGAGCGTACCCTCGCCGTCGGCCGCGGCCACGTCGAACTCGCGCCCCACCTCGACCAGCTGCTCGAGGTTCTCGATCCGGCCCTGGGCCTCGATCGAGCGCTCTGCCTCCAGCGCCTCGATATACCCGCTCTGGGAGAGCAGCGCCTCGACCAGCTCTCCGATTGCCGGCGGTGAGGTCTCCTGGCCCGCGCCCTCAGCCGAGTCCTCGCCGCCGAGACCAGCCATCGCGCGAAGCTCCTGCATCGTGTCCATGAAGCGCCGCAACGCCTTCACGGCCGCCGTACCGAGACCCGGTATCTGCTCGGGGGTGGCCGCCGCATCCCAAACCGACATGTCCATCGAGGCCGCGAAGCTCGTCACCCGTGAGAGCGATGTCTGCCCGATGCCGCGTCGGGGCGAGTTGGCGACGCGTGTGAAGCTGACCACGTCGAAGGGGTTGGCCAGCAGCTGGAGGTAGGCGATCGCGTCCTTGATCTCCGCCCGCTCGTAGAACTTCGTGCCGCCGATCACCTGGTAGGCGATCTCGCGACGCACGAGCGTGTCCTCGATCACGCGTGACATGGCATTGGTGCGATACAGCACCGCGATCTCCGAGCGCGAGGCGCCCTCGTCGACCAAGCGCTCGACCTCCCCCACCACATACCGCGCCTCGGCATGCTCGTCGTCGAGCGGACGCAGCTGAATCTGATCGCCCTGGCCGTTCTCGCTCCACAGCCGCTTGGCGATGCCGCCGCGGTTGTTCGCGATGACGGCGTTGGCCGCCTGCAGGATCGTCTCGGTCGAGCGATAGTTCTGCTCGAGCTTGACCACGCGGGAGTCGGGGAAGTCGTCCTGGAAGTCGAGGATATTCCTCACATCAGCGCCCCGAAAACTGTAGATTGACTGGGAGTCGTCCCCCACCACCGCCAGGTTGCGATGCCCGACCGGTCCGGCGTAGGTGGGTCGGTCGCCGCGGAGGGCCTCTTCCCCGCTCGGCGGGCGTCCCCCCCCGACGAGCAGCTGCAGGAGTCGATACTGCGCGTGGTTGGTGTCCTGGTACTCGTCCACGAGCACGTGGCGGAAGGTGCTCGTGTAGCGCTCGCGCACGTGCTCGAACAGCTCGAGCAGGTTGACGGTGCGAAAGAGCAGGTCGTCGAAGTCCATTGCGTTCATGCGGTGCAGGTCGCGCTCGTAGATGTCGTAGACCTCGGCGATCATCTCCTCATACGGCGAGGCCGCCGTTTGGCGGTAGGACTCGGCGTCGGCCAGGCGGTTCTTGGCCGCGGAGATCTGGTTGAGGATCGAGGCCGGCGTGTAGCGCTTGGAGTCGACGCCCACGGCGTCCGCCGAGCGCTTGGCCAGACGCCGTGAGTCTGCCTGGTCGTAGATCGTGAACTGGCGCGTGTAGCCGAGGCGGTCGGCCTCTGCGCGCAGGATCCGCGCGCAGGCGGCGTGGAAGGTCATCAGCCACATGCCGCGGGTGGCGCGACCGAGCAGCTGCTCGACGCGCTCGCGCATCTCCTTGGCGGCCTTGTTGGTGAAGGTGATCGCCAGGATCTCCCCCGCCTGCGCCTGGTCGGTGTAGATCAGGAAGGCGATCCGATGCGTGAGCACTCGGGTCTTGCCACTGCCTGCACCGGCCAGTATCAGCAGCGGTCCCTCACCGTGAGTGACAGCCTCTCGCTGCGGCTCGTTCAGCCCTTCCAACAGCTCCCGAAGGTGCTCAGCATGGGGGTTGGCGGCCACCTGTCCAGCATAGATGCGTCCTCGGAGGGCGAGATGGTCGGGGAGAGGCATGTGGAGAACGACGTCAACAAGGGCTGTATCACGCGTGATACAGTGGATGGCGTGGCCAATGTGAGCATCCGCGACCTGCGTAATCACGGTGGCGACGTTGTCGAGCGTGCTGCCCGCGGCGAGCAGATAACGATCACGAGCTCCGGCAAGCCCGTGGCCGAACTTCGGGCCCTCGCTCGCCCTCCGATGTCCACCAAGGCCTTGATTGCGCGCCACCGGCTGCTTCCAGCGGTCGACGCCGACCGTCTGCGTGCCGATATCGACGAGCTGATCGACCAACGCCTGTGAGCGCCAGGCAGTCTCACAATCAGGGCATCCTCGACACCTCGACTGTCATCGCGCTGAGCAGTCTCACCGATGCAGGCGCTCCGCTTCCCGATACATCGCTGATCACCGCAGTGACGCTCGCGGAGCTGTCCCTCGGCCCCCTCGCCGCCCGCGACCAGACCGAGCGAAGTGACCGCCAGGCCCGACTGCAGCAGGTGGAGGCCGATTTCGAGCCGATCCCGTTCGATGCGAATGCCGCCCGCGCCTTCGGGCGGGTCTCTGCGTCGCTCCGCCGAGCTGGACGCAAGCCGGCCGCACGAGCCTTCGACGCGATGATCGCCGCCACAGCGATCGCCAACGATCTTCCCTTGTACACGTGCAACCCCGCTGACTTTGCCGGGATCGACGGTCTAAGCGTGATTGCCGTTCCGGGGCCCTAGCCCCCAGCCGGATTAGGACCCTTCACTGTCCGCAAGGGCCGCACCTCGGCCAGCGGCTTGGTCTCGCCGTCGGAGAGCTCGGCGATCATCCGTTCGAGCGTGGCGATTCGCCCGGAGAGCGCCTGGATCGCCTCGGCGATCGGGTCGGGCAGGTGGATCCAGTCCGCGTCCGGACCCTCCACCCGCCGACCGTCCACCCTCACCGGATGCCCGGGGTTGCCCACCACGGTCGAGTTCGGAGGCACGTCGGTGATGACCACGCTGTTGGCGCCGATCTTGGCTCCGTGGCCGACCGTGATCGGTCCCAGCAGCTTGGCGCCGGAGCCGATCGTGACGTTGTCCTGCACCGTTGGGTGGCGCTTGCCGGCGGCGAATCCCGTACCTCCCAGCGTCACCCCCTGATAGAGCGTCACGTCGTTTCCGATATCGGCCGTCTCGCCGATCACCACGCCCGTGCCATGATCGATGAACAGCCCTTCCCCGATGCGTGCCGCGGGGTGGATCTCGATGCCTGTCACCGTCCGCGTGATCATCGAGATCAGCCTCGGCATCAGGGGCATGCCCGCCTGCTGGAGCGCGTGCGCTACGCGATAGGCCAGCAGCGCGTGGATACCCGGCCACGTGGTGAGGATCTCCACCCGGCCCACACCACGGGCCGCAGGGTCGCGGTCGCGGGCGGCCACCACGTCGCGGCGAACCTCTTTGACGACCCGCGCGAACGCGTCGAATCCAGCCATCGCAACAGCGTAGCGCCAGAACCCGGTGCCGTTGCGCGTGCAACCGAAATCGTGACACTGCGAACCCTCCGCGCCCCCCGAGGGGCGCCCCTGAAAATGCTTCTATTTCGGTTTGGGAGCAACCGTCTGAGGGTGCACGGTGGCTGTCCGCGTGCTGGTGGCACGTGGACAGACGCCGGGTGCCCTCAGGGGGCGAAGAAGGCTTGGGAGACGTAGCGCTCGCCGGAGTCGGGCATGATCACGACAATCCTCTTGCCCTTGGACTCGGGGCGCTCGGCGACCTGCAGTGCAGCCCACATGGCTGCCCCGCAGGAGATCCCGGCGAGCAGGCCCGCGTGCTTGGCGCAGCGCCATGCAGTGTGGATCGCGTCGTCGTCGCTGACGGGGATGACCTCGTCGATCAGCTCGCGGTTGAGCACGGGGGGAACGAAGCCTGCGCCGATGCCCTGGATGCGATGCGGTCCGGGGCGCCCGCCCGAGAGCACCGAGGAGCCGAGCGGCTCCACCGCCACCACCTGCAGCTGGGAGTTCACGTGCTCGCGCAGGTACTCGCCGACGCCCGTGATCGTGCCGCCCGTCCCCACGCCCGCCACGAGCACGTCCACGTCCTGCTCGAGCGCGCTTGCGATCTCGGGACCCGTGGTGCGCCTGTGGGCCTCGGGGTTGGCCGGGTTCGAGAACTGGTCGGGGAGGAACACGTCGCTGCGCTCGGCCATCGCCCGCGCGGCTGCCACCGCCTCGCCCATGCCTCCCATCGACTCGGTGATGTCCACCCGCGCCCCGTAAAGGCGCAGCAGGCTCTCGCGCTCGCGGCTCATGCCCTGGGGCAACGTCAGCACCAGGTCATAGCCCTTGGCCGCGCACACGAACGCAAGCGCAATCCCCGTGTTGCCGCTCGTGGCCTCCACGATCGTGGTGCGCCCCGGCTCGATCCTCCCCTCGGCCTCGGCCGCCTCGATCATTGCCACGCCAATGCGGTCCTTGACGCTCCCACCCGGGTTGAAGGCCTCGAGCTTGGCGAACAGCTGCACACCACTGTCGGCGGCTGCGGTGCCCTCGAGCAGCCTGGGCAGGCATATAACCGGCGTGCCTCCCACCAACTCTGCAATGTTGATCGGGATTCGGGACATACGTTCACGACAATAGTGCAGCGAACCCCAGTCCTGCCCTACCGCGATCCTACTTCCTGGGTGTCGCCTTCCTGACACTCGGTGCGCGTGCAAGGCTCACGATTGCTGTTCTTGCCAACAGCGGCGCCGGGGATGAGCGCACGAGCAGCAGACTTGCGTTCAGGTGTCCGTGCCCGGCACTGAAGCGCCCACGTCCGGCAGCGTTCAACTTCATCCTCACCACGGCCGTTCGACCGGGGATGAGGGTGAAGGTGCCGGTGGCGATCGTCTTCAGCGTGAACTTGCCGGGCGCCGCCCGCACCTTCATTCGCAACCGCAGCTTGCCCGCACAGCGCCCCACCCCGGCGCCGCGCAGCCTGACCGATGCTCGCCCGCCGAGCACCATGATCCGCTTTGCCAGCAGGCTCACGCCGCAGCCGCCGCCCGAGCTGGAGCTGAAACCGAGCACGCCGCCCGATCCACTGCCCGTCGCGCTCCCTTGAGGGCTTGTACTCGTGCTCGTACCGGAGCCCGAGCCCGTGCCTTCAGCCACGTATCTGAAGCGATCGCGCGAGCTCGAGAGGCTCGTTCCGTAGGCGCTCTGCACGGTGATGTCCACCGTTCCGTGGCCCGGCGGTGAGACTGCGGTGATGCTCGAGGACGAAGTCACAGTGAAGCTGGCAGCGGCGCTGGCACCAAAGCTCACGGCGCTTGCTTCTCCGAGGTTGGCTCCGCTGATCGTCACCGTCGTACCCCCGGCGGTGGAGCCCTGGTTGGGGCTCACGCCGACCACGCTCGGGCTTGGGCCGAAGACGAAAGCGGCTCCCGCTTTGGCGTGGTCCCCAGGGGTTCCCACCAACGCGCTGCGGGCATCGCTCGCGAGCGACACGCTCGCGCCGAACCAGGCCTTGCCTAGCTCCCCGCCGCCACCTTCAAGCAGCTTGGGCGAGGTGCTCCAGCTCGTTCCCGAACGGCTGAACAGCCAGGCCACACCGCGTGCGCTGTGATCGCGCGGAGCGCCGATCAGAGCTGAGCTCCCGTCGCCCGAGAGCGCAACGCTGTAGCCGAATTCTTCACCTGCTTCCCCAACGCCCGTGAGCGGCGTCCCCTGCGCATTGAAGCCAGATCCCGTCGAGTCGAGCACCCACACCGCGCCCTTGCCTTCGGTCTGATCGCGAGCCCCGACCAGAGCCGTGGTCCCATCGCCCGAGAGCGCAACGCTCGCGCCAAAGCGCGCTTCGCCCTCAGCGCCCGAGCCGGTGAGCTTGGAGCCCTGTTCGCTCCATTCTTCACCCGTGCGCGTGAACACCCAGGCGGCACCCAGATGATCGCTGTCACCCGGAGCGCCGATCACCGCAGTTTCGCCGTTGCCGGCCAGCGCCAAGCTCGAGCCGAAGTGCGCTTCACCGACCGTGCCCGCACCGACGAACGACGAGCCCTGCTGCGACCAGGTCGAGCCTGAACGCTTGAACGCCCACACCCGTCCATGCCCCGATTCGTTGCCGGGAGCGCTGACGATCGCCGTGCTGCCGTCGACGGACAGGGCCACGGCCCGGCCAAAGCGGCCTCGTAGGGTCTCCCCCGTGCCCATCAACTCGAACGACGGAGACCACGTCCCGCCAACGCGGGTGAACACCCACGCCGCTCCCTGCTGGTTGTTCTCCCGTGGCGCTCCTATCAGCGCTGTGTTGCCGTCGGCAGACAGCGCCACCGCTCGGCCAAAGCCACATTCAGGGCCTTCTTCGCTGCTCGCGCTTGCGGGTTCTTCTTCACACGATTCATCTTCACTGCCCGGTTCGGAGGCCGTCAGCGGACCGCCCTGCTGCACCCATTCGCCGCCAGAGCGCCTCCACACCCACGCCGCTCCCGCGTAGCCGTTGTCGGCCGGGGCACCCACCAGCGCCGTCTGGCCATCGGCTGACATCGACACGCTGAAGCCGAGCAGGCCCATGCCACTCAGTTCCCCTGCGGCCGGGGTCAGCTTCTGTTCCGGGCCTTCGGTGACGCTCGCGGAGATGTCCGCGTTGCTGGTGGCCAGCCCCAGCGAAAGCGCCGCAGCCACGAGCAGGCCCGGGGCCAACATGCGTCTCATCGACCTTCCTGCTCCCTCATCAGCCAGAGTCCCTCGGCCCGCGCATCGGCAACCCTCCATAGTCGCATCCCGGTCGACGCAGGCTACTAGCGCGGCGCGCTTTGTCAACTGGAGGAACCATTTCTTGGGCGCCTGTCCAGCTGGCGCGAGTGGCGCGTTGGTCAGATGTGGTACATGCTCGCGCCCGCGTCGCGCAGCTCGCGCTCGATCACATCGGCGATCGTGGTCTCCCTGAGCACCTTGCGGGTGGCCTCAGCGGCATCCGCAAACGGGCCCTCGGCATCGGGGCCGACTGGACCGTCGAGCAGCTCTACGACCTCGAGCACAGTCACCGTCGAGGGATCGCGGGCGAAGCGGTAGCCACCCTTGACGCCGCGCTGGGAGCTGATGATCCCGGCGCGCCTGAGCACCGCAAACAGCTGCTCGAGGAACTGCACCGGAACATCACGGCGGCGGGCCAGCTCGCCGATCGGCACGGGGTCGGGTCCTGCGCTTCGCCCGAGCTCGGCGAGTGCCTGAACTGCATATGGTGACTTGCTCGTTATCGAGATCATGCTTCTGCCTCCGCCGGCGCGTGGCTGTTGCGAGGTGATCTCGATCCTAGTGATGCAAGCGCCCTACAACCAGCCGCGCTCGTTGGCGATCAGCACCGCCTGGGCACGGTCGACCGCCCCGAGCTTGCCGTAGATGTTGTGCAGGTGCGTGCGCACCGTGCTCGTGGAGAGCGTCAGCTCGTGGGCGATCTGCTTGTAGACCTTGCCTTCGGCCAGGCGCTGGAGCACTCCCAGCTCGCGCCCTGACAACGGGCACGGGTCGACGTGACGCTGGCGCTGGCTGGTCGAGCTCGGCAGCTCGTACATCACGCGCCTGAGCTCCTGCGGCCCCAGTCCCACCGAGCGAGCCGTCTGCAGCATCTCCGTCGGCGAAACGCGTGCGCCCTGCTCGTAGTGGGCGAGCATGTCTGCGAGGCGGATGAAGGCGGCCTCACCGTCGGCGTCGGGGTTGTGGTGGCGCTCGATCGGGCCGGCCACGCTCGCGGGCAGGCCCCAGCGGCGGATCAGCACGCCGCCCACGAGCGCGTGGTCGACGCCCAGCTCGCGGCGCTCCTGGTGGATGCGCTCCTCGGGCGTGCGCGCCCCGCGGTGCACCTGGGAGGGGTAGCCGGGGTAGGCGTGCAGCAGCACGAGCTTGCCCACGTCGTGGAGCAGGCTCGTGACCGTCAGTCGGTCTCGGTTCTCATAGCCGACCTCCGCAGCGACGCGGTCGGCCGCGTGCTGGGTGGCGAGAGCGTGCAGGCGAAAGCGCTCGGGAGCAGCGTCCCACACGCTCGCGCGCTCGAAGAAGTCGAATGTGCGCACACGGCTGGCCACGGCCTGAACCGTCTGCGGGCTCAACGCCTCGACGGCGCCCACGACGGTGTCGACTTTGGCGCGCCCGTCGTTTACACGGTTGGCGAGTCGCAGTACGGCGATGATCAGGGCGACGTCCGACTCGACGGCCGAGACGACGTCGGCGGTTGCCACGTGATCCTTGGAGATCACGGTCAGGAGCCTGTCGCGTGACTCAGCCAGAGCAGGGAAGGCCTCGAGCGCTTCAAATGCCATCGTCAGGCGACGGCCGTGGCCCTCGTTCTGGTGGCGCTCGCCCGCTGGCTGGGCCGATCCGTTGGCACGCGCCACGGCTTGTGCCGGGCGGGGCTGCTTGGTGTCCTTGGACTTGGTCTGGGCGTTCAGCTTCTTTGCCGCAACTGTTGCCTGCATTCCGTCAAACCCCTTCCTTGGGTTCGCCCGACCATCCAGGTCGGGGATTCCGCTATGGGGGCACTATCGGCAGCTACGGACGAATGGTTGAGCCTATTTGTCGAGTCGATCCTTGCCCGCAAGCGCGCTGTCGATGCGCTGGAGCGACTCCTCGCGTCCGAGCAGGGCGAGGCTCTCGAAGATGCCGGGAGAGACGGTTGTGCCGGTGAGGGCTACGCGCAGCGGCTGATAGACCTCGCGCGGCTTGGATTCGCGCCGCGTGACCACGGCTCCAAGGGCCTCCCCCACCGCCTCCTCGTCAAAACCCGGGGCCTGCGCCAGGGCGCTGCGTGCCTGCGAGAGCGCCTCGCGCCCCTCCTCCCCCAACCAGCGCTCGCGCGCCTTGGGGTCGTCGCTGGGCCCATCGAACAGCGAGCCTGCAAGCGGCCAGAAGTCGGCGAGTGTGTGGATCTTCTCCTGGCTGATGCGAGCTGCACCTTCGAGCCCGCTGCGGGCGGTGAAGTCTTCCAGGCGCCGCGTCAGCTCCTGAAGCGGGAGGTTGCGGATGTAGAGGCCGTTGAGCCAGCGGAGCTTGACCTCGTCGAAGCGCGCAGGGTTACGGCTGACGCGCTCGAGCGTGAAGCGATCGATCAGCTCCGCGGTGGAGAGCACCGTCTCGTCATCGCCCGCCCCCCAGCCGAGCAGCGCCAGGTAGTTGCGCACCGCCTCCGGCAGGTAGCCCGCGTCGCGCAGCTCCTGTACCGAGGCTGCGCCGTGGCGCTTGGAGAGCTTCTTGCCGTCGGGCCCGTGCAGCAGCGGCAGGTGCGCGTAGATCGGCAGCGGGGCGCCATCGCCGATACCCACAGCGCGCGCGGCCTCCAACACCAGCAACTGCTTGGGGGTGTTGGAGAGATGGTCCTCGCCGCGGACCACGTGGGTGATGCCGGCGTCGAGATCGTCGATCGCGACTGCGAAGTTGTAGAGCACCGATCCATCCGCCCGAGCGATCACAGGGTCGTCCATGTGGATGTGCTCGAAGCGAGTCTCGCCGCGGATCACATCGTGGACGACCGTGGCGCCCTCTTCGGGCACATGCAGGCGCACAGCTCCGTCTGGCTCAGGCGTGCCGCGGAAGCCTCGCTCGGCGCCGTGGAGCTCCTTGAACGTCTTGACGTCGGCCGCGGCCGCGCTCGAGCGGTAGGCGTGCCCGCTCTCCAGCAGCGCCTCCAGGGCTTCGCGGTGGCGCTCCGAGCGCTCCGTCTGCAGGATCGGACCGACGTCCCAGTCGATCTCCAGCCAGCGCAACGCGTCGAGGATCTGCTCGATGTTCTCGGGCGTGGAGCGCTCGCGGTCGGTGTCCTCGATACGCAGCACCATCTCGCCGTGCTCGTGCCGGGCGAGCAGCCAGTTGAACAGCGCGGTGCGCGCGCCACCGATGTGGAGCGCACCTGTAGGCGACGGTGCGAAGCGAACCCTCATAATCGCGCCATGCTAATCGGAGCGCACGTCTCTCCCGCCGGCGGTCTGCCCAACGCGGTCAAGCGCGGTCTCGAGCGCGACTGCACCGCGATCCAGATCTTCAACCAGTCGCCACGCATGTGGAAGGCCTCCAGCTACCCCGCGGATGACGTGGCGGCGTTCAGGGAGGCGATCGATCAGAGCCCGATCGACGCTGTGCTGATCCACGCCGTGTACCTGCTCAACTGCGCCAGCGAGGACCCCGAGATCCGCTCCAAATCGCTTGCCTCATTGACCAACTCGCTGCGTGTGGGCGCCATGATCGGCGCAAGCGGCGTGGTGCTGCATCCCGGCTCGGCCAAGACCGGTGACGTCGGCGAGGCGATCGCCCGCGCCGGGGAGACGATCCGCGAGGCGCTGGCAGACAGCGAGACATGCCCGCTTCACCTGGAGGACACGGCCGGGGCCGGCGGGACGCTCGGGCGCTCGTTCGACGAGCTGGCCGCGCTGATCGACGCCTGCGGAGCCCATCAGCGCATTGGCCTCTGCCTGGACTCCTGCCACCTGTTCGCCTCCGGCTATGACATCCGCACGATCGCCGGGATGGACGCGGCCGTGGCCGAGATCGACGCCAAGATCGGCCTCGATCGCGTTGGCTCCTTGCACCTCAACGACTCCCAGACCGCGCTGGGATCCAACCGCGACCGTCACGCCAACGTCGGGCAGGGCGAGCTCGGCGAGAAGGGTTGCGCGGCTTTCCTCTCGAGTCCCGCCTTGCAGGGCTTGCCGTGTGTGCTCGAGACCCCCGGTGAGGATCGCAAGGGAGCATCGGCCGCTGAAGTCGGGGCGGCGGTGGCACTGCGCGCCAAAGGCTTGAAGGAACGCGCCGCCAAAGCCAAAGCGCGGGGGCCGAAGGCCAAAGCCAAGCGCAGCTGAGGGTCAGCTTGGGCCTAAGCCGTGGCGGCACTAGGCGCCGAGGCGACCGGCGCGAGGGCGTGTTCGAGCTCGGCACGGAGGGTCGGCGTGTGCTGGACGCGATACTCCTCGCCCAGACGAAAGCGCCGGGTTCCCGTGCTGGTGTGGATGTCGAGCAGCACCTCCGCCGCTCCCGGGAAATCCTCGATCGCCTGCCTCAGTTCGTCGAACGCGCTGGGCGAGAGCTCAGCGGCCTCGACGCTCAGCAGCACTGGGCGCGCCTTGGCTGTTGCCGCAGCGCTGGCCGCCTGTGCCTGGGCGCTCGCGCGCTCGATCTCCTCCTGGGTCGGGGCGAAGCTCTCAGCGCTCTGCACCACCAGACAGGTCTTGCCGGCCTCCTTGTGGTCGACGCGACCCTTGATGAGCACCACCTCGTCGACCGCTAGCGCCGCCTCGTGCTCGCCCAGCGCCTTGCCGAACACGAGGATCTCGACCGCTCCCTGGAGATCGTCGAGCGTCGCGAACATCATGTGATCGCCGCTGCGCGTCCTGATCTTCTTGGTCTCGGTGATGATCCCCCCGACCGTCACCCAGTCCTTGTCGCGACGGTCCGCAAGCGCGGATATCGAGCAGTCGACGCGTGCTCGCAGCGCATCGCGTAGCGGCTTGAGGGGGTGGGCCGAGACGAACAGGCCGATCGCTTCCTTCTCGCACGCCAGTAGCTCTGGCTGGTCGAACTCCTCGCTCGGGATCATCGGGTGCACGGGCCGACCAAGGCCGATCATCGCGGCTCCCTGACCGGACTGGCTCGCCGGGCTGGGCGTCTCTTCCTGCAGGTCGAAGATCGATCCCTGACCGATCTGCGCGTCCTGCTGGATCTTCTGACCGGCCGCCTGCGCCTGCTCGAGCACTTCCAGCATGCCCTTGCGCGTGGCGCCCGTCGAGCCGAGCGCGCCGCACTTGATCAGTGCCTCGATCGCCTTCTTGTTGACCGTGCGGTTGTCCACACGCTCACAGAAGTCCCAGATCGATTTGAACTCGCCGTCCTCGCCGCGTGCGCGCTTGATCGCCTCCACGGCCTGGTAGCCGACGCCCTTGACCGCGTCCAGCCCGAAGCGGATGTCGCCGTCGATGACGGTGAACTCGTGGTCTGAGAGGTTCACGTCGGGCGGCAGGATCTCGATGCCCATCTCCTCGCAACGGGCGACGAAGAACGGGACCTTGTCCTTGGTGGACATCACCGAGGAGATCAGCGCGGCCATGTACTCGGCGGTGTAGTTCGCCTTCAACCATGCCGTGCGGTAGGCGATCAGCCCGTAGCAGGCGGCGTGGCTCTTGTTGAAGGAGTAGTCGGCGGACTTCTCGTTGGTGTTCCACAGGAACTCGATCACGTCCGGTTTCGTGCCCGATGCCTTGCAGCCCTCGACGAACTCGGGCTTCAGCGCCGCCATCGCCTTGCGGTTCTTCTTGCCGATGGCCTTGCGCAGATCGTCCGCCTTGGCCCCAGAGAAGCCCGCGAGCTCCTTGGAGATCTGCATCGCCTGCTCTTGGTAGAGGATCACGCCGTTGGAGGACTCGAGGATCGCCCGCAGGCGCTCGTCCGGGTAGGAGATGGCCTGCGGGTTGTGCTTGCCCTTGGCATACACCGGGATCTGATCCATGGCGCCGGGGCGGTAGAGAGCGTTCAGCGCCACCAGGTCGTTGAACTCGTCGGGGCGGACCTTCTTGAGCGCCTCGCGCATGCCCTCGGACTCGAACTGGAACACGCCGATCGAGTCGCCGCGCGCGAGCATCTCATACGTCTTCACGTCGTCCAGCGGCAGCGTGGTCATGTCGGGGCGCGCGCCGGTTGAGCGCTCGATGATGTCCAGCGCGTCCTCGATCACGTCCAGGTTGCGCAGTCCGAGGAAGTCCATCTTGAGGATGCCGATCTCCTCGATTGGCTTCATCGAGAACTGTGTGACCGTGCGGAAGATTTTCTCGCCGTTCTCGTCGGTGCCCGCGTCGGCGAGCTGCAGCGGCACGATGTCCGTCAGCGGGCGATCAGCGATCACGACCGCAGCGGCGTGGATCGAGGAGTTGCGCACGATCCCCTCGAGGCCCTGCGCCACCTCGACGATCTGCTTCGCCGTGGGGTCTTCGTCGCAGGCCTTGCGCAGCGGCTGTCCCGTCTTCATGCATTCCTCGAAGGAGGGCGAGCGGCCCATGATCGGATCGGGGATCAGCTTTGCCAGGCGGTCGCCTGCGCCGTAGTCATAGCCGAGCACACGCGCCGCGTCTCGGGTGGCCGCGCGCGGGAACATCTTGCCGAAGGTGACGATCTGGGCGACCGACTCGCGCCAGTACTTCTCGGTCACGTAACGCATCACACGCTCGCGCCCGCGCACCGAGAAGTCGATGTCGATATCGGGCATCGACACGCGCTCGGGGTTCAGGAAGCGCTCGAACAGAAGGTTGTACTGAAGCGGATCGACGTCGGTGATCGCCAGGCAGTACGCCACGATCGAGCCGGCCGCCGAGCCACGGCCCGGCCCGACGGCGATGCCGTTCTCCTTGGCGAACTTGACGAAGTCCCACACGATCAGGAAGTAGGCGTTGAAGCCCATGCGGTCGATCACGTCGAGCTCCATGTCCATGCGCTGCACTGCCTCCGCCGGCGGCGGGTCGCCGTAGCGCAGGCGCAGGCCCTCCTGGACGCGCTCACGCAGGTACTCGCGCTCGCTGCTGGCATCCGGAGTCTTGAAGCTCGGGATCAGCTGCTTGCCCAGCTCGATGTCGACCGAGCAGCGCTCCGCGATCTCGAGCGTGCTGGCGATCGCCTCCGGCCACTCGGCGAAAGCCGTGGTCATCTCCTCGCTGTCGCGCAGGTAGAACTCGTTCGTGTCGAAGGTCATCTTCGGCGCCGCCAGCGTGCTCTTGGTCTGCACGCAAAGCAGGGCTGTGTGGTGTTCGTAGTCCTCCCGGCGCAGGTAGTGGACATCGCCCGTGCCGACGAGGCTGCCGCCCATCTCCTTGGCGATCCGCACGATGCCCTCGTTGCACTTGTCCTGGGGGGCGAGCCCGTTCTTCTGCACCTCGAAGTAGACGTTCTCGGCTCCGAACACGCGCACCAAGTCATCGGCGTGCGCGCGGGCCTCCTCGGGGCGATCCTCCAGTAGGCGCTGACAGAAGCGCGAGGCCAGGCAGCCCGTGAGCGCGATCACGCCCTCGGAGTGGCGCTCGATCTGGGTGAGATCGACGGTCGGCTTGCCTCGGTTCAGGCCTTCCAGGAAGCCGGCCGAGGACAGCTTGACGAGGTTGCGATAGCCCGCGTCGCTGGACGCGAGGAGCGTCAGGTGGTTGCGCTCGGTACGCATGCCCGTGGAGCTCGCCGCGTGATCGTCCACGAAGTAGATCTCGCAGCCGATGATCGGCTTGACGTCGTGGGCCCTGCAGGCCTTGTACATCTCCACCGCGCCGTTCATGACCCCGTGGTCTGTCAGTCCCAGCGCCGGCTGTCCGAACTCGGCGGCGCGCTTGGCCAGTGCCTCGATCTTGCACGCGCCGTCGAGCAGCGAGTACTCGGAGTGCACGTGGAGGTGTGCGCAGGAGGAGGGGCTCACGTGAACTGCATGCTAGGCATCCGGGCGGCGGAGCCTCAGCGACCGCGTCGCTGTTTGCGTCGCAATTTCCAGCGCCCGATCGCAGACATTGCGTGCTTGTGCGACGGGAGCTCGTCCTGCGGAATCGTCTGGGAGGCGGCCCCCCGAGTCGAGCCGGCGTCGGGCTGATCCGAGGCTTCGGCCCTGGCCCGCAGACGCTCGACGGCAGCAGCCAGCGCGTCCGCCATCTCCGTCCCCACCGGCTGGGGCTCGGGCTGCGGTCGTGCCTGCTCGGTGATCGCCCTGGTGAGGCGGGCGACGATCCCCTTCATCTCGCCGACGAGGCCTTCCATCGTGCGGTGTCCCTCGCGCATCTCCCCAACCAGAGCCTCTGAGCGCTCGCGCGCCGCGCGCTCCTCGGCGAGGCCCTGCTGCATCTGGTTGGCGCGGCTCTCGAGATCGGCCAAGCGCGCCTGCAGCTGGTCCTCGGCGCGGTGCACTGCCGCGCGCTCCGCGGCGGCTGCCTGCTCGGCCTCCGCCAGCTGGCGCTGCAGGCGCTCGAGCCGCTCGGCTAGATCGCGTGCCTCGCGCTCACTCGCACCCAGACGGTTTGCCAGCAGCTCGCTCTCGGCACGGCTCTCGCGATCGAGCCGGGAACCCGTCTCGGTGACCAGGGTGAGCCGCTCCTCGGCCTCGACCCGCAGCTGCTGCTCGGCGTACTCGCGCTGCTTGACCCGGCGCAGCTCGTGCTCGCGCTCGTGCGCAGCCGCCTTCTCGATCTCGAGCAGCTCGGCCGTGCGCCGCAGGTCCTCCTCGGCGTCGAGCAGGCGATCCTGCAGGGTGGCGACGTGACGTTCGAGGGTCTGAACCGTCGCTTCGGCCGCCTCGGCTCGCCGGGTCAGGATGACCTCGCCGCTCTCAGCCGCGCGACGGGCACGCCGTTCGGCCAGCAGATCGCCCTCGCTGCGCCTGCCCGGTACCTCGCGTCCCAAGCCGCCCTCGCCTCCCCTGCTCTCGCTTTCTTCGGGCATCATCGAGCCCGAAATCTAAGGGTGGCCTCGGACGACGCCAGATCGTCCGGAAGCGGCCTCAGGCGGCGAGGCGGCGGGCGAGAACGGTGGCCGCGCCGAGCACGCTCGCGGCGGTGGCTGCCGACAGCGCAAGCGCCCGCGGGGAGGGCAGTCTGCGCGCCAGGTACCACTTGCCGCCATGCCACACGGCGTAGCCGAGGATCCTGTAGCCGGTTCCGTTCACGAGCCTGATGCTACCCGGCTGCGCTACTCGTTATGCAGTCGCCACGCCATGCGCGACTGCAGCGACCACAGCTCGATGAAGCCGGGGGACGCAGTTTGAGAGAAAAGACCGCCGGACTCGGAGAAGGAGGCCAGCGACGCGTCGTATACGGCGCTGGGGGCCGAGCGGGTGACCACGCGCGCATGGCCCTTGTAGAGCTTCAGGCCGATCTTCCCGGTGACGTGCTCGTTGACGCTGTCCATGTAGGCGTCGAGGTCGCCGCGCAGGGGCTCCCACCACAGGCCCGCATAGACCAGGTAGGCCCACTGGCGGTCGAGCTGGCTCTTGAACTGGTTCTGGTGGATCGTGCACACCAGGTGCTCGAGCTCCTGGTGGGCGGGCAGCAGCAGCGCGGCGGCCGGCGCCTCGTAGATGTCGCGGACCTTCAGCCCGACGATCCGGTCCTCGATGTGGTCGACGATGCCGACGCCGTGGCGGGCCGCGATGTCCGCTGCCCGTTCGATCAGCTCGACGAGGGGCAGGCGCTCCCCGTTCAGCGCCACGGGAACTCCGCGCTCGAAGCTCAGCTCGACCGTCTCGGCCTCGTCGGGAGCCTCCTCGGGCCGGGTTACGAGCTGGAAGACGTCGTCCTCGGGGGCGTGGTCGAGGTCCTCGATCCAGCGGCCCTCGGAGGAGCGGCCCCAGAGGTTGTCGTCGATCGAGTAGGGGGTCACCTCGGCCCCGCCCTTGATCGGGATCCCGTGCTCGCGCGCGTAGGCGATCTCCTCCTCGCGCCCCATCTGTCACGAGCGCACGGGCGCGATGACCTTCAGCTCGGGTGCGAGCGTGGCGACGGTCGCCTCGATACGCACCTGGTCGTTGCCCTTGCCCGTGCAGCCATGGGCGATCGTGTCGCAGCCGCTGCGGCGGGCGTGCTCGACGGCGAGCTTTGCGATCAGCGGACGTCCCAGCGCCGTGAACAGCGGGTAGCCGCCACCGTAGAGGGCGTTGGCCTTGATCGCGGGGACGATGTACTCGCGGGCGAACTCCTCGCGCGCGTCGACGACATGGCACTCGAGCGCGCCGAGCCCCAGGGCCTTGCTCTCGATCACCTCGTAGTCCTCGCCGGGCTGGCCGAGGTTGACGGTCAGGCAGACGACCTCGGCTTCATATGAGTCCTGGATCCACTTGAGCATCACGCTCGTGTCGAGGCCGCCGGAGTAGAGCAGCAGCACGCGGTGGACCTGCGCGGGATCGGCCTCGTAGGAGGCCGTCCTGGTCTGGGGGATCACGTTCTCGCTGCTCACCGGCTGGAATCGTAGCCGCGCGGGCGTTCCATCAACGGAAAGCGGGCCGGGCGCGAGCTGAATCCGAGCTTCTCGTAGAGCCAACCGGCGTCAGCCGTGTGCAACAGCCAGTGGATCTCATCGCTGGAGGCACCGTCGACGATCGCCTGCACCAGCGCCAATCCCAAGCCCTTGCCGCGATATGGCTAGAGCACGTACACGTCGGCCAGGTAGGCGACGGTCACCCCATCGGTGACGGCGCGGGCGAAGCCCACCTGCTCGTCCCCCGCATACAGCCCCATCACCCGCTGGGATCCCGCGATCGTCCGCGCGATGAACTCGCGGGTGCGTCCGCGCCCCCAGTAGGACTCGCCGCTGATGTAGGAGTGCACGGCCGCGAGATCGATACGGGCGCGATCGTCGTCGAGCTCGAAGCCCCCCTCCAGCTCGCGCCTCACGGTCTCAGACCTCGAGCGCGGTGCCCAGCCGCTCGAGCCCCTCGGCGATCTGGGCCTCCGTGACGGTCAGCGCCGGCAGCAGACGCAGGGTGGTGGGACCGGTGGCGTTGAGCACCAGACGCTGCTCGAGCAATGCCCGCCGCGTGGCCGCAGGGGCGTCCACGTCCAGCTCGCAGGCCAGCATCAGCCCCCGTCCGCGCACCGAAACCACGTGGGGCAGACGCTCGAGGCCGTCGGCGAGCATGGCGCCCAGCTCCATCACGCGTGCGAGCAACACAGCGTCGTCGGTCACCTCGAGCGCCGCGAGCGCGGCCGCCGCGACCACCGGGCCGCCGGCGAAGGTCGATCCGTGATCTCCCGGCACGAGCACGTCGGCCAACCGCTCGCCGGTCACGAGCGCCCCGATCGGAAGCCCGCCCCCGAGCGCCTTGGCGACGGTGATCGCATCGGGCACAACGCCCGTCTGCTCGTAGGCCCACAGCGTGCCCGTGCGCCCCATGCCCGTCTGGACCTCGTCGAAGACGAGCGCGGCGCCATGGGCGTCGCAGGCCGCGCGCGCTGCCTGCAGCAGCTCCTCCGATAGCGCGTGCACGCCCGACTCGCCCTGGAGCGGCTCGAGCACCACCGCGGCCGTGCTCTCGTCGACCGCGCCGGCGAGCGCGGCCGGCTCGGCGGCGACGGCTCGAAATCCCGGCACGAGCGGCGCGAAGGGCGCCTGCTTTGACTCCTGGGGCGTGGCCGAGAGCGCGCCGTAGGTGCGGCCGTGGAAGGCGCCCTCGATGACCACGACATCGCCGCGCGGGCGCGCCTTGCGCACGAGCTTGATCGCCGCCTCGTTGGCCTCGGCACCCGAGTTGCAGAAGAAGACCTTGCCGCCGAGGCTGCTGGCAGCCAAGCGCTCGGCCAAGCGCATTCCAGGCTCGGTGTAGAACAGGTTGCTGACGTGCATCAGGCGCCCCACCTGCTCGCGGACCGCGTCCACCACCCGCGGGTTGCAGTGCCCGATGTTGGTCACCGAGATCCCGCACAGGAAGTCGAGGTACTCGTTGCCCTGCTCGTCCCACAGCAGCGACCCCTCGCCGCGAACGAACTCCACCGGCTGGCGCAGGTAGGAATGGATCACGCTCGAGCGCTCCAGCGCCTGTAGCTCCGCGAGGCTCATGCGGGTTCGATCTTCGTGCCGATGCCCGCATCAGTGAACAGCTCGAGCAGCAGCGAGTGCGCGATCCGTCCGTCGAGGATGTGGGCTGCGCTTACGCCGTTGTCGATCGCCTCGACGCAAGCTTCGAGCTTGGGGCGCATGCCGCCGTCGAGTCCCCCCAGGGCGTCCTTGACCTGCGCCGCGCTGGCCTGCCCGATCAGGCTCTGCGGCTCTGCGGGGTCCTCGAGCCAGCCGGCGACATCGGTCAGGAAGACGACCTTGTAGGCACCGAGCGCTCCCGCCACCGCACCGGCGGCCTCGTCGGCGTTGACGTTGTAGGAGTCGCCGTCGCGGTCCGCGCCCACGGAGGCGATGACGGGTATGTAGTCGCTTGCGATGTGCTCGATCACGCCGATGTTCACACGCTCGATGCGCCCCACGAAGCCAATGTCCTCGCCGCCGGGCGCCGCGCGACGCGAGACCCGGAAGAGCGATCCATCATCGCCGCACAGGCCAACAGCCGGCTGGCCGTGGCGGTTCAGGCGCAGCACGATCTCCTTGTTGACCTTGCCCACCAGCACCATCTTCGCCACCTCGACCGTGTCGCGGTCGGAGACGCGCAGCCCCCCCACGAACTCGACGGGCAGCCCCAGGCGCTCCATGTAGCCGGTGATCTCGGGGCCCCCACCGTGAACGACGATCGGGTTGAGCCCCACGTACTTGAGCAGCACCACATCGCGCGCGAACTCCTCACGCAGCGCCGCGTCCTCCATCGCCGCGCCGCCGTACTTGATCACCACCGTCTTGCCATGGAACTCCCTGATGTAAGGAAGCGCCTCGAGCAATGTCCCTACATCGCGCATGACGTGGAGTCCTTCCGGTGGATTGATGGACATGGACACGTAGGACAAGGACGCAGGGAGCGTGGCGTGCTTGGCACGCGAGCGACCGAGGACGCCGATCCGGCGCAGCCATACGTGCTCATGTCGTGTAGTCGGCGTTGATGGTCACGTACTCATGCGAGAGGTCGGAGAAGAAGACCTCGGTCTCGGCGCCCTCGCCGGGCAGGTCGATCTCGTACTCGACCTCCTCGCGGCGGACGGCCTCGTCGAGGGGCGCCTGCTCGTAGGGGATGGCGGCTCCCGCGGAGCACACCTGGATACCCTCGATCGAGATGTCGACGGCCAGTGGCGCGGTGCCGATCATGGCGCCGCCTACCGCTTGGACGATCCGCCCCCAGTTGGGGTCGCCGCCGTGCAGGGCGGCCTTGACGAGCGGCGAGTTGGCCACGGCGCGCGCCACCCGCTCGACGCCGTCCTGGTGTCCGCCGCGCACAAGCACGCGCGCGAGCCGCCCGGCGCCCTCGCCGTCGGCGACCATCATGATCGCGAGCGCCCGCAGCAGCGCGTCGAGGGCCTCGCCGAAGCGCAGCTCGTCCTCGCTCTCGCTCTCGATGCGAACGCCGCTTGAGCCGGAGCACATCAGGATGGCGGTGTCGTTGGTGGAGAGCTGACCGTCGACGGACACGCGGTCGAAGGAGCGCTTGACGCAAACGCCGAGCAGCAGGTCGGCGGTCTCGGGCGAGAGCTCGGCGTCGGTCTCGACGAAGCAGAGCATGGTGGCGAAGTTGGGTGAGATCATCCCGGCGCCCTTGCACTGGGCGCTCAGGCGCACGACCCCTGAGGGCAGCTCGACCTCGAGGTTGGCGCGCTTCTCGAAGGCGTCGGTGGTCTGGATCGCCTGCTGGAAGGAGCTGTCGCCGTCGCGGCTGAGCAGGGGTCGCACGGCGAGGATGCCCTTGAGCACGAGCTCGACGGGCAGCAGGTGGCTGATCGCGCCGGTGGAGGCGAGCGCCACCTCAGCCGGGTCGACCCCGGCGGCGAGCGCGGCCGCTCCCTGGGTCTTGGCGGCGTCGTCGAGGCCGCGGCGTCCAGTGGAGGCGTTGGCGCAGCCGGAGTTGGCGAGCACCACGCGCAGTGCGTCGAGCCTGCAGCGCTCGCTGGTCACGAGCACGGGCGCGGCGGGCGTGCCTGTGGCGGTGAAGCGCGCAGCGCTCACGGGACGCTCGGCGTCACAGACGAGCAGGCCCACGTCGGGGTTGCCGCTGGGCTTCAGCCCGGCGGCGACACCGGCCGCGCGAAAGCCCGCGGGTAGCCCAGCCTGGAGCCCGAGTTCGCGTACGTGGCCGGGTGCGGACACCCAGCGCGAGCGGAAGAAGCGCAGGGAATCGGCTGGATGTCCGCTCATGCGCTCACTCCAGTCCGCTGCTCTCAGGGAGACCGAACATCAGGTTGAGGTTCTGCACGGCCTGCGAGGAGGTGCCCTTCCAGAGGTTGTCGATGGCCGAGAACACGAGCACCTTGCCCGTGTGCTCGTCGCGGGCAGCGAAGACCCGGCAGTAGTTGGTCGCCTGCACCTCGCGCGTTCCGGGCGGGCCGTCCATCACCTCGACGAAGGGCTCATCGGCGTAGGCCTCGGCATACAGGTCATGTAGCTCGGCGGCGCTTGGGAGCCTGCTCGGGGTGACATAGCAACTGGCCATCTCGCCCTGGTCGAGGGGGACGAGGTGCGCCTGGAACTGAACTGTGAGCGCGGGACGGCTCGGGTCGAGCAGGTGCAGCTGCTCCTCGATCTCTGGCGTGTGACGGTGGGCTGCAACCTTGTAGGGCAGGATGTTCTCGCCGGCCATCGACAGGTGCGTCTGCTCGTCGAAGGCGCGCCCGGCGCCGGAGATGCCTTGCTTGGCGTCGATCACCACGTCCTCGATCAGCCCGGCGCGGGCGAGCGGCGCGAGGCCGAGCAGCGAGGCGGTGGGGTAACAGCCGGGGTTGGCCACGATTGCGGCGCCTTTGATCGCCTCGCGGTGAAGCTCGGTGAGCCCGTAGACGGCGCCCTCGATCAGCTCGGGGCTGGGATGCTCGCCATACCACTGCGCGTAGTTGGCGAGCGAGCGCAGCCGGAAGTCAGCGCTCAGATCGACGATCCGGATGCCCCGCTCGTGCAGCGCGGCCACAGTGGGCGCGGCGGCGGCATGGGGGTAGGCGACGACGGCCGCAGCGATGCCCTCGAGGCCATCGAGGTCGAGTGCTTCGATCGTCAGCGGCACGCGGTAGCGGGGGTAGAGATCGTCGAGTCTCCTGCCCTGCTCGGAGCGCCCGGTGATCGCGATCAACTCGAAGCCGGGGTGGCGCCAGAGCAGGTGGGCGGCGAGCGCACCGGCGAAGCCGGTGGCGCCGGCGACGATCACCCGCGGAGCGCCCACGGCATGTGTCTGAGTGGGCACGCTAGCCACGCAGCTCGCCTCCCAGCTCCGCCAGGGCGGCGAGGATCCGCTCGCGCACGGGTTCGATGTCCTCGTCGGTGAGCGTGGCCTCGAGCGAGCGGAAGCTGAGCGCGAGCGCGAGTGAGCGCCTGCCCTCCCCCACCTGCTCGCCGGTATATACGTCGAAGATCTCCACGTCTGCCAGCGCGGGAGCGCCCTGGGCGCGAACCTGCGCGAGCACGTCTGCCACGGGGACGGACTCGGGCAGCGTGACGGCGAGGTCCTGACGCAGCGAGGGGAAGGAGCCGAAGGCCTCGAAGGAGACGACCTCGGGGGCGAGATCTGCCAGCTTGCCGAGATCCACAGCGAAGGCGGCTGTGCGCTCGCCTGCCTGCCCCCCGGCATGGTGGTTCCCCGAATGCGGGAGGTCCCATTCGCGTGCGACCAGCGGATGCACCTCGCCGAGGAAGCCGAGGCGGACGGGGGTCCCGGACGCGCCGTCGTGGGCGAGCACGGCGGCGCTTCGCCCGGAGTGAAGGAAGGGCCAGCTGTTGGGCTCGACCCACCAGTCGAGGTGTAGGCGGTCGAGCATCGCGCCGAGCAGCGCCTTGGCCGTGAAGAAGTCGGCGAGGGCCGGCTCCCCGCGCCAGGAGCGCGGCGTGAGCGCGCCCGTGATGAGGACGCCGAGCGCATGGTGCTCATCTGCGAGTGCTCCCTCGACGTCGGCGCGATAGACGGTGCCCGACTCGAAGATCGCCACGTCGGGCCCGTTGCGAGCGATGTTGTGGCGGGCGGCGTCCAGCAGCGACCCGAGCAGCGTGGGCCGCATGATCGCCTGGCCGTCCGACAGTGGGTTCTCGAGCGTCACCACGTTTCGCATCTCGTGCTCGGCGGGAAGGTGCAGCCGGTCGAGCAGTGCCGGCTCGGTGAAGCTCCAGCCGACGATCTCGTGCAGTCCGCGCCCAACCATCGCGTCCTCTGCGGCGCGGCGCACGCGCTGGGCGTGGGTGAGCTTCCCGGCGGCGCCCCGCCGGGCGGGGAGCGTGGCGGGTAGGCGCTCGAGGCCGTCGATACGCGCGACCTCCTCGATCAGGTCGATCTCGCGCGTAACGTCCTCACGACGTAGCGCAGGTACCGTCACCAGCAGTCCCTGCTCGGCGACCTCGGTCTGGAAGTCGAGCGCACCCAGGATCTCTGCCTGTCGCTCGACGGCCACGTCCACGCCGAGGATCGCCCGCACGCGCGCAGCGCGCAGCGTCAACTCCTGGAGCGCAGGCGGCTCTGGGCCGATGTCGATCGTCCCTGGTGCGACAGTCGCGCCGCAGATGTCGATCATCAGCTGTGTGGCGATTGCCTGGGCGTGCATGCACTGCTCGACCTGCAGCCCCTTCTCGAAGCGGCCCGATGCCTCGCTGCGCAACCCGAGAGCCCACGAGGTGCGGTGGATGTTGGGGCCGCTCCAGCTTGCGACCTCGAGCAGCACGCGGGTGGTGTCGCCCTGCACCTCTGAGCGCGCACCGCCCATCACGCCGGCGATCGATGTGGGGCCCTCGGCGTCCTCGATCAGGACCATTTGGGGGTCGAGCGTGCGTGCCTGCCCGTCGAGCGTCTGCACCTGCTCGCCTTCCTTCGCCCGACGCACGACAAGTCTCCGGCCGGCGACGCGGTCGAGGTCGAAGGCGTGCAGCGGCTGTCCGCTCAGCAGCATGGCGTAGTTGGTGATGTCGACCACGTTGTTGATCGTGCGCTGCCCCGCTGCCACGAGCCGTGCTTTCAGCCACGGGGGCGAAGGGCCGATCGTGACGTTCTCGAACACACGTGCGGTGAAGCGTGGACAGAGGTCGGGGCACTCGACGATCACCTCCGCGCCGCTCACCGCTCCCGCAGAACCAGGATCTTCGCTCCAGGGCTCGGGTGCGAGCGGCGCTCCGGTAGCCGCATGCAGCTCCCGCGCAACGCCGAACACACCCAGGCAGTCGGGGCGGTTGGGCGTGATCTCGAGCTCGACCACCTCCACCAAGATCGGCAGGATCTCCTGGAGCGGCGTTCCCGGTGCGAGCTCCGCATCGAGCATGTGATCGCTCAGCACGAGGATCCCCTCACCGCCCGAGCCGACCTCCAGCTCGGTCTCGGAGAGAATCATCCCTTCGGAGACAACCCCCCGGAGCTTTGCCTTGCGCAGCTTGGTTCCGTCGGGCATCACCGCGCCGGGTCGCGCCACGGCGACGGCCTGTCCGCTATCGACATTGGGCGCGCCGCACACGATCGTGGCCGGGCCGGCCTCCTCGCCGAGATCGACCGTGCACACCCTCAGGCGATCCGCGTCGGGGTGGGGCACGGCCTCGAGCACGCGCCCCACTACGAAGCCGTCAGTCGACTCGACCCCGTGACGGTGGATGGCCTCGACCTTCGTCCCGGTCATCGTCAGGCGCTCCTCGATCGCAGCCACGTCGAGCCCGGGCGAGCAGTATTCGCACAGCCAGGGAAGCGGGACCCTCATCCGAACTGCTCCAGGAAGCGGAGATCGTTCTCGTAGTAGAGACGCAGGTCGGGGATGCCGTGCTTGAGCATGGCGATCCGCTCAACGCCGAGACCCCAGGCGAAGCCTTGGACCTTCTCGGGGTCATAGCCAGGGGCATTGGCCACGGTTGTGGGGACGTGGGCATAGACGTTGGGGTCGACCTCACCGGCGCCGAGGATCTCCAACCAGCCCTCGCCCTTGCACAGGTGGCAACGCGAGCCGTCCCGCAGGAAACCCTTGCCGTCGCAGTGGAAGCAGGACACGTCGATCTCGACGGAGGGCTCGGTGAAGGGGAAGAAATGGGGGCGCAGGCGCACGTCGCGCTCGCTCGTGCCCCCACGGGTATCGCCGAAGACGGCGCGGGCGAAGGACAGCAGCGTTCCCTTCAGATCAGCAAGCGTGATGTCCTCATCGACGGCGAGGCCCTCGATCTGATGGAACTGCGGTGTGTGGGTGGCGTCGAGGTCGCGACGGTAGACGCGCCCGGGAATCACCACGTACAGGGGCGGCGGATGCGCCTCCATCGCGCGCACTTGCATGGGCGAGGTGTGCGTGCGCAGCACCAGCTCGCGGCTGGGGCCAGACGCCTGCGAGTCGCCGGCCACGTAGAAGGTGTCGGTGCGTGCCCGCGCAGGGTGCGTGGGGCTGTGGTTGAGCGCGTCGAAGTTGTAGTGGACGGTCTCCACCTCGGGCCCCTCCATCACGGTGAAGCCGAGGCCGAGGAAGATGTCTTCGAGCTCGCGACGGGTGGCCGTGAGGACGTGCAGGCGCCCGATCGACTGCGGCGGGGCGCCGGGCAGCGTGACGTCGATGCGCTCCTCCCCCAGGCTCCGCTCGAGCTCCTCGCCGGCAAGCTGCTCGGCGCGGGCGGCGATCAGCGCCTCGAGCGCCTGGCGCGCGATGTTGGCGGCCTTGCCCACCGCTCCACGCTGCTCGGGCGGGAGCGTTGCGACCTCCCTCAGCATCTGCGGCAGCTCGGCCTTGCGGCCCAGGTAGCGCACGCGCAGCTCCTCCAGCTGGGCGCTCGTCGACGCGCCCGATATCTCGCGCTCTCCATCGCCGCGCAACTGCTCGATCCGATCGATCATGACGCCGGGAAGGTATCGATGTCCCGGCTGCCCCGGCGGGTCATCTCGTAGAGCGCCACGGTTGTTGCCATGGCTGCGTTGAGCGACTCGGTGGCGATCGGGATGCGCGCAGTGCGGTCGCTGGCGGCAAGCACATCGGCGGGCAGCCCGTCGCGCTCGGCCCCGATCAGCAGCGTGACAGCTCCTTCAGCGCCGACGATCTCTCCTTGCAGGGTCTCCTCGGCGCGCGCGTCCAGCGCCACCAGCTCGCCGGGCAGCTCCTGGGGGCCACCCACGCGCGCGAGCGCCACGGCGAAGATCGCACCCATGCTCGCGCGCACCGCCTTGGGCGAATACGGATCGGCGCAGCCGGGACCGATCGCCACACATGAGGCGCCAAAGGCCGCGGCCGAGCGCAGCACGGTGCCGACGTTGCCGGGATCGCCAACGCCGTGGAGATATACGCAGAGCGGTCCTATGGGGGCTTGCCAGCGCTGCTCGTAGACGGCGATCGCGCGGGTGCTCGAGCCGAGCGTGGACACGCTCGCCAGGGCCGCTGCCTCGACGTCGTGGAAACTGTCGTCGCCGATGTCGCTGCCCGCGAGGCGGTAGCCCTCGAGCGCTGGGCGTCCCGCGGCGTTGGCCGCATCCAGCAGATCCTCACCCTCGACGAGAAAGCGGCTATCGGCAGCGCGGCCGCGCCTGGTCTGCAGGCGGCGCAGGGCCTTCAATCGGGGGTTGTGGGTGGAGGCGATCGTGGTCATGTGATGGTTTGTGATCGTGGTCTTACCGGCTGATGCAACAAAAAAGGCGCCGTCCTTTTCAGGAGCGACGCCCGGGAGGCTGTCTGTCGTTTGCCGGGACCTCCCGGCGAGCCGGGGTCAGGCAGCCGACGCCTCGCGGGCGACCTCGGCAAAACGTCGGAACGTCTCGGCGTCGCGCACGGCGATGTCGGCCAGGACCTTGCGGTCCAGCTCCACACCGGCCAGCTTGAGGCCGTGCATGAGCTGGGAGTAGCTCATGCCGTTGAGGCGAGCGGCGGCGTTGATGCGCGTGATCCACAGGCGACGGAAGTCGCGCTTGCGGTTTCGCCGGTCGCGGTAGGCGTATTTGTCGGCCTTGAGCAGGGCCTCCTTGGCGCGCTTGTAGTTCGAGTGCGCCTCCCCACGAAAGCCCTTCGTCAGCTCGAGCGTCGCGCGGCGCTTCTTGCGCGCGTTCACAGATCGCTTGACGCGTGTCACTTGCCCACCCCCAGCATCCGCTTGACCCGTGGCACGTCATCCTCGTGGAGGATCTTGGGGCCACCGAGTGCGCGCTTCTTTTTGGGCGACTTCTTCTCGAGGATGTGGCTCGTGAAGGGGTGCCGTCCGCGCACCTTTCCTTTGGCGGTGACTTTGAAGCGCTTCTTAGCGCCGGAGTGGGTCTTCATCTTGGGCATGGGTCTTCGGCCGGTGATTATGACACGGGTGCGCCCGCAGCAGTGGCGCCCCCTTCCCCGACGGGCTGCCCGTCCCCATCGGCGACCGCCTCGACCTCGCCATCCGAGGCGCTTTGCGTGGCCTCGATGGTGGCGTCCTCGCCGGGGGGCGCAGCCTCTGCCACGCCGCCGACACTGCCCTGCTCAGCCTGCTCGGCATCGGCGACGGCTTCGTCTGCGACCTTCTCGCCCAGCAGCGCCTCGGCGCCCGAGGCGACATCGCCGGCCTCGTGGTCGGGGTGGTCGTCGTGCTCGCCCTCACCCGCATCCTCGCCCACGCGACCGGCCAGCACGGCTTTGGAGGGCGCCATCATCATCGTCATGTTGCGTCCTTCCTGCATTGGACGCTGCTCGACGACGCCGAGCTCTGAGAGCTCTTCGGCGAGGCGGTCGAGGATCATCGTGCCGCGCTCGGGGTGAGTGACCTCACGCCCGCGGAACATGATCGTGACCTTGACCTTGTCCTTGTGCTTGAGGAAGCGCTCGACGTGATGCTTCTTGGTGTCGTAGTCGTGCTCGGCGATCTTGGGCCGGAACTTGATCTCACGCACGGTGATCTGCTGCTGGTGCTTGCGCGCCTGCTTGACCTTCTGGGCCTGCTCGTACTTGTACTTGGAGTAGTCGAGCACGCGGCACACGGGAGGACGGGCCTCAGGGGCGACCTCGACCAGATCGAGGTCGCGTTCCTGGGCGAAGACGAGTGCGTCTGCGGTCTTGAGCACGCCGACCTGCGCACCCTCGTCATCGATCAGACGTACCTCGGGCACACGGATGCGCTCGTTGATCCTCGTGGTGTCCCGCTCGGGCGGGCGCCGGTCGAATCTGCGGGGGACCGGCACTAGCTTGTGTAGCCGCGCGTCAAGTGAATGCTAGGCGTGGCGCTCTGAGGATTTGCGGGGCTTCAATGCCGAGGAGTATAGCTCCCCCTGCAGGCGCCCGGAGAACTCTGCCAGCGGAACACCCTCGCCGTCGCCTCCGCGGTGCTCGCCGGCGTCCTTCCGGGCGCGCACGGCGACAGTGCCCTCCCCCTGCTCGCGCTCGCCTACGACCAGCATGTAGGGGATCTTGCGCAGTTCCGCCTCGCGGATCTTGCGCCCGATCGACTCGTTGCGATCGTCGAGCTCGACCCGCGCCTCGATCCCGAGCAGGCTGTCTCTGACGGTGGCCGCGTACTCGTTGAAGCGGTCTGAGACGGGCAGCACGATCGCCTGCACGGGAGCCAGCCACACGGGCAGCTCACCGCCGTAGTGCTCGATCAAGATGCCGATGAAGCGCTCGAAGGAGCCCATCAGCGCGCGGTGGATCATCACGGGCCGGTGCTCGTCGTTGTCGGCGCCCGTGTATGCGAGGTCGAAGCGCTCGGGCATCGAGTAGTCGAGCTGCACGGTGCCGAGCTGCCAGGAGCGTCCGAGCGAGTCGGTCATGTGCAGATCGATCTTCGGCCCGTAGAAGGCGCCGTCGCCGGGGTTCAGTTCGTAGCTGAGAGCCTCGGCGTCGAGCGCCCCCGCCAGGGCGCCCTCGGCGCGATCCCACATCTCGTCGCTTCCGATGCGCTTCTGCGGGCGCGTGGAGAGCTCCAGGCGCGGCTCGAAGCCGAACAGGTCATAGAGGAAGAAGCCAAAGCGCAGGCATTTCACGACCTCCTCCTGCACCTGCTCCTCGGTGCAGAAGATGTGCGCGTCGTCCTGTGTGATGTGACGGACGCGCATCAGCCCGTGCAGGGTGCCGCTCGGCTCGTGACGGTGCACGAGACCCTGCTCGGAGTAGCGGATCGGCAGGTCGCGGTAGGAGTGGCGCGCGTCCTTGTAGATCTGGATGTGAGCCGGGCAGTTCATCGGCTTGAGGCCCATGGGGCGCTCTTCCACGTCGGTGAAGTACATGTGGTCGCGGTAGGTGTCCCAATGACCGGACTGCTTGAACAGCTCGACGTCGTAGAGGATCGGCGTTTTTACCTCGCGGTAGCCGCGGTCGCGGTTCTCGTGGCGCCAGAGCTCGCTGAGGGCGTTCCACACGGCGATCCCGGCCGGCTTCCAGAAGGGGCTCCCGGGCGAGATATCGGAGAACATGAACAGGTCGAGCTCGCGCCCGAGCTTGCGGTGGTCGCGGGCCTTGGCCTGCTCGATCCGCTCGAGGTGCTCGGCCAGGTCCCCCTTGGAGAAGAACGCCGTGCCGTAGATGCGAGTGAGCATCGTGCGGTTGGAGTCCCCCCGCCAGTAGGCGCCGGCAACGGAGTTGAGCCTGAAGGCGGAGACCGTCCGCGTGCTCGGCGCGTGCGGGCCACGACAGAGGTCTGTGAACGGGCCGTTGGTGTACAGCGAGACCGTCTGCAGCGGGTTCGCCGCGTCGGCAGCGCTGACGAGGTCGTCGATCAGCTCGACCTTGTAGTCCTGCTGCTCTCCCACGAAGCGCTCGCGTGCCTCGGCAGGCGAGACATCGCGCCGCTCGAAGGACTCGGCGGCCTTGATGTGAGCGCGCATGCGCTCTTCGATGCGGGGGAAGTCCGCCTCGGAGACGGTAGTGCCGGCGGGGAACTCGAAGTCGTAGTAGAAGCCGTCGGCGATCGGCGGCCCGATCGAGATCTTGACGCCGTCGTACAGGTCCATCACGGCGGCTGCCAGCACGTGGGCGGCGTCGTGGCGAATCAGCTCGAGCGCCTGCTCGCCGCTCTTGGCGGTGATGATCGACACGCGCGCGCCGTCGGGCAGCGCACGCGCCAGATCGCGCACCTCGCCGCGCTCGCCGGCCTCGGGGTGGCCCACCTCGATCGCCAGCGCGGCCCGTGCAAGGCCGGGTCCAATCGCTGCTGCGGCATCGGCGCCGGTGGCGCCGTCTGGAAGCTCGAGCGCGTTGCCGTCGGGGAGGGTGACCGTGATCGACATCAGATCGTTGATTTCACGGTTGTGTGCCGTGGTCCGGGGGTGCGGATGGTCAAGCCGGCCGCGGACGCAGGCCGAAGGCCTTGGTGGTGGGAAGGGCGAGGCCGAGGACAAAGGCCGGCGCAGGCCAGGCGCGCCGGCCGGCGGTGCAGAACCGTGGAATCAACCATCTGGGCGTGGAGGCTACCCGCCCACGGTGCGATCGAGTCAGGCGATCCGCCACAGCGCGTCGTCGCCGAGCGCGATCCGCTTCACCGTGCCGTCGCCGAGGAGCTGGATCAGGGCACGCTCGGCCGCCGGACGATCGGGGTCCTGGTTGTTCTGAGCCATGATCGCTGCGACCTCCTGAGTGACGAGGCCGCCCGGGAACAGTCGCAGCGCCTCGATCGCCTGCTCCGGCGGGGCGTGGCGCTCGAGCGTGGGGTCGAGGTTGGCGATCAGCACGTCATAGGCGCCGATCGACTGGAAGCCTCCGGCCTCCAAGCGTCGTCCGTCCTCGGTCTCGAATACGAGCGAGGGGGCGGAGAAGCGCACCGGGCCGTCGGTCTGGCGCGCCTTGCCCTGGAAGTGCGTGGGTCCCCCCTCGGCCGTGCGTGTCTCAGACTTGTCGTGCTCGTAGGCCGCGACCGTCGCCTCGTCGTCGATCGCCGCGATCACTGCCGCGACGTCGAGACCCTCGAGGTCCGCGAGCGCCGTTGCGAGCTCACCGTCCTCGTCGAGCAGGAGCGGAGTGTTGAACCAAGCGAGCTGCAGCGCGCGCAGCACCTCGTACTCGCGTGTGGGATCGAGCAGCCGTGTGGCCACGATCGCGCGGCAGGCACGTGAGGTTGCAAGCACCCGTGCTCGTGGCACGCTCAGGAAGGGCATGCCGTAGCGGCGGCGGAACTCGAGGCCGCCGATCACTGAGCGGGTGGGGGTGTAGCCCGAGTCGATGTAGCGCTGCGGATCCTCGGCCAGTCCGATCGTGACGATCCGCCAGCGCAACTGCTCGCGGTAGCGCCAGCGCAGGACGGCCAGGTCGGGGCTCGCAGAGTAGGCGAACGGACAGCCGGGGTCGGTGAACTCGGTGACTGCTATCTCGGCCATGCACACAATGATTGCACGTGCAAGCAGTTTACCTGGACACGTCCGCCGGTTCCGCGGATTGAAAACACGCCCTGCAGACAGTCGTCTGCATATGCAATGATCGCGCTCATGAGCGAAGACCACCCCACTGCCGTCTCAATCACCCTCTCCCCCGCCCAGATCGACGAGGTCGTCAGGGCCGCCACGAACAGCCGCGCGCCAACTCTGGCCGCCCTGATCGCGGGCTCGCTGCGGGCGCCGCTGCGGGCCGAGAACGCGGAGGGACCAACTGCCCTGGCCGGCGAGCGACCGGGCACCCCCCGCCCGCCGGCGCCCTACAGGCCGGACGACACCGACACACGCCTGTCGCGCTCGCTCCTGCGCGGCCTGTCGATCCTCACCTGCTTCGGGCCCGATGGAAGCGAGCGGGGGATCGTGGAACTGGCGGCCGATCTCGGCATGAGCCCGAGCACTGCGCATCGCTACGCGCTCACGTTGGTCGAACTGGGGCTGCTCGAGCGCTGCCCCAAATCACGCAAGTACCGCCTGCCCGGCACCGGGATCTGAGAGCCGGCTCACAAGCCCAGCAACACCCTGCCGGAAACAGAAAACGCCGGCATCGGCACGAACCCGTACCGATGCCGGCTGGCCAGCGCCTTCTGTGGGGATGGCGTGACGGCAGCAAGATACCAGCAGCCAGCTGACTGGATGTTGCTACTCAGTACCTGCGATGTTTCTGACTATGGCAACACCAACGCAGGCCGATGCGGCCCTCGCGGCGACCGTTCGGCGCCTGCGCACGGAGCGCGGCGAGACACAGGAGGACCTGGCGCACAGGGCCGGCCTGACCGTGGCGGCCTTCGCGCGGATCGAGCGCGGTCACGCGAACCCGACGTGGACGACGGTGAGACGGATCGCGAACGCTCTGGAGATCACGCTCGCCACCCTCGGCGAGCAGGTCGAACAGGCTCGTCCGTAAATACCCGTCTCAGACGGGCTCGGCGGCCTCGAGCGCAGCCAGGTGCTCGTGCACGCGCCGCACCCACTCCTCTGAGACCTCATCGGCCTGAACGGACAGCCGTGGCGCCGCGGCCGTGAGCGTCTCCGGGGCGGGAATGCCGAGATGCTCGAGCACGCGCCTGACCACCCCCTCGGTGTCGGCCGCCAGCTCCTCATAGGTGAGCTTCAGCGGCTCATAGCCGAGTCCGAGGAAGTAGGCGTCCCAGGAGGCGTCGTGGGCGGTGAGCTCGCGCACCAGGTAGTTGATGGCTCGGAAGGAGAACACGGGCTCCAGGGCGCCGGTGACCTCCTCTCCCGCCTCCCGCTTCCAGGCCTGGGTCTGGACGGCCTTCCACAGCGAGACCGCCTGGCGGACCTTGTCCTGGCGCGTGATCTGTATGTAGCGAAGGCCCGGGAACGAGCGCCCGAGCAATTCCGGTAGCGGACGCCCACCCATGCCCTCGATGCCGCGCAGCAGTTGGGCGAAGTCGCCGAGATAGCCCCACATGAGCTTGGCTCCGAAGACGCCGTTGGGAGTGGTGCCCTGCTCAAGGGCCCAGGCGAGGTAACGGTCGTAGGTGTCGGGATGCCACAGCGGGTTGGGCTCGGCGGCGCCGGCGGGCATCTCGCGGTAGGCGAGGCGCTCGACGATGTTGGCGTGGCGCTCGGGATCGAAGTACTCGTGCGGGCGGCGCGGCAGGCCCGAGCGGTGCAGCGCCTCGAAGTACTCCTCGGGATGACCGGCCACGCCCGTCCGGTCGAGCTCGTGGCACAGTAGGGTGCTGCCGCTGCGCGGCGTTGCGCACACCAGATAGGAGAGCATCGGCGTCATCGTCGAAGCGTACTCCATCTACTACATTGGATTAGTGGACAACTATGGCTCTACCTAACATCCTCTACCTACATTCGCACGACACCGGGCGCTACGTCCAGCCCTATGGCGAGCCGGTGCCGATGCCCAACGTCCAGGCACTGGCCGACCAGGGCGTGCTCTTCCGTCAAGCCTTCTGCGCCGCACCCACGTGCTCCGCCAGCCGTGCCTGCCTGTTGACCGGGCAGTACGGGCAGAGCAACGGGATGCTCGGCCTGGCCCACCGCGGATGGTCGCTGCGCGACTACAGCCACCACATCGTTCACACACTACGTGAGGTGGGCTACACCTCCACGCTGATCGGCGAGCAGCACATCTCCAAGGAGCCCGACGTGATCGGCTACGACGAGGTGATGAAGATCCCGACCACGCGCGTGGAGACGGTGGCACCGCTGGCAATGGAGGTGCTGCGCCGCCCCCGCGATCGACCGCTGTTCCTGTCGGTGGGGTTCTTCGAGACGCATCGCGAATTCCTCGGACCGGGATCGCTGCGCGACGTGCAGTACTCAAAGCCCCCGGCCAACCTCCCCGACTCGCCCGAGGTGCGGGGCGACATCGCCGCCTTCAAGGCCAGCGCGCGCTCGCTCGACCACGGCGTGGGCATGGTGCTCAACGAGCTCGACGCATCGGGCATGGCCGATGACACCCTGATCATCTTCACGACCGATCATGGCATGCCGTTCCCGGGCGCCAAGGCGACGCTGTTCGACCGCGGGCTGGGCGTGATGCTGATCCTCCGCGGCCCCCACCCCTTCAGCGGCGGGCGCGTCAACGACGCCCTGGTCTCCCACATCGACCTCTACCCCACGATCTGCGAGTACGTGGGGATCCCCCGGCCCCCGTTTCTGCAGGGGGTCTCGCTGATGGGGCTGCTGCACGGCCATACCCCCAGCGTGCGCGAGGAGATCTTCGCGGGCTCTACCTGGCACGCCGCCTATGAGCCCCAGCGGGCGATCCGCACCATTCGCCACAAGTACATTCGGCGCTGGAGCGATCGCCGCACGCCGGTGCTGGCCAACACCGATGACGGCCCGAGCAAGGAGCTGCTGCTGCGCAACGGATGGGCCGAGCGCGAGATCGCCAAAGAGCAGCTCTATGACCTGCTGTTCGATCCGAATGAGGCCAACAACCTCGCCGACGACCCAGCCTATGCGGAGCTGCTGGGCCAGCTTCGCGGACGCCTGGAGCAGTGGATGCGAGACACCGACGACCCCCTGCAGGCGGGTCACGTCGATCCCCCGCCGGGCGTCGAAATCAACCTGCCCGACCAGCGCTCGGCGAGCGAGCCGACGACACTGATCGAGTGAGTCGCACCTAGCTGTCGAGCGTGAGCACGATCTTGCCGCGCGTGTGACCGGACTCGCTGAGCTCGTGCGCACGACGGACCTCGGCCAGCGGGAGCGTCTCGGCCAACTCGACGTGAAGCTCGCCGTCGGCCACGATCCCGGCGATCTGCTCCAGCTGCTCGGGTTTGGGGGTCATGCTGAACAGCACGGCACGCACACCGCGCGCCTGTGCCTGCTGCTCGGGCGCGGCATTGGCGATCGTCACGAGCACTCCTCCGGGGCGCACGGCGCCAAGCAGCTCCTCGGTGCTCTGACCACCGACCGCATCGAAGGCCACGTCCACATCTGAGACCGCGTCGTTGACGCTCTCCTTGGTGTAGTCGATGTACTCGTCCGCGCCGAGGCCCATCACGAAGTCGCGGTTTCGGGCAGATCCGATCCCAATCGTGCGCGCGTCGGCTCGTTTGGCCAGCTGGACTGCGAAGTGGCCGACGCCGCCCGCGGCGGCGGCGATCAGGACGCTCTGACCGGCCTCGAGGCTCCCATGGTCGAACAGCGCCTGCCAGGCAGTGAGCCCTCCGACGGGGATGGCCGCCGCCTGCTCGTGGGTGATGGCCGCGGGTTTGTGCGCGATCCCACCGGCTGACGCGGTGGCGAGCTCGGCATAGCCTCCGCTGGAGGTGAAGCCGAAGACCTCATCCCCCTCCCCATAGCCCGCGGCGCGCGAGCTTACGACGGTGCCGGATATGTCATTGCCGAGCACGACGGGGAGCTCCTTGGGATAGAGCCCACGACGGAACTTCCAGTCGATTGGGTTGACCGATACGGCGTGGACGCGGATCAGAACCTCATCCTCGCCTGGCTCGGGCGCGTCCACGTCCTCGAGGTTGAGCACCTCGGGCCCTCCGGTCTGACGCATCACTACAGCCTGCATCGCCAGCTCCTCCCTACTGCGTGGGGTAGGCCACAGTGTAGGCCAGCCCCGCGGCGTTCAAGCAGGTAACTCGCCCGTTCAGGCGCTCATGCAGACGCGGTCGCGCCCGGAGCTCTTGGCTTCATAGAGCGCGGCGTCGGCACGTGCGATCACGGCGTCGGCCGACTCGCCGGGGCGGCGTGCGGCGAATCCTGCCGAGCAGGTCCTGTCGCCGTAGATGAGCTTGCGCAGACGCTCGATCACCTCCATCGCCCGGGCGGGGTCGCAGTCGGGCAACAGCAGGCCGAACTCCTCGCCGCCGAGGCGCGCCAGCAGATCGCCGGTTCGCAGCTGCTCTCGCCAGAGGGCGGCGGTCTCCTTGAGCAGGCGGTCACCGGCGGGGTGGCCGTAGGTGTCGTTGAACTCCTTGAAGTGATCGAAGTCGAGCATGGCGATCGTGAAGTGCTGCCCGGTGTTCAGTGCGTGGTTGAGGCGTGCGTCCCAGGCGCGACGGTTGGGCAGCCCGGTGAGCGGGTCGGTGCTGGCCATGTCGGCGAGCTGGCTGAGCGTGTCGGCCCGGTCAATCACCGCGGCGGCCTCGTGCGCGAGCAGCGCGACGACGGTGGCCCGCGCGCCGTCCACTCGCACAGGCCCATGCCAGCCCACGATTAGAACGCCGACCGTCTCCGATCCGCGCAGCAGCGGCTCGTACAGGACGGAGCTGGGGCGCCCGGCGGCGGTCCACAGCCCGACGCTGCTGACGTGCGATTCGACGTCCTCGCAGTACAGGTTGGGCTCGCCCGAGACGAACGTTTCGCTCACGGCGCTGCGCTCGAGCAGGGAGATCTCGATCGGGTCGGCCTCGACTCCGGCCATTGCTGTGGATCGCATCGCGGAAGCTCCCGCGATCGGCTCGAACAGGATCGCCATGGTCGCCTGGCCGATCGTCATGGCGGCCTCGCACACGTCGGTGCGAGCCTGTGAGCTGTGGTAAAGCCCGCGCACCACTTCGTTGACCTGGGCGAGCATGCGTTCCCTGCTGAGCGCCTCGCCGGCCTGATGACGAACGTCGGCGACTAGATGCTTCGTGGCCAGGCCGATGATCGCGCTGACCGAGATGGTGAGCAGCGCGGCCCGGTACTGGGTGTGTGGGTAGTTGGGGGGACCAATGATGATGATCGGCGCCAGGTAGAAGACCACCATCCCCGCGAGAACCACGTAGAGCTGGCTGCGACTCTCGCTGTAGAGGGCGGTGTAGAAGACGGGGATCAGCGAGACGACCGAGGCTCCCGAGTTGATGCCGCCGGCCGCGTTTCGCAGCAATGCGACGGCGGCGAGAAACAGCAGCGAGGAGAGCGTGCCGCCGTAGCGAGCCGTCCACGA
>DATARM010000153.1:0-25501 GCA_036264155.1 Solirubrobacteraceae bacterium
GATGGATGGCCAGGCCGGAGACGACCGCGTCGAACGGCCCCGCGGGCAGCTCAGCGCGCATGTCGCGGGTGATCGTGGTGATCGACTCGGGCGGAAGGCGCTCGCGGGCATGGCTCAACATCTCATCGGCGCCGTCGAGCAGCACCAGCTCGACCCCCGGGTAGCGCTCGATCACAGCCTGGCTCATCAGCCCCGTCCCGGCGCCCAGATCGAGCACACGCCGAATCTCACCCCCACGCAGCGCGAGCATGTCCACAGCGGTGCCGTAGAACAACTCGAACGAGGGAACCAGACGGCGACGCTGAGCGTCGTAATGGGCAGCATGCTCCGCAAATACCCTGACCGAGTCGCTCACGCGGCGTACGCTATCACGTACAGCGGTACGGAAATAAAACTACACCGCTAGGAGCGGGTCAAGCGAGGCAAGGACGTACCCCTTCGGGCACAGGCAGACCGCATGAATTCGGGAGGGAGGGTATTCGCACAAACCCTCTAGAAGTCCGTAGGGCAAGCGATCCAAGGACGCAAGGAGCGTGGCGTGCTTGGCACGCGAGCGACTGAGGACGCCGGAGCGCGCAGCCATACGGGCTTCTAGTTGTCGCAGCCTAGGCGGTCCCACATATACAGCTGGATGCACTCGTTGGCGAGCTCGATCGCCCGCTCGTTGGAGAGCCGTGGGAGCACGGTGTCGAGCGCCTGGTCCTCGGCCACCCCGGCCTGGAAGGCTTCCTCGCCACGAAAGCCGGCGGCGATCTTCAGTGCCTCTCGGCGGTTCTCGCCGAGGCTGGGGAACACGCCTACGAGGAACTCTGTGTTGGGGATCGGCTGACCGACCTCGAGCGAGGCGTGCCAGGCGGCGAGCAGGTGCAGGTCCTCCTCGTCGAGATCTGCAATCGCCTTGGCGTAGTGCACGGACAGTTCCTGGTCGGGAATGTCGTCGACCCACGCGCGCACGACCTCGCCCACGAGCTGGCGGCGTGCCTCGCGGCCGACCGACTCGGCGATTACGCGGATCGCATCCTGTGGCTCGATGAAGCAGAGTGGCATCGCGACTCCCGGTGAAGTTAGGAACAGCTGACAGAGCAGACTGTAGGTGTCGGTGTGGACGGCATTTTTCGCCGCCCGCAACCCTCCTTTGCCGTGCCCACCTCAGCCGACCTGCACCGGCTGGAGCTCAGAGACCGAGCGCCTCACCGGTGCGCTCGTAGGCGCTGTCGTCGCGTGTGTCGGGCGGAACGCCGACCGTGGCCCGGCTGTCCGCCGCCCAGTTCGCCAGCGCGAGGTCGAGTGCCTCCACCGGGATCTCCGCCGCCTGTGCCAGCGCCGCCGCGCGGCGATCGAGCAGGAGCTGGTCGCCGATCCCGAACACGCGCTTGGCGGCCACCGTGGTTGGATCGTCGGCGGTGGCGCCACGGGAGCCGGAGAGGTGCAGCGAGTCGGCCTGCAGCTCGTAGCAGCCGAGTCGGCCGAGCGTGACGAGCAGTTCGTAGCGTCCCACGCGCCCGAAGCCGGGGAGGGCGAGCCGCTCGAACATCCGCTCGAAGCGACGCCCGGGGCTCCAACCCGTATCGCCGGTGAGCGCCAGGGCCTGTTTGCCCTCCCCGCTGCGCTCCACCCACTGGCAGTAGGCGAGCAGGGTCTCCGAGCCACGACCTGGAGCGTGTGCGGTGCGGGGCCCGAGCGGGATCTCTTCGAGGTCGGGGAGCGCCTCGCCAGCGGGCAGACCGGGGGTTTGTGCGAGCGCCAGCTCGATGCCGGCGAACGGCTGCTCGCCCTCGATCGGCGAGAGATAGACGATCAGGAAGCAGATCCAGCTGGCTCGCTCGAGGTCGCTGTCGGCAAGCCCGCGTACCTCGCCGTAGAGGCCGGGGGGATCGGCCGCGAGCGCCAACAGCCTGCCGCTTGCGAAGGAGATCTCCTCGACGAGCTTCAGCGCGTCCGCCGAGGCGCGTATGCCGGGGACGAGCGCGCTGCGGTAGCCGTCGTCCTCGGCGCGCCCCTCGCGGCGTACCCGCAGTCCGTGGCCGCGTCCGCGACTGCCGGTGGTGGCGGCTTTGGATCCCGCGCTCCGTGTGGCTTTGGCGCGCGCGGGAGCCCCGCCGCCGGATGATGCTCCGGGCAACGTCTTGCTGCAGATGGGGCAGCGCTCTAGGAAGCGGCCGTGGCGGCAGAAGGTCGGCATAGCTGCGGCGGGCGATAGCCGTTGGCGCGCGCCCTGCCGGCGCCGGCGGCCCGCTCCTTGGCCAGTGCGTAGAGGTAGTCGTCGAAGTCGACCTGGATGGTGTGTCGCTTGGAGGCCACATAGCGCTCGCGCATAGCGGCCTGATCTGCGGCGATGTCTGCGCGCAGCTCGCTCCGAGCGGGCAGCGTGTAGTCACCTTGGAGGTAGTCGCCCACCCATGCGCCCTGTGCCTCGGCGAGCGGCATGATCGCGCCGAGCGGCTGCAGCAGGCCGATGAAGAAGACGTTCTCGATGTCTGGGTGGAAGACCCTGCGGTAGAGCTCGATGTGGTTCTCGGGCGCGGAGATCAGATCCTCGTCGAAGAACGGGAAGGTGATCTTGTAGCCGGTGCAGTACACGACGACGTCGGCGTCGACAGCAGTGCCGTCGAGGAAGCGCACCTGCGAGCCGGTGAGGGAGTCGATGTTCGGCTTGGCCGTGACCGTCCCGTGCTGGATGCGATCGAGGATGCGTCCCGAGACAGTCGGGTGCGCCTCGCCGAAGCGGTGGTTGGGCTTGGGCAGGCCGTGGTGCTCGGGCGGACCGGAGTAGCTGCGGACGAGCTGCTGGATGAGGCGCTGGCGGAACTTGAAGGGGATGCGGGGGTCGTTGCGGATCTGGTCGACCGGTTTGCCGAACACGTACTTGGGGATGATCCACACACCCTGGCGCGCCGCGAGATAGGTGCTCTCGGCGACATACGAGGACTCCACGGCGATGTCCATGGCGGAGTTGCCCATGCCGAGCACCACCACCCGCTTGCCCGCGAAGATCGAGTTCTCGACGTAGGAGTGGGCGTGCAGCTGCTCGCCGGTGAAGGACTCGGAGCCGGGGAAAACGGGTTCGGGCCAGCGGGGGTTCCAGTGGTGCCCGTTGGCGACGATCAGCGCGTCGTAGTCGCGGCTCTCTCCGGTGTCGAGCTCGATCCTCCAGCTCCCGTCCTCCTGCCGAGCAGCATGCTCGAGTGCGGTCTCGAAGGCGATCCGATCGCGAAACCCGAAGTGATCGACGTATTCCTCGAAGTAGGCCGCAATCTGGGTGTGGTGGGGAAAGTCGGGGTAGGACTCGGGCATCGGGAAGTCCGAGAACTCCATGCGCGGGCGGGATGTGTTGATGAACAGGTCGCGGTAGGCGGCCGACATCCCGTTCTTGTTCTCGAACACCCAGTTGCCGCCGATGCGGTCGGACTTCTCGAAGCAGTCGAAGTCGATCCCCCGCTCGTAGAGCGCCTTGGCGGCCGCGATGCCGGAGGAGCCCGCACCGATCAGGCAGACCCGCGGCGCGGCGTCCCCGCCGGTCCCCTGGATTCCGTGCTCGTGTGCCCGCTCGCTCACACGAGCAAGACTAGCTTGCGCCGATGCCGGGCCCGACGTGGTTGGGAGGGCCCTCGGGCCCACTGTCGGCGTCGGCGTGGCCGGCCAGTCCCTCGTCGGTTGGTCCCTCAGCGCCGTTGCGCTTGCCTGCGAGGTAGCGATCGACCATGCGCGCGCACTGGCGACCCTCGTTGATCGCCCACACGATCAGCGACTGCCCGCGGCGGGCATCGCCGGCCGCGAACACGCCCTCGACGGAGCTCGTGTACGGCTTCACCGCCTTGACGTTCCCACGCTGATCCTTCTCCACGCCGATCTGGTCGAGCAGCTGCTGCTCGGGGTGCAGGAAGCCCATGGCCAGCAGCACCAGCTGCGCGGGGAGCTCGCGGTCGGTCCCGGGGATCGGCGCGAACGGTGGCCGGGGCTGTGCGTGGGCGATGTTCAGGCCCGCCAGACGGCCGCTGCCGTCGTCGGCGAAGCTGGTGGTCGTGACCGAGTAGTCCTGCTCGCCCAGGCCCAGGTTCTTGGCCTCCTCCATGGCGTAGCTGAGGCGGTACTTCAGGGGCCACTCGGGCCACGGCGTGCGATCGTCGGGGCGGTGGGCCGGGGGCTCGGAGAGGAGCTCCAGCTGCACCACCGAGCGGGCGCCCTCGCGCAGCGAGTTGCCGACGCAGTCTGCGCCGGTGTCGCCGCCGCCGATGACCACGACGTCCTTGTCCTTGGCGCTGATCACTTTCTCGACGCCCGGTTGCGCCGTCGTGGGCTCGGGTCCGAGCTCGCGGGCGACCCAACGGTTTCGCTGGTAGAGGTACTCCATCGCGAAGTGAACGCCGTCGAGCCCGCGCCCGGGGACGTCCAGGTCACGGGGAACCCGCGACCCCGTGGCCAGCACGACCGCGTCGAAGCGCTCGCGCAGCTCCTCCACCGTGACGTCGCTGCCGACCTCCACGCCGCAGCGCACCTCTACGCCCTCCGCGATCAGCTGCTCGGCGCGGCGCTGCACAACTGTCTTCTCGATCTTGAAGTCCGGCACCCCGAAGCGCACGAGCCCGCCGATGGACTCGTCGCGCTCGAACAGCGTCACGTCGTGGCCGGCCCTGCGTAGCTGCTGGGCCGCTGCCATCCCCGCGGGCCCAGAGCCGACCACTGCCACCGCCTGCCCCGTCTCGCGGCGTGGGTGCGGTGGCTGCGGCACCACCCAGCCCTCGTCCCAGGCACGGTTGATGATCGCGTTCTCGACCTGTTTGATCGTGACCGCTTCGCCCTCGCGGATCTCCAGCACACACGCCGCCTCGCAGGGCGCGGGGCACAGCCGCCCGGTGAACTCGGGGAAGTTGTTGGTGGCGTGCAGCTGGGCGATCGCGTCCTGGAAGCGGTCGCGGTAGACGAGGTCGTTCCAGTCGGGGATCAGGTTGCCAAGCGGACAGCCGTTGTGGCAGAAGGGCACGCCGCAGTCCATGCAGCGTGCGCCCTGCTCGCGCAGCTCCTGCACCGGACGCTGCAGCTGGAACTCGCGGTAGTCGTGGATCCGCTCGGCCGGGTCGCGCTGCGGAATCCCCTGGCGCTCGATCTGCAGGAAGCCCCCCACCTTGCCCATCAGCCGCCTGCCTCTCCGACGGGGTCGAGCGGTCGCCGGGTGGTGGAGCCGCCGTTGGCAGCGGCGCTCTGGGCGAGCTCCTGCGCCTCTGCCCGCTCGCGCAACACGCGCTTGTAATCGTGGGGCATCACCTTCACGAACGCGCCGCGGCCGAGCAGTTCGTCCCACTCGCCCAGCACGCGCTCGGCCACCGGCGAGTCGGTGCGTGCCAGGTGCTCCTCGACCATCGCCCGCAGCTCGAGCGCATCGGCGGCCGATATCTCGTCGAAGCCGACCAGGCCCATGTTGCAGCGCTTGGCGAAGGCGCCCTCCTCGTCGAGCACGTACGCCACGCCGCCGCTCATCCCGGCCGCGAAGTTCCGACCTGTGGGGCCGAGCACGACCACGCGCCCGCCTGTCATGTACTCGCAGCCGTGATCGCCGACGCCCTCGACGACGGCCCAGGCGCCCGAGTTGCGCACGGCGAAGCGCTCGCCGGCGAGACCTCTGAAGAAGGCGCGTCCAGCGGTTGCGCCGTAGAGCACGGTGTTGCCCACGATCACGTTGTCCTCTGCTTTGAAGTGGCCGCCCATGCCCTTCCGCGGACGGACCGCGAAGACGCCGCCGGAGAGCCCCTTGCCGGCGTAGTCGTTGGCGTCGCCGCGAAGCATGAACGTGACCCCCGGGGCCAGCCAGCCACCAAAGCTCTGTCCGGCCGAGCCCTCGAAGTCGACCACGATCGAGTCCTCCGCCAGGCCGCCGGCTCCACAGCGCTCGGCGATGTGGCTGGAGAGGATGCCCCCGACGCAGCGGTTGCGGTTGCGGATCTGACGCGACAGGCTGACCGGCTCGCGCCGTTCGAGCGCCAGCTGGGAGCTCTCCACGAGCTCCCAGTCGAGCGCGTCCTCGAGCACCTCGGGCGGTGCTTCTACGCGCCGACGCGGTGCATCCTCGGGCAGCTCGATGTGGGTGAGCAGGTGGGTGAGGTCGACCCCACGGGCCTTCCAGTGGTCGATCGCTTCGGCGGCGCCCAGCAAGTCGACCCGGCCGGTGGCCTCGTCGAGGGTGCGCAGTCCGATCGAGGCGAGGATCTCGCGTACCTCCTCGGCCACGAAGAAGAAGAAGTTGACCACGTGCTCGGGCGTGCCCTTGAAGCGCTTGCGCAACTCGGGGTCCTGCGTGGCGATGCCCACCGGGCAGGTGTTCAGGTGACAGGCGCGCATCATGATGCAGCCGGTGGCGATCAGCGGGGCGGTCGAGAAGCCCATCTCATCGGCGCCAAGCATCGCCGCGATGACCACGTCGCGTCCGGTCTTCAGCTGGCCGTCGGTCTGCACGATGATGCGTGAGCGCAGGTCGTTGAGCAGCAGTGTCTGTTGGGTCTCGGCCAGGCCGATCTCCCAGGGGACGCCTGCCCCCTGGATCGAGGACAGCGGCGAGGCACCCGTTCCGCCGTCGTGTCCCGCGATCAGCACGCGGTCGGCGTTGGCCTTGGAGACCCCGGCTGCGACAGTGCCGACGCCGACCTCGGATACGAGCTTGACCGACACCTGCGCTTTGGGGTTGGCGCAGCGCAGGTCGTAGATCAGCTGCTTGAGATCCTCGATCGAGTAGATGTCGTGGTGTGGCGGCGGCGAGATCAAGCCGACACCGGGCGTGGTGTGGCGGATCGAGCCGATGTACTCGTCGACCTTGTGGCCGGGGAGCTGGCCGCCCTCGCCGGGCTTGGCGCCCTGGGCCATCTTGATCTGCAGCTCGTCAGCGTTGACGAGGTAGTGGATCGTCACGCCGAAGCGCCCCGAGGCGACCTGCTTGATGGCGGAGCGGCGGCGGTCGCCGTTGGCGTCGGGCAGGAAGCGCGAGGGGTCCTCGCCGCCCTCGCCTGTGTTGGAGCGCCCGCCGAGGCGGTTCATGGCGATCGCAAGCGTCTCGTGAGCCTCGCGCGAGATCGATCCGAGGCTCATCGCGCCGGTGCAGAAGCGCTTGACGATCTCGCTCGCCGGCTCGACCTCCTCGAGCGGGATCGCGGAACCGGCGGCGTTACCGATCCGCAGCAGGCCGCGCAGCGTGGCTTTGCGCGCCGCGTCCTCGTTGATCGTGCGCGCGTACTCGCGGTACTTCTCGAAGGCCGGGCTCCCGCGCACGACCTCGTGCGCCTGGGCGTCGCCCTTGAGCGCCGCGGCGACGTCGCCGTTGGCCGCGCGCACGGCGTGCTGCACGAGGGCGATCGTCTCCGGGTTCCACATGTGGTGCTCGCCGTCGCGGCGCCAGGCGTAGATGCCGCCCACGGGCAGGATCTGATCGTGGGGAACGGGGTAGGCACGGGCGTGGCGCTCGAGCGCCTCGGTGGCCAGGACTTCCTGACTCACCCCCCCGACACGCGAGGCGGTGCCGGTGAAGTGGGTGTCGATCAGCTCCCGGTCGAGGCCGACGGCCTCGAAGATCTGCGCGGCGCGATAGGACTGGATCGTCGAGATGCCCATCTTGGAGATCGTCTTGAGCAGTCCTTTGCCGATTGCTTTGACGACGTTCTGGGCGGCCTGCTCGGGACTGATGCGCTCCTCGCTGCCGTCTGCGCCTTTGCGCACGATCCGCCCTTCGAAGACCATCTCGTCGAGCGACTCGAGCAGCAGGTAAGGGTTGATCGCGCTCACCCCGTAGCCGATCAGGGTTGCGAAGTGATGGACCTCGCGTGGCTCCCCCGACTCGAGGATGATGCCGGCCCGCAGGCGTGTGCCCTGCAGGACGAGGTGGTGGTGGACCGCCGCGACAGCCAGCAGCGACGGGATCGGGGCTTTGCGGGGACCGAGCAGCCTGTCAGACAGGATGATGATGTTGATTCCCTCGGCGATCGCCTCGCGCGCCTGACGGCAGATTCGCTCGATCGCCGCGTCCATCCCAGCGGGGCCCTCGGCGATCGGCCAGGTGATGTCGATCGTGCGTGCCGCATAGACCTCGTGGTCGACGTGGCGCAGGGTCTCGAGCTCGCGGTTGAGCAGGATCGGCTGTTCGAGCAGCAGCTTGTGCGCGTGCTCTGGCGTTTCCTCGAACAGGTTGCGCTCGTTGCCCAGGCTCGTGGCCAGGCTCATCACGATTTCCTCGCGGATCGGGTCGATCGGCGGGTTGGTCACCTGGGCGAACAGCTGCTTGAAGTAGGAGAACAGCGGCGGCGCCTGGTCGGAGAGCACGGCCAGGGAGACGTCGTTGCCCATCGAGCCGGTCGGCTCCGCTCCGTCGATCGCCATCGGCGCGAGCAGCACGCGCAGGTCCTCCTGGGAGTAGCCGAAGGCGCGCTGGCGCAGGCGCATCGGCTGATCGGAGAGGGTCACTTCGCTGGAAGGCGGCAGATCGCCGAAGGGCACGGCGTTGCGGGCGAACCACTCTCCGTAGGGGTGGCGGGTCGCGACCTCGCGCTTGACCTCCTCGTCCGCGACGATGCGGCCCTGCTCGAGGTCGACGAGGAACAGCTTGCCGGGCTGCAGGCGTCCGAGTCGGCGGACCTGCTCGGGCGGGATGTCGAGCAGCCCGATCTCCGACCCGAGCACCACGTGCCCGTCGGTGGTCTCTACCCAGCGGCCGGGACGCAGGCCGTTGCGGTCGAGTGTCGCACCGACGACGCGCCCGTCGGTGAACGCCACCGAGGCGGGGCCGTCCCAGGGCTCCATCAGACAGGAGTGGAAGGCGTAGAAGCCCTTCAGGTACTCGGGCAGGTCGTCGCGGTTGCGGTAGGCCTCGGGGATCATCATCATCGCCGCGTGGGGCAGCGAGCGTCCGCCCAGCATCAGTAGCTCGAGGACGTTGTCGAAGGTCGCCGAGTCGGAGTTGCCGGGGCTCACCACCGGCAGGATCCGCTCGAGGTCATCGCCGAACAGCTCGCTCGAGAGCTCGCTCTCGCGGGCGCGCATCCAGTTGACGTTGCCCATCACCGTGTTGATCTCGCCGTTGTGGCAGATCACCCGATATGGGTGGGCGAGCTCCCAGCTCGGGAAGGTGTTGGTGGAGAATCGCGAGTGCACGAGCGCCAAGGCGCTCTTGGTGCGCTCATCGCGTAGGTCCTTGTAGAAGGCCGCCAGCTGGAAGCTGATCAGCATGCCCTTGTAGTTGATCGTCCGCGAGGAGCTCGACGACACGTACAGCCCCGGGTCCTCCGCGTTCAGCTCGCAGACTCTGCGGATCACGTAGAGCTTGCGCTCGAACGCATCCTGCTGTGTGCCCTCCGGGTAGTCGGCCTGCTCGGCTGTGCCGGCCCCGACGAACAGCTGGCGGATGACAGGGCGGCAGGCCCCGGCGACCTCCCCCGTCTGCTGCGCGTCGATCGGCACCTCGCGCCAGCCCAGCACGTGCTGCCCGAGCTCGCCCACGGTCCGCTCCATCAGCGCCTCCAGCCGCCCCCGGGCCTCCGCGTCGGTGGGCAGGAAGCACATCAGCACCCCGTAGGCGCCCTGCGGCGGCAGCTCGAAGTCGACGACCGCTCGCAGCAGCTCGTCGGGCATCTGCATGAGGATCCCGGCCCCGTCGCCAGTTCGCGGGTCGGCGCCGCTGGCTCCACGGTGCTCGAGGTTCTCCAGGGCGGTGATCGCGCGCGAGACCACCTCGTGGGTCGGCTGGTTGTCCAAGCGCGCAACCATTCCCACACCACAGGCGTCATGCTCGAAGCGAGGGTCGTAGAGTCCGACGGCCTTTGGCGGCTGCATGATGTGCGGATTCATAGAAGTGCTCCCTTGGGGCGGTGCGTCCCGCGCGGAGGGTAGACACACCCCTTCGCGGGCATACCCACCGTCGCGCAGGCAGGCGGGCACCTGAGGCGGAGCCAGAAAGCGTAGCAGCGAAAAGGCCGAGAAAACCGCCCGCTGCGCAAACTCTTCAGGGTCGGATTTCGGCCTGCGGGGTAGCTCAGGCGCCCAGGGGTGGAGCTTCGCCGTCCGGTGGGTGCTCGCGCATCGTCTCCTCGCCCCACGAGCAGAGGCTCGCTCGACCGGGACAGGTCAGGCAGAGGCCGCGATGTGGCCTTGGCGAGACGGCGAAGCCCCGCTGCTGCGCCTTCGCCAGTCGCTGCGCCAGGCGATTCTCGAGCTCCGCCCGCTCGGCGGCCTCGTAGCTGACGGTGACCCAGTCCTCGGGGCGTTCGAGGAACCAGTGGACCACCTCAACGCTCGGAGCCCCCTCCCGCAGGACCGCCAGGGCGTACAGCAGCCGCTGGACGCCGTAGTGGCGGGCCACCAGCGCCTGCAGGTCGGTCTCGGGCGCGACACGATCGCTCTTGTAGTCGAGCACGAGCACGCCACCGCTGTGCTCGCGGGCGTGCACGTCGATGACGCCCGTGACCAGCGGCTCTCCCACGCCGAGCGAGAAAGCGAACGGGTACTCGCGACGGGTCTCAGTGGCCGCCGCGCACCTCTGGGCGAGCGTGGAGCTCGCGGCAGCACCGAGCAGCCCGGCGATCTGCGCGCTCTCGCCACTCGCAAGGCTCATCCCCAGCTCCCGTGCAAGCTCGCTCACCTGCTCGGCTGTGGGGGGGCTCGGGCGAGCGAAGTCGAGCGACTCCACCAGGCGGTGAACGAGGATCCCCCTGGCACGCGCGGCGAGACCGCGATCCGCCCCGAGCGAGCGTGCCGCTCCTCGATCCTCGCTCAGTCCAAGCACGCGTTCCAGGTAGTAGCGGTACCCGCAGCGCTCGAGCTCGCTCAGCGAGCTGTAGCTGAGCGTCGCGATGCGCTTGCCGGCGGGCTTCAGGAGCGGAGGCGACGGGGCGGCGGGGGCCATCTCGCTCCTCGGGTGCGGACCGTGTGGCTCAACCCCGCAGTCCATAGCCCGCGGGGGTGGCGAAGGCAGATCCCTGCGCATGGCGAGTGCAATCGCCGCGCGAGTGTTGAAGTGGACGCGCACTGGCGCGGCTGCCTGGCCCACGGGCAGCTCCTGCGCACCGGTGGGAGCCTCCTGTGCGAGCAGTGCGATCTCGGGCCAGATCGCCGGTCCCAGCCAGGAGATCGTGGTCGCGCCCTGCTTTGCCTCGGGCCAGCGCTGGAAGTCGACCGAGGCGCTCAATAGCAGGCGCTCGCGCGCCCTGGTCATGGCCACGTACAGGATGCGGTCCTCCTCTTCGGCTTCGGTGCGCCGTCGCGCTTCGGCCAGCTGCCCGTAGTCGAGGGTCGGGGTCCCCTTTCCCCCATCCAGGCGCACCAGCTGCAGCCCGATGCGCGGGCCGTCCACGAGCAGGTCCGGCAGGCGGTTGTTCTGTGCGCGTCCGAGGTCGGCCACGCACACGACGGGGAACTCGAGGCCCTTGGCCCCATGGATGCTCATCAGGCGGACGGCGTCCGGCTCCACGCCGTCCACGGGGGCGTCGGACTCGCCCGCCGTGCTCGCTCCGATCAGGTGATCGATGTGGTCGAGGAAGGCTCGCAGGTCGCGCCCTTCGCTCGCCTCGAAGCGGCGGGCCAGGCGCAGCAGCTTGTGGACGTTGGCCAGCCTGCGCTCGCCCCACTCGAGCCGGAGCGCGTGAGCGGCGTAGCCGCTGTGCTCGATTGCGCGCTCGATCAGCTCAGAGACGGTCCGCCGCGAGCAGTGCACGCGCTCCTCGCGCAGGCGCGCACAGAAGCCGACCATGACGTCGCGGTCGCCCGCCGCGAGCTCCTCGAGCGGCTCAGCGCTCGCCGTCTGGGCTATCTCCCAGACAGGGCGCCCGCTTTGGCGGGCGGCCAGGGCGAGCAGCGCCAGGCCGTCGCGGGAGACCCCGGCGAGCGGGGAGGCAAGGGTGGAGTACAGCGCCAGCTCGTCCAGCGGGTTGGCGAGCGTGCGCAGGTATGCCAGGAGGTCGGCCACCTGCTGGTGCTCCCAGAACGCACCCACCGCGGCCAGCGTGCGCAGGCCTGCTTGCTGCAGAGCCCGCTCGTAAACGTCCAGGTCGCCCAGGGCACGCAACAGCACGACCACCTCGCCGCCCTTCACCTCGCCGTTGTGGACGAGCTCGGCCACACGCCGGGCGAGGACGCGGGCCTCGGCCTGGCGCCAACGTGGCGCAGCCGGGAGACCGGCGGCGAGCGCCAGCGAGCTCTCGTCGTCCTCCTCCCAGCCGCCGCGGTCGCTCAGCAGCAGCTCTGTGAGCGGCCGCTCGCTCCCGACGGCTCCACCGGCCAGCGCCTCCTCCCCATCCGCAGGTGTCTCCTCACGGCCGGGACGCAGCGGCGTGAACTCGGCGAAGCGCTGCTGGAAGACAGCGTTGACGACGTCGATCAGGCCCGCGCGGCTGCGGAAGTTGCGGGTGAGCGCGAGGCTCCCGCCCCGGGACTCGAGCTCGGTGCGGCGGGTGCGAAACAGCTCGACGTCGGCGTGCCTGAACCCGTAGATCGACTGGAGCTCGTCCCCGACTGTGAAGAGGTTCTCGCGCTCGAGCGCCTCGAGGATGGCGAGCTGGCGAGGGTTGGTGTCTTGGAACTCGTCCACCATCAGCAGCTCGAAGCGCTGCGACCAGGACTCCCGAACGCTGCGATGCCCCTGCAGCAGATCCCGCGCGCGCAGCTCGAGGTCATCGAAGTCCACCGCGGCGCGATCGCGCTTGAGCTGCTCGTAGGCGTCGGTGAATCCGGCCAGGAGCTCGTCCAGCAACCGACAGGCGGCTGCCGCTTCGAGGTCCTGGCCCTCCTCTCCCTGGAGCTGTGGGGCGGGCAGCCTCGGGAAGCGCTCCCCGCAGCTACGCAGCTGCGCGTGCACGGAAGCGATCATCGTGCGAACGCGATCCACCCCGTAGGCCGCGATCAGATCCACCGCCTGCTCGGGGCGCTCCCGCTCCAGAAATGCGCGCAGGGCCGCCCCGAAGGCACGCTCGCGCAGGCGCGCCGCCATCCCCTCCTCGAGGATCGCGAAGTCGGGATCTAGCTCGGCGAGCAGCGGGTGAGAGCGCAGAACGCGTGAGCAGAAGCCGTGGAAGGTGCCCACGAACGCGGCCTCGGTGTCACGTGCGGCCTCGCGTTCTCCCAGTTCCAGGAAGCGTGCCCGCACGCGCTCGCGCAGCTCACCCGCGGCCCTGTCGGTGAACGTGATCGCGAGGATCTTCCCGGGCGCCACTTCGTCCTCGCGGACGGCTCTCACGAAGCGCTCGACGAGCACTGAGGTCTTGCCGCTGCCTGCGCCCGCCGACAGCAGTAGCGGCTCGCTGCGGCGCGTGACCGGATGCTCCTGCTCGTCGGTCAGTCGCGTCGCGATCGGGTCCCGTGGCGGTGAGACGCTGGTCATGGCTCGCAGCGGCAGATCGTGGGGTACCTGCAGCCGCCGTTGTAGGCACAGCTGTGCGGTCGCGCCTCAAGCGCTCCCGCAGCGGCCTGCGCTGCCGCTCCGCGCGCACCGGCGAGCGCTTCGTCGAGTAGCTCACGGACCTCGTCGTGCTCGCGCACGTCGCCCCTTACGCATTCGAGCTCCACCGAGCTGTCGCCGTCGAGCAGGCCGCGTGCGCGCAGATCCGACCCGGACAGCGGCTGGTAGAAGCCTCCTGCCGCCGACACGCCGAGCAGGTCCTCCACCGCGCGCATGTAGAGGGCGACCTGCAGGTTGCCCTCGCCGATCCACTTGGCCGCCGGCGGAGCCGCGCGCGCCTTGTAGTCGTAGACGACTGCCTCGCCCGTCTCGCTGACGTCAACGCGGTCGATCCTGCCGCGCATCCGCACGCCCCCGCCGAGCTCGAACGCAGCGAGCGTGCTCGCGGGGCCCCGTTGGTCCCCGGCAGCGAACCCAAATCCAAGCTCCAGCGCACTCGGCTCCAGCTCACTGTCGGATTCGGCCGCGTGTTCGAGGTAGCGCCCGAGGTCCGAGCGCAACCGCCGCAGCGCTCCAGGACGGCGCTCCGGAGCAACGGACAGCGGGAACTCTGCTTCGTTCTCGACGAAGGCTCGCTCGAGCAGCTCCCGCGCGGTGGCAAGCGTGGCTGGCCTTATGCGAGCCGAGCCGGTCTCGCGCCTGAGCGCCTCGAGCGTGTCCTTGAGCACAGCGTGAGCGAGACCACCCCGTACCAGCGGCTCCCCATCGGGCTCGATCGCGCCGGGACGCAGCAGCCGCTCAACGAACCAGCGCACTGGACATCCGATCCAGGTCTCAAACGAGGAGGCCGACCAGACGTGAGCGCGGAGCTCCTGGAGCACGCGCTCGTGGCGCAGGGTGGTGGGTGCCTCTGACCTCTCGGGATGACTCTCCCCGAGCCAGTCGACGGCACCCAGCGGCCGGCGCTCTGGCGACTCGAGCAGCCGCTCCTCGAACAGGTCGCACACGTCCTCCACGAACAGCGATCGCGCGGTGGGCTCGCCGTCGTCGTCGCTCACGTGCCAGCTGAGCACGAGCAGCTCCTCTGGACGGGACACGGCCGCGTAGAGCAGGTAGCGCTCGGCGGCCAGCACATCTTCGTGCTCACCCAGGCGCAGCCCGCTCACCTCGGCCAGCTCCCGACGCTCCTCCTCGGCCAGCAGCGGCTGCGAGCGTGCACGCGCAGGAAACACGCCCTCCTGCAGTCCGCACAGGAACAGGGCCCTGACGCGGCGGGCACGCAACCCGAGCGGATCGAGCACGGCCACCAGTCCCGGCGCCGGGCGCTCGCCACCCACGAACTCCAATCCGATGAGCTCCTGCGCCAGATCCTGCGCGCTTTCGGGGGCGAGCTCGGGTGCGAGGCGGGCCAGCTCGCGCAGCTCCGCCAGCGCCCGCCGTCCGGCCGCGAACGCGTGCGCCTCCTCGACGTCCTCGGCCGCGAGCACGCTCGCGCTCCTGCGCCGGGGCGCAGCGAAGATCCGGACCAGCTCCCGCATCGCGCGGTCGATCAACGCCCCCGGGCCTCGCTGAGACGAATCCAGCAGCTCGTCCAGCGTCTCCAGTGGCCAGTTGCGCTCCTCCCAGATCGCCCTGGCCCGCTCGGAGCTCACGACGCCGGTGCGCCTCGCGATCAGCTCGAGGCGGTCGACGAGCTCGTCACGCTCGATCAGCCCCGGGGCACGCAGCCAGGCGAGCAGGTCGCCCAGCTCACCCTCTGGCGCTTCGCCCACGCAACGCAACAGGCCGATCAACGCCCGTCCTACGGAGGTGTCGCCGAATCGCCTGCGCCGCTGAAGCGCATAGGGGATCCCGGCGGCGAGGAACACCTCCTCGAGCAGATCGGCGCCGGCTGGCGACGATCTCACCACGACGGCGACCTCCTCCGCGGGCACGCCCTCGCCGAGCAGCCGGGCGATCTCGCGCGCCACCAGCTCCAACTCGGCTCGCTCACCGCCGCCCTCCAGCACACCTAGCGCGCCGGCTGAATCCTCACGGCTCGCCTCCGGCTCGAACAGCGTGCGCTCGAGATGACTGAGCGCCCGACGCGAGCTCGGCGCGTAGTACTCGGCGCGAGCCGTCAGGCGGCGGTGCTCGTCCGCCATGGGATCCAGCGCCGCGAACGTCGCTGCACGGCCTGCAAATGCGGTGCGCCCGGGCTCATAGGTGAGCGACACGGTCACTTTCGCTCCCACGACCCTGCCGAGCGTCTCGATCGCGTCGAGCTGCAGGCGTGTCAGATCGTCGAAGCCGTAGAACAGCACGGGGGTAGCTCCCCAGCGAGCCGGCGTGCGACGTAGCTCATCCAACGCCGCAACAGCCCGCTGCTCTCGGTCGATCCTGCCGATCCCCGCGAGCTCCGCGTGATAGCGCTCGAACAGCCTTCCGATGCCGACGCGCGAGGCCCCCGCCTCGTGCTGCTCGGCCCACCCCCCGAGCGCCCTGGTGAGCGTGGCGGGGCTCACGCGCCGGACGCGCAGCTCGGCGAACAGGGCCTCGATCGCCGCAACGAAGCCGGGTGCCCCGCGCGTGGCGCCGTCCGCCGCCGCGATCGTGGCGAGCAGCCGGCGCCGGGCGAGCGACCCGAGCACGGGCGCGGTTATCCCCGCGCGACGCACGGCCTCCTCGATCAGCCCGTCGAAGCGCTCTACGCGTGTGCCCATGGCCACGCCCTCGCCGGCGAGCTCGCGCAGGTAGTGCTCGGCGTCTGCGTGGGTGGGCACGACCAGCAGCGGCTCCTCGCCGCGGGCGACATGGGCGCGCACGGCGTCCATGACCACCTGGGCCTTGCCCGCGTTGGCGGGACCTGTGAGCAACGTGATCGGCATCTCTAGATCATCCTGGCGCACACCCCCGACACCAGGAGAAAAACACCCATGGATTCAGCAGCAACAGTGCCTGGGCAGGCCGGACTGCCCGATGTCCTCGCTCAGCTGCCGGTCAGGGACGGGAGCGCGGCCGTCGAGTTCTCCCGCGAGGCGTTTGGGGCCGAGGAGACTGCTGATGGTGCAGGACCCGGGGGCGGCTTTCGCGGCGGCGTTGGCGGCGGGAGCGCGAGAGGTATGGCCGATCGACGTCGAACACGGGTGGCTGCTCGGCCGGATCGTGGACCCGTTCGGCCACCATTGGGAGATCGGCCGCCCGCTGGGGCCTTGGCCGCCGCGCCTAGGCGGCGCTGCGCTGGCCTGAGGCCGCATCGGCGGAGACCGCCTCTGTGCCCTCCGCGCCAGCCTCGCCGTCGGCCTCGGGCGGTTTGGCGCCCTCCTTGGCCCACAGCTCGTCGAACTCCACACGCCATTTGCCCTCGTCGGTCTGCTGGAGGGCGAGGTGAGCACGGAAGCTACGTCCGCTGCGACCGCGAAAGCCGGTCACCGCCTGCGCGGTGTAGCCGGTCTTGATCAACTCCTTGGCGATGGCCAGCGGCAGCGTCTTGCCGGCTTTTGACTTCCAGATCACAAAGCCACACCCTGGATCGTCGCGGGCCCAGCAGGAGTAGCCCTTGCGGTTCTCCACGATCTCGTGGCCGCACACGGGACACGGCCCCAGCCGCGCCCGCGGGATGCGCACATCTTTGAGCGTCTCGTCGAGCTGCTTGACGGTTTCCTCGGCGAAGCCCGCGATGTCGCTCATGAACTTCTCGCGGGAGTCCTCGCCGCGCTCGATCTTGCCCAGTCGCTGCTCCCAGTTGCCAGTCAGTCCAGGCGATGTCAGAGCGTGCTCGTTGAGCAGCCTGATCACGTTCAGGCCCTTCTCGGTAGCAACCAGGGCGCGGCCGTCACGCTCGATGTAGCCGACGGTGATCAGCCGCTCGATGATCGCCGCACGGGTGGCCGGGGTGCCGATGCCCGAGTCCTTCATCGCCTCGCGCAGCTCGTCGTCGTCGACGAGCTTGCCCGCTGTCTCCATCGCGCCGAGCAGCGACGCGTCGCTGTAGCGCCGTGGCGGTTTGGTTTCCTTGCGGGCGCTCTCGATCGTGCGGGTCTGCACCTCCTCGTCGGCGATCAACCGCGGTAGCTGCTGGTCGGTGGCCTCCTCATCCTCGCCCGTGCGGGCCTCGGCTTCGGCGGCTTTGTCGTCGGCTGACACCTCGTCGTAGACACCGCGCCAGCCCGGCACGATCAGGAGCTTCCCACGCGTGCGAAAGAGGTGCGAGCCCTCGGCGACGGCGACCGTGGTCTCGACCCGCGTGTTCTCGAAGACGGCCTCGGGGTGGAAGACGGCGAGGAAGCGGCGCACCGCCATGTCGTATACGCGCCGGTCGTCGGATCCCATTTTCTCGAGGTTGTGCTCGGAACGGGTGGGGATGATGGCGTGGTGGTCTGTGACCTTCTCGTCGTTGACCACGCGGCCGAGCGGCAGCACGTCCAGCCCGATCACGTAATCGGCGCCCTTGGTGTACTCGGAGTGCTTGCCTACGAGCTCGGCGATCGGCTTGATCTCCTCGACCATGTCGGTGGTCAGATAGCGCGAGTTGGTCCTGGGATAGGTAAGCGCCTTGTGCTCCTCGTAGAGCCGCTGCGCGGCCGCCAGGGTCCTGCGCGCCGAGAAGCCGTAACGGTTGTTGGCCTCGCGCTGGAGCGTGGTCAGGTCGTAGAGCATCGGCGCTTTCTCGCGCTGCTCTTTCTTCTCCAGCTTGGTGATGGTGCCCGTGCGGCCTTCGCAGGCCTTGACGATCGCCTGGGCCTCCTCCTCGGTCCCGATGCGCGGGCCCTTGGTGTTGCCGGGGCTGCCGGCGGGCGCCTGGAAGTGGCCGAGGTAGGTGCGCTCGCCGCCGCCTGTCTCGCCGTTCAGCGGCCCCGCTGCGAAGGTGGCATCGACGAGCCAGTAGGGCTCGGGCTTGAAGGCCTTGATCTCCTCCTCGCGCCTGGCCACGATCGCCAGCGTCGGCGTCTGCACACGCCCGAGCGAGACGGCGCCGTCGAATGAGCTGCGCAGGCGGATGGTCGCCGCGCGGGTGGCGTTCATGCCCACGATCCAGTCGGACTCCGAGCGCGAGCGGGCGGCTTCCTCCAGGCGCGCGAAATCCTCGGCGGGGCGCAGGGACGCCAATGCGCTTTTCATCGCGGCGTTGGTCATCGAGTTGAGCCAGAGCCGTTTGACGGGCTGCTTCCCTTTGGCCTTCTCGAACAGGTAGGCGAAGATCAGCTCGCCCTCACGGCCGGCGTCGCAGGCGTTGACAACCTCCTCGACGTCCTCGCGTCCGAGCTGTTTGGTGACCACTGACATCTGCTTGCGCGAGCGCTCGTCGCGAACCTCGAGCTTGAAGCGGCTCGGCACGATCGGCAGGTCGGCCATGCGCCAGCTCTTGTATTTGGCGTCATAGGCTTCGGGTTCGGCCAGCTGTACGAGGTGACCCACGGCCCATGTGACCACGTGGTCCGGCCCCTCGAGGAAGCCCTCGTGCTTGGCGAACGGACCGGGGAGCACGCGCGCGAGGTCCTGCCCGACCGAGGGCTTCTCGGCTACCAGCAGCGTCTTGGACATGGCGGTCAGCGTAGCGGTCGCGGCTAGCCCCCGATCGGCGCCCGTGGATTCGCTCCCCAGAAGATCTGGCTCCCGAGCATCCCGATCAAGTTCACGAGCACGATGTTCAACACCATCGACTTAGCCGTCGCGGTACCCACCCCCACGGGTCCTCCGCTGGCTTTGTAGCCGTAGTAGCAGCCGACGAGCACCACGGCGGTGGCCATGAACATTCCCTTGGTGAGGCTGAACAGGACGTCGCCCGGGTTCTGGAACTGCCAGAAGAGCAGCAGGTACCCCCCAGAGGACACATACCCCACCTGCTGGACCACCGCGATGTAAGACGCCAGATATGCGACGCCGATGGCCGAGATGTACATGAAGGGCAGCACTATCCAGGCTGCGAGCAGACGGGTCGCACACAGAAACGTGACCGAGTCGATGCCCATCACCTCGAGCGCGTCGATCTCCTCGTTGATGCGCATGGCGCCGATCTCGGCCACGATCCCAGTGCCCACCTTGGCCGCCATCATGTAACCAAAGGCGTAGGGAACCGCCTCGCGCAGGTCGCACCAGGCGGCGAAGATGCCCGAAACCGCCGGCGCTCCTTGCGCCGCGGAGAAGTAAGCGCCCGAAACGCCGCACGTGCCCAGGCCAATGAAGAAGACGAGTCCCCAGATCACGGCGGTCGAGGAGACGATCAGCAGCCCCGCCTGCCGCAGCGCCTCGCCGAAGAAGCGCAGCACCCGCAGACCGTAGACCTCGCCCATCACCCTGCCCATGAAGCCACCGATGTCTCCGGCGGAGGCGAGCCATTCGCGTGGCAGCGAGAGAAGCTGCTCCATCACTTGATGACCGTGATCTGAGGATGCGTTGCGAGCAGCAGCGCCATGAACACGAAGTTGAACGCGCTGACTCCCAGCAGAGATGTCACAACCGCCTGGTTGACAGCCCTGCCCACCCCCTCCGCGCCACCTGAGGCGGTCATGCCCTTGTAGCAGCAGACGATTGCGATGATCCCCCCGAACATCATCGTCTTCAACGTCGAGCCCCAAAGGTCCACGACCGTGGCATTGGCGAACAGCGTGTCCCAGAAGGGTCCGAGCGGTTGGCCGCTGACCATCTCGGCGAGGATGCCGCCGAACAGGCCGAACAGGATCGCGTAGACGTTGAACAGCGACGTGACTATCACCAGCGCAAGGAAGCGCGGCACTACGAGGTTCTTGACGGGATCGACCCCTAGGACCTGCAGCGCGTCGAGCTCCTCGCGGATCTTGCGCGCTCCCAGGTCTGCCGTTATCGCCGTGCCGGCTACTCCCGCGAGCACGACCGAGGTGATTAGTGGTCCTATTTCGCGCACAGCAGCGAGCACGAAGAACCCACCCAGGCGGTCCAGGTTGCCCAGGAGCGTCAGGATGTTCGCTGCCTGCAGGCCCGCCGCGCCGTAGTTGATCGCGACCGTCGAGAACAGCAGCGGGAGCCAGCAGAGGCGCAGCGCGAACAGGAACTGCGATACGAGCTCACCTCCGTATGGATACGGCGGGAACACCGCCGATCGGAGCGTTTTGCCCGTAAGGAGCATCATGTCCCCCACTTCCTCGAGCACGCTTCTGGTGGGCAGGAAGGCGCGCTCGGCGACCCGCTGGACGCTCAAAGCCTCAGGGGATGTCGAGGCTTGGAGCCCCTTAGCGGGTGGTACTACCGGACCGACGCCTGGCTCCTCCCTGCCCATTCTCATAGTGTACTAGTTGACCAGCACACTGTAAATCTTCTGCTGCGGTCGCTACCTTGCTTGGTGTGAGCGAACAGCAACCCGATAAGTCGCCCACCCCACCCGACTTCGAGACGCTGGTGGTGGACCGGGGCGCCGAGGTGCCGATCGGCATTCAGCTCGCGTGGTCCCTGCGCTCGCGTATCGGCGACGGCCGACTCGCACCGGGGCAGCGTCTGCCCGGTCTTCGCGATCTCGCCGAGGCCAGCGACGTGAACGTCAACACGGTTCGCGCCGTCTATCAGCGGCTCGAGCAGGAGGGCCTGATCGAGAGCCAGCAGGGCACCGGCACGTTCGTCGCGGCCACGCCCCGCAAGCCCTCACCGGTGGGGACCATTGCTGCAGGCGCGGCGCGCGAGGCGTATGCGACCGGCGTGGACCCGCGCGAGGTTGCGGCTGCCTTGTACGTGACCGCCGAGCCCTATCCCCCATCCGGCGACTCCGCCGCCGAGCAGCGCCGGGCACTGCGCGCGCAGATCGCAGCGCTGGAGCGCACGCTCGTGGAGATGGAGGCCGCCTACCCGGGCCTGCTCGCCACCTCGCCCGCCACGAGCGCAGGCATCGGCCCGGCCCTGCTGAGCGTCGACGAGCTCGAGCATGTGCGTGCCGGCCTCGTAAGGCGCCTGGCCACGATCCAGTCAGCGATCGACTCGCTCTCGAATCCCGCCGCAGCAGACGAGCTTCCAGCGGTACGGGCACGAGCAAAGAGAGCTGTGCCGCAGCCCGCCACGAGCGCACCCAAGAAGCGATCCCCCAGGCCGCTCGGCGGGGCCCGCCCGGCACCCGCGGGAAGCTGAGCGCGAGCTCAGCCGTCGGTACACGCCTGCGTGCTCACCTGCACGCCGGCGCGGGCGTGAGCCTCGGCTTCGCGCAGCACCGTGCGCACGGTGGCGTTGGCCACGCCATAGCCGCCACGTGGATGCCCACCGACCGTGGCTGCGAACACGGTGGTGAGGACGCGGCCCGCGTCATCGACCATGGCGCCACCCGAGTTGCCCGGGCGCACCAGGCCGCGCAGCGGCGTCAGCGTCCGCGACACGGGACCCTGCCCATAGGCGTTCTGCGTGATGACGGACTGCGTGCGTCCGATGCGACCGGGCTGCACGTTGAACGGTCCGTTCTCGGGATAACCGAGGATCGCGCCGGCGGTACCCGATGACGGTTCGCCGGCCATGCTGAGCGATGGCAAGCCCAGCCCCCGTACATAGAGGATGGCGACGTCGTCGGTGGGGTCGAAGGCGAGCGGCTGCGCCACCAGACCGGGCGAGCGTCCGCCGATCTCGACGGTGGTGTCCTGCTCGCCGGCGACCACGTGGGCGTTCGTCACGACGAGGTCGGGCTGGGCGACCCAACCCGAGCCCTCGATCGCCAGCCCACAGGCGGTGCCGTCGACGCGCACCACGCTCGCGGAGGCCGCCTTCACACCCGGGGCACGCGCGATCGCCGGCTCAGGCGCAGCCACGTCGGGTGAGGGGCCGGTGATCGAGGGCAGCGGATCGAGACGCGCGAGCGCGTTGAGGATCGAACCCGACGGCGGCAGCACGTGGTTGAGCCGGCGCAGGATCGCCGAGCGCTGGATGTCGGCGCGCAGCTGTTCCTGCCCCGGTGTCTGGCCCGCGACGGCGGCGAGGATCCAGACGATGCCGAGCGCGAGCGCGGCCCCCAGCACGGCGCCCAGCAGCCCGTCGAGCAGGCTCATGCCGGGGAGGATCAACGTGCGCCGCAAACGGAACCCCAGGCCCTCCAGGCCGCTGGCGAGGATCGCCCCGCCGAGCAGGGCGCCGATCAAGCCAAACGCCGGCGCATATGGCGAGGAGGAGCCTTGTGGGAGCAGAAGAGGACCCAGGCGCGTTCCGATGAATGCACCAAGTGCGAACCCACCGAAGGAGAGCACCCCGACGATGAAGCCCTGCCGAAAGCCGAACAGGGCGAGTACGACCGCGAACGCGACGATGATCCAGTCCAGCTGTGTCACCTGCCATGTTGTACAAGCTCCTTGACTGAGAGCCCCGTCCACCGACTGCGACGCGCGCGTCCGGTGCTCGCGCTCGCGCTCGTGGCGTTCCTCGTGGGCGCGATCGTCGGCTCCCAGCACGGCGGCTCGGCGGCATCCAAGCTCGCCGATAACTTCGTGACGGCTTGGACGCACAGCGAATACCTGGCGATGTACGCCGACATCGACCCCACCTCCCAGCGGGGAAGCTCCGCCGGCGAGTTCGCAAGCGCCTACGAGCAGGCGATGCGTACGGCGACAGCCACGCGCCTGAGGGTGACCGGTCGCCCGCAGCTCTCCGGTGGGACCGTCACCGTGCCCGTGCGCGTGGTGACACGACTGTTCGGGACCCTGTCCCTCGACTTTGTCGTTCCCGTCGCCGAAGCCGGTGAAGCGGGCCTACGCGTGCACTGGTCACGGTCGCTGACGTTTCCCGGGCTGCGCCAGGGCGAGCGGCTGACACGTCGCACAAGCCTGCCACGCCGAGCGACGCTCCTGGCCCGGGACGGGAGCGTGCTCGCGGAAAGCCCCTCCGGCGTGGCTCCGTCGGAAGGCACCCGCAGCTCACCCCTCGGCGAAGCCGCTCGCGCTGTGATCGGCACCGTTGGACCTGTCCCCTCCGCTCGACGTGCCGCGCTTGAAGCGGAAGGCGTCCCGGCCAATGCGATCGTGGGCCTCAGCGGCTTGGAGCGGGCGCTGGACGAACGTCTGCGAGGGCGCCCCGGTGGGGAGCTGCTGGGCGGCCAACGCCTGCTGGCCTATTCTGCGCCCCACGCCGCCCCGGCCGTGCACACGACCGTTTCCCCATCGATCCAGCAGGCGGCCGTCAGCGCGCTCGGCGGCCAGCTCGGCGGCATCGTCGCGATGCAGCCTTCCACGGGCCAGATCCTGGCCGTGGCGGGCATCGGTCTCGAAGGCCTGCAGCCACCGGGATCGACCTTCAAGATGATCACCCTCACGGGAGTCCTCGAGGCTCACATCGCAAATCCACACACGGTCTTCCCCTATGCCACCTCCGCAACGCTCGACGGGGTGAAGCTCAGCAACGCCAACGGCGAGGAATGCGGTGGCTCGCTGGAACTGGCCTTTGCGGTGTCGTGCAACTCTGTCTTCACGCCGCTGGGCGTAAAGCTCGGCGCCAAGCGACTCGTGGATGCTGCAGAAGCTTTCGGGTTCAACCACGAAACCGGCGTTCCGGGCGCGGCGGAGAGCACGCTGCCTCCCGCCGGGGAGATCCAGGGCGAACTGGACGTGGGCTCGACGGCAATCGGACAGGGCCAGGTGCTCGCCACGCCGCTGCAGATGGCGCTCGTGGCCGCCACGGTCGCCGATGGTGGCCGTCGCCCCCAGCCGTCGTTCCTGCCGGCGTCGAGCTCGAGCCCGAACCCGGACGTCATGAGCGCATCGATCGCTCGGACAGTGCGCCACCTGATGATCGAGGTTGTCGATGAGGGCACGGGCAAGTTGGCGGCCATCCCGGGGGTGACGGTGGCCGGCAAGACGGGCACGGCGGAACTGAAGAGCGCCTGTAAAGCCCCGGCCGAATCGAGCACGGGCGAAGAAGCGAAGGAAAAGGGCAAGGAAGAAGGCTGCAGCAGCGAAAGCGAAGGGAAGAACACCGATGCCTGGTTCGCGGCGTTTGCCCCGGCGCTCGATCCGCGCATCGTCGTGTGCACACTGATGGTCGAAGACGGGGCCGGCGGGAGCACCGCTGCGCCGGTCGCGCGCCAGGTCCTCGAAGCGGGCCTGCGTCGCTAGACGTCGAGCTCAGCCGAGGCGGTTTCGGCCGAGTCGGTTGGATCCACGATCTTGAGCTCGAGCGGACGGTTGTCGAGCGAGACGACCTGGATCTTGTAGAGCAGCAGAGCCCCCTGGCTGGGACCGAGGTCCGGGGTGGTGTCCGGGATCGGCAGCTGGCCTTTGGCCGGCACCAGCCCGGCTCGATAGGCGTAGGGGTTGATCTTGCTCGGGACGATCGGGATGTAGGAGTTTCCCTGGGTGTCGGTGATCGTCAGTTCGTTGGCCGAGGGAAGCGGGTTGTTGGTCTCGTTGTAGACCTGGACGAACACGCCGAACCACTCCTGCCCCGGTTCGAGCTTGCGTTCGGATTCGCCGAGGCCCTGCAGGTAGGCGGCGTCCTCGCTGTTTGCGGGGTTGAGCTCGCGCGAGAGCTGAACCTCGTATTTGAGCGGCCCCACATCCAGATAGGGGGCGTTCTGCCCGGACTCCCCGGCATATGTGCCCGTGGAGACCTTCGAGTGCGAGTCACCGCATGCGGACAGCACGAAGACGGCGAGCACGGCGAGCACGAGAAGGGGGAGCTTGCGCGGACGGCTGAACATGCGACGCGGCAGTCTATCCGCCCGCGACCGTGACACGCGCTCCGCGGCGCTCGCCCGCGGAGCCGGGACGGTCGGAGGACTCGAGTATCCCCCGCAGCCGGTGCAGCGCACGGCGATTGTTGCGCCGCATCCAGCGCTTGGCTCCGAGGCCCTCCAGGAGGCGGTCCGAGAGCGTGACGGGAACGGTCTCCAGCGTGAAGCGCACGCGCGTGGAGCCCGCTTCGGCGGGCGCGAGGTCGTAGACGCCCAGGGTACGGATGCGGTTGTTCTTGCCCGTACGCCCCACCTCGACGATTCGGTGCGGGCGCTGCACCTCAGAGAAGGTGACGTCGGCCCAGCTGAAGCGATTGCGTGGTGCCTTGACGCGGAAGCGGGCGCCGGCCCCGCGCCCGACCGAGTCGATCCGCGTGAGATGCCAGTCGACGAGGTAGTGGTCGGTGAACTCGGGGTGGTTGGCGATGTCCTGGAGGTAGTCGAACACGCGCTCGCGGGGAGCGGAGATGACGATCGAGGCGGTCACAGGATCCACGGCG
>DATARM010000001.1:0-10364 GCA_036264155.1 Solirubrobacteraceae bacterium
ATCACTATCGCTACTAGATGAAGGCGATGGTTCTTGCAGCCGGGCTGGGGACCCGGCTGCGCCCGCTGACGTACGAGATCACCAAGCCGATGGTGCCGGTGCTCGATCGGCCGGTGATGGAGCACATCCTCGACCTGCTCGAGCGACACTCCTTCGAGGCGGTGATCGCGAACTTGCACTACTTCCCCGACTCGATCCGCGAGTACTTCGGGGAGCGGGTCACCTACCGCTTCGAGGAGGAGCTGCTGGGCACCGCGGGCGGGGTACGAGCGTGCGCAGACTTCTTCGGCGACGAGCCGTTCCTGGTGATCTCCGGCGATGCGCTCACCGACATCGACCTCACGGCGCTCGCCACCCGCCACCGCGAGTCCGGTGGGATCGCCACGCTGGCCGTCAAGCAGGTCTCCGACACGCGCGAGTACGGCGTGGTTTTGCACGACCGCGCTGGTCGGATCACGGGCTTTCAGGAGAAGCCCGCGCCCGAGGAGGCGCTGTCGGACCTCGGCAACTGCGGCATATACGTGTTCGACTCGAGGATCTTCGACTACTTCCCCCAGACGTCGTTCGTGGACTGGGCCAAAGACGTGTTCCCGGTGCTGCTCGAGAACGACGTGCCCTTCCACATCCATGAGGTCCGCGAGTACTGGAACGACGTGGGCTCCTTGGCCGAGCTCAAGCAGGGCACCTTCGATGCGCTCTGCGGCGAGCTGCACCTGCAGGTCGAGGGCGAGGAGGTGAGTCCGGGCGTGGTGGTGGCCGGTGACTCCCCCCTGCGCGAGGACACAGAGCTCGAGGGCGCGGCTTGGATTGGGCGCGACGTGCAGGTCGGCTCTGGCGTGAGGTTGATGGGGCCGATCGTGCTCGGTGACGGCGCCACCGTAGGCGACGGTGCGCAGCTGCGCTCGAGCATCGTTCTCCCGGGCACAGAGGTGGCGGCCGGCTCGATCCTGATCGATGCGATCGCCGGCCACAGCGGCATCTTGCAGAGCCTGCGCCGACGCTAGCTCATCTCGAACGCGAAAGGGCCCGCTTGCGCGAGCCCCTTCACGGAAAGTGAGACTATGACAACTGTCATCCTAGCAGACAGTTAGCTACTAGGCATAAAAGCCTAGATGAGTTCGTAGCGCTCGCGGCGCTGCTGTGCGCGCTCGGACTCGGCGAGGGCGCGGACGAAGAGCGTCACGAGCGCTGCTCCCATCACCATCGACTGCTCCACCGCCATGATCAGGCCCGCGATCGACTGGTCGTCAATCGCGGAGATACCCCACACGCGGGCGTGGTGGACGTAGTAGGGGTAGAGGGCGGAGGGCGCAAACGCCAGCCCCATCCCCAGCGCGCCCACGAACAGCTTCGTGGTGGCCATGTAGATCACCGGTCCCATCCCGTCCAGACGCAGGCGTGCGCGGATGGGGGACAGCAGGTGCCACCAGTACAGCGATCCGGCGAGCACGAACGTGATGTGCTCGCCCACGTGCACCAGCGGATGGCGTACCGCCTCGTCATAGGCGGCGGGGATGTGCCAAGCCCAGATGACGGCCACATACAGGAACACCGCGAAGGCTGGGTGAGCAATCGGTCCGGCGCGCCGCTCGAGATCGTGGACTGCGCGCGTGACCGGTCGCAGGATCACCTTGGTGAGCCCGAGGATCGTCAGCACCGGGACCACGTCCAGTAGCAGCATGTGCTGGATCATGTGGGCGAAGAACAGCTGGTCGGCGAGAGCGTCGATGGGGGAGACGAGGGCGATCAGCGCGATGAGCACCGAGACCATGAAGCAGCAGAGCCTCCAGATGGGCGCCTCGTGTGCCGCTCGTGGCGACGCGCTCGTGCGGACCGCGCGCCAACGGCGCACGTAGACGCCCCCGACGATCACAGCACCAATCAGGACGCCAGGGCTGAACGACCACGCGAGGTTGGGGCTCATCCGCCCCGATTGTCTCACCCGAGTCCAGCGCGGGCCTCACCGGTCGGCTCGGGTGTTTCAGGACGCGTCACGGGTATAGGGCGTATGTACCCAATCTGTCGAGGCCCATTTACATCCGCCGTGTTCGGGCGTAGCATCGGTTACATAGCCAGAGACAAGGCCGACCGAAGGGAGCCTGTGATGCAAATCGACATCAAGGGTAGAAACGTCCCGGTCACCGACGAGCTGCGCACGCACGCGGAGCGCCGTCTGACCAAGGTCACGCGACAGGTCTCAGACCTAGCTCGCTTGGAGATAGAGATCTTCAAGGAGCCAAATCCGCGAGTCTCCGACTGCCAGGTCGCAGAGGGCACGCTGTACTTGAAGGGCGTGACACTGCGGGCCCACGACGCCTCGCCCGAGATGTTGCATTCGCTCAACCTGATGGTCGACGAGCTGGCACGCCAGGTCAAGCGCCACCGCGACAAACTGCGCCACCGCCGTGAGGCGCATGCAGCGGCTGCGCGCGCGGCTCGTGTTGCCGCGCAGGGAGCCACGCTGCCGTCGATCTGAGCGGACTTGCCGCGCTGAGCCGAGCAGGAGGGTAAAGCCGCCGCCGGGTGTTGCCGAGGGGTTGCCACCGGCGAGCACGAACGCGGCGAGAGCTATCCTTGGGCAATGCCCTCCCTGCTCGATCGCGCGCTGAACGTCGGCGAGTCGAAGAAGCGCAAGACCTACGAGAAGCGCGTCGCCCTGATCGGCGCATTCGAGGCCGAGCTCGAACACGACAGCGATGCCGAGCTGCGTGAGCGAATGGACGCGCTGCGCGAGCGTGCAGCCGAGGGCGAGTCGCTGGACGCGCTGCTGCCCGAGTGCTTCGCGATCGTTCGTGAGACGGGCAAGCGCACGATGGGCATGCGCCACTTCGACGTTCAGCTGATCGGTGCGATGGCGCTGCACGAGGGCCAGATCGCCGAGATGAAGACCGGTGAGGGGAAGACCCTGACGGCGACCCTCGCGGTGGCGCTCAACTCGCTCGCCGTGCACGAGCGCGACCCGGAGAGCGAGGAGCCGCCGCAGCGCAAGGGCGTGCACCTGGTCACCGTCAACGACTACCTGGCCCGCCGCGACGCCGAATGGATGAGCCCGATCTACGACGCGCTCGGAGTCACCGTGGGAGTGCTCCAGAACATGCAGGCCTACGAGGAGAAGCAGCGCGCCTACGCCTGTGACGTGGTCTACGGCACCAACTCGGAGTTCGGCTTCGACTACCTGCGCGACAACATGGCCAAGGACCTCTCCGAAAAGGTCCAGCGCGGGCATCCCTTCGCGATCGTGGATGAGGTCGACAACATCCTCATCGACGAGGCGCGCACGCCGCTGATCATCTCCGGGGCACCCGAACAGGCGGCCGACCTGTACGTCAAGTTCGCCCGTCTCGCGCCGCAGATGGTGCTGGGGGAGACGCCCGAAGGCATGGACCCCCGTACCAAGAAGCAGTTCATGGCCGACTTCGACTACGAGGTGGACGAGAAGCAGAAGACGGTCGCGATCACCGAGCAAGGCGTGGCCAAGGCCGAGCGCTTCATGAAAATCGACCACCTGTACCGCGCTGAGAACGGGCACCTGGTCAACCACCTGATCCAGTCGCTGCGCGCCGAGGCGCTGTACAAGCGCGACGTCGACTACGCCGTGATCGACGGCGAGGTCAAGATCATCGACGAGTTCACCGGGCGCATCCTCGACGGTCGGCGCTGGTCGGAGGGCCTGCACCAGGCGGTCGAGGCCAAGGAGCGGGTTCCGATCCAGGAGGAGAACCAGACGCTCGCCACGATCACCTACCAGAACTACTTCCGCCTCTACGAGAAGCTCTCCGGCATGACGGGGACGGCTCTGACGGAGGCGACGGAGTTCATGAAGATCTACGAGCTGCCCGTCGTGCAGATCCCCACCAACCGCGAGATGGTGCGCGACGATCGCAACGATCAGGTCTACAAGACCAAGGAGGGCAAGTGGAACGCGGTCGTCAAAGAGATCGGCGCCCGGCATGAGAACGGCCAGCCGGTGCTGGTGGGGACGATCTCCGTGGAGGTCTCCGAGCTGCTCTCCGAACGCCTGACCAAGCGCGGGATCAAGCACACGGTGCTGAACGCCAAGCCCGAGCACGCCGCCCGCGAGGCCGACATCGTCGCCGAGGCCGGCCAGCCGGGCGCGGTCACGATCGCGACCAACATGGCTGGACGTGGAGTGGACATCAAGCTCGGCGGAAACCCCGAGCACCTCGCCGCCCAGCAGCTGGCCAGGGAGGGCATCGAGCCGCCGAGTGAGGGCGCCGAGCTCGACGAGGATACAGCAGCCTACGAGCGGCGCATGCAAGAGATCCTGCCCGAGGTCGAAAGCAAGCTGGCGGCCAGTCGCGAGCAGGTGATGGCGGCGGGCGGCCTGTTCATCTGCGGCACCGAGCGCCACGAGTCGCGCCGGATCGACAACCAGCTGCGTGGTCGCGCCGGTCGTCAGGGCGACCCCGGCGAGTCGCGCTTCTTCCTTTCTGCCGAGGACGACCTCGTGCGCCTGTTTGCCGGCGATCGCATATACAAGATCCTCGACAAACTCGGCGGCATCGACGAGGAGGGCAACGAGGAACCGATCGAGGCGGGCATGCTCTCCAAGCAGATCGAGAAAGCCCAGAAGAAGGTCGAGGAGCAGAACTTCCTGATCCGCAAACGCGTGCTCGAGTACGACGACGTGATGAACGAGCAGCGCCGCGTGATCTACGCCTACCGCGATGAGGTGCTCGAGGGCAAGAGCATCGGCGAGGAGGCACGCCGCGAGGTCGGCAACGTGATCGAGCGGACCATCGACCAGTACACGCCCGGCGACTTCATGGAGGACTGGGACCTCGATGGGCTGTTCACCGCCCTCGGGCAGTTCTTCCCGCTCGACATCGGCGGCGAGGACCTCGACCCCGAGACAGTCGATCGCAACTCGCTCAGCGAAAGCATCGTGAGCACGGCCATGGAGCGCTACGAGGCCCGCCAGCAGTCGCTCGGCGAGGAGCTGATGGGCGCCCTTGAGCGCTTCCTGCTGCTGCAGATCATCGACGAACGCTGGCGCGAGCACCTGTTCGACATGGACTACCTGCGAGAGGGCATCCACCTGCGCGGCTTCGCCCAGATCGACCCGCTGGTGGCTTACAAGAACGAGGCGTTCACGCTGTTCGGCGACCTCATGAACAGCGTGTGGACGGACTACGCGCGCATGATCTTCAACGTCCAGGTGAACGTCGAGGGTCAGAACGGCGGTGGTGGGGCGCAGATCCCGTCGTTCGCGGCGGCCGGCAGCTCGACCAGGGCAGGACGCGTGTCCTACTCGGGTGGTCAGAGCGCAGCCGGAGCCGGCGCGCTCGCGGCCGCAGCGGCCGACGCGGGGCTCTCATCCGGAGGAAGCGCCGCACAGGCCTTTGGCGAGAACGGCCAGGAGGCCGAAGCCCTCCCCGTCGTCGAGCAGCGCGTGCTCGACGACGAGCACCAGGTTGGGCGCAACGACCCCTGCTGGTGTGGGAGCGGGAAGAAGTACAAGAAGTGCCACGGCTCCTAGCGGGCCGCGGGCCGACCCGTTGCTGCGTTGTCTTCACTGCACTGCTGATGGCATGGGTTCTACCCAATAGCGCCGCAGCTTCAACGCAGGCGTGTCCGCCACCACCGCCGACGCTCGGCACTAGCACGCTCTCCGCCGCTGAACTGGCCTCACCCGAACGGACTGTGGTGTGTGTCGGGACGCTTGCCATCGCGCAGTCCACCTATGCCCATTGGCTCGTGGTCGCGGAACGCTCGCTGGGACCTACCCGCCACCCATTGAGCACACAGATCGCGGCCAAACTCCAGGCCGAGGTGCTGGGTTTCCTGATCACGGCCGACTGGGTGAGCGCAGAAGCAAGCGCCAGGCGCATCACGGTCTCGCGGCCCGAAGTCACGCGGACTTTCGACCGCATACGTGCCCAGCAGTTCCCCAAGCGCCGCGAGTTCAACCGGTTCCTGCTCCGCTCGGGTCAAACGGTTGCCGACCTGCTCCTTCGCGTCGAACAGACCCTCCTGAGCGCGCGCATCGAGCGGGCCGTCATCGCCGGGCAGCACACCCAGGCGGGCCGCACACGGGCGATCTCGACCTTTGTGAAGTCCTTCCACGCAAGGTGGTTGGCGCAGACCTACTGCGCTACTGAATTTGCGAGCACCGACTGCGGTCACGTGCAGCCGGTGCTCTAGCTCGTCAAGGCGACGCGTACACCACGCCGCGTGCTCAGGTCAGCTGACGAAGGCTTCGACCAACGGACCGAGTTCCCAGATCGCTGCGTAGGAGTTGGATTCGAAGACGACGGGCGGGCAGGAGGCTTCTTCGCTTTCGAACGTGCCTTTGAGGGAGAGCTCCAGCGGTCCGCCGTAGGTGGGGAAGGCAGGCAGGGTGGTGGCTTTGTAGCTGCAGGCGTTGACGATCATGTCGAACGCTGGCCGGATGTGAGGGATCGCCTTGAGGCTACCTTCGCCATTCGCCTCCAACTCGAGCTTGCCCGCAAGTTGGGGTCCGGCGACGGTTTTCGTTCCCGCTGTGCTCGAGCAGTGCCTGATTTCGCTGAATTCGCCTTCGCTCAGGAGGCGTATCTTGTCCGTGGCTTCCCCGTTGCTCGTCAGGTAGCCGCGGAGCGACCAAGAGCTTTTAGGCGTGCACGTGATGACTTCCCCGGTGCTCGGGGCAGTGAGCGTGAAGGGCGCCGTGCTCTTTATCTCAAACGGCACGGTTTCGCGGTTGCCGAGCGTTAGCGGTTCGCCGTTGGCATAGAGGGTGAGCACTTTCGTGGCCGATGCAGAGGCCGCGAGCGCTCCCCAGATGGCGCAGGCGATGGTCAATGCGGTGCATGTCCTTGCGATCCGTGGCATGGAGATCCCCTCTCGTGTCGATAGCTGTGGGCTTCGGGGCAGCGTAGGCCCACACGCGCGAATCGGGAACGGATGTTTCTGGCTCGCCGCTCAGGGCTCACTGCGCGAGTCGGGGTGCGACGACTTGCGCTGATAGCGTGGGGCCATGGCTACAGCCGCGCCAAGCGAGTCCACCCCCCAGCGCCTGGCTGCCATCCGTGAGCAGATGACACTGCTCTCGGACTATCTTTGACCCGGCTGGGCTGGCCGAGCGCGTGGCGGCGCTCGAGAGCGAGATGGGCGCCACGGGCTTCTGGGACGACTCCGATCGTGCCGCGTCGGTCAGCGCTGAGCATTCCCGCGCATCCAGGCGCCTGCAGATGTTTACCGAGCTGCGCTCGGACGTGGAGGATCTCGACGGTCTAGCCGAGATGGCCGCCGAGGACGCCTCCCTGCAGGCGGAGGTCGACGAGCAGATAGCCTCGGTCGAGGCTCGGCTCGCTGAGCTGGAGGAGCAGCGTCTGTTCTCCGGGCGCTACGACAGCGGCGACGCGCTCGTCACGGTCAACGCTGGAGCGGGTGGTACCGACGCGCAGGACTGGGCCGAGATGGTCCTGCGAATGCTGATGCGCTGGGCCGAGCGACGGGGCTTCCAGGTCGAGCTGCTGGAGGCAAGCGAGGGCGAGGAAGCGGGAATCAAGTCGGCGACCTTCCGCGCCTCGGGCGAGAACGCATACGGCCTCTACGGCGCCGAGCGCGGCGTGCACCGGCTCGTGCGGCTCTCCCCGTTCGACTCGGCTCACCGCCGCCAGACGAGCTTCGCCGGTGTCGAGGTGGCGCCGGTCGTGGAAGACACGGGCGAGATCGAGATCAACGACGACGACCTGCAGGTGGACACCTACCGTGCCTCGGGTGCCGGCGGTCAGCACGTCAACAAGACCGACTCCGCGGTGCGCATCACCCACCGCCCGAGCGGGATCGTGGTGCAGTGCCAGAACGAGCGCTCGCAGTCGTCCAACCGGGCCACTGCCATGGCGATGCTGCGAGCGAAGCTCCTGGAGCGCAAGGAGCGCGAGCGCCAACAGGAGATCGCCGCAGAGAAGGGCGAGGCGCAGGACGTGAACTTCGGCTCGCAGATCCGCTCCTACGTTCTGCACCCCTACACGATGGTCAAGGACCACCGCACGGGACATGAGATGGGCGACGTGCAGCGTGTGCTCGACGGTGATCTAGACGGGTTCGTGCGTGCGCTGCTGCTGGCCACAGCCTCCACCTCCAGCGAGCAGTAGTGGACGTTCTCGCCGAGCTGATCGAGAAGGCGCTGCAGGAGGACGTGGGTAGCGGGGACGTGACCACCGAGGCGACCGTCGCCACCGACGCGCGAGCTCGAGCGTTGGTCACCCAGAAGGCGCCCGGCGCGATCTACGGTCTGCGGGCCGCGGAGCTCGTGTTCACCTCGCTCGATCCAGACGCGGGCGTCGAGTTCTTGGTGGCGGAGGGGATCTGGCGTGAGCAGGGGGGCCCCGTCCTCGTGGTCGTAGGTAGCGCACGGGCTCTGCTCACAGCCGAGCGCACCGCGCTCAACTTCCTTGCTCACCTCTCGGGGGTCGCTACCTCGGCGGCGCTCGCCGCCCGGGCGGTGCAGGGTACGGGCGCGAGGGTGCTCGACACGCGCAAGACCACGCCGGGATTGCGCGCCCTCGAGAAGCAGGCGGTGGCGGCGGGAGGCGCGGTGAACCATCGCGTGGGCCTCTACGACGCGATTCTGATCAAGGAGAACCACATTGCGGCTGCCGGGGGGATCGCGCAGGCGGTGGAGCGCGCACGTGTCGCGGCGCCGGCGCTCGCCTCTACGCTCGAGGTCGAGGTGCGCAACCCGGCTGAGATCGACGAGGCTCTGGCAGTTGGGGCTCCCCGCCTGCTGCTCGACAACATGGACGAGGAGCAACTGCGTGCCGCGGTGGCGCAGGTGGACGGTCGGGCGCAACTCGAGGCGAGCGGAGGCGTGAGCCTGCAGACGCTCCGGGCGGTGGCGGAGACGGGGGTAGAATGGATCTCGATGGGTGCGCTTACGCACTCCGCGCCCGCCCTAGACCTCTCCCTCACACTGGAGGCCCTGCCATGAACTTGCCCATGGCCCCTACCCTCGCATCGTCCGCAGCTCTCTCGCCGGGGGAGATACTGGCCATGCAGGCCGAGGTGCGGGAGCTGGCCGCCGAGCGGGGCGCGGTGATCCTCGCTCACAACTACCAAGTGCCCGAGGTGCAGGACGTCGCCGACTACGTCGGCGACTCGCTCGGGCTCTCGCGCCAAGCGGCCGCCAGCGACGGCGAGACGATCGTGTTCTGCGGCGTGCACTTCATGGCCGAGACCGCCTCCATCCTCTGTCCCGAGAAGACCGTGCTGATCCCCGACCTCGACGCCGGCTGTTCGCTCGCCGCCTCGATCGACGCCGAGCAGTTGGCCGAGTGGCGTGCCACCTACCCGGAGGGCGTGGTGGTGATGTACGTGAACACCACAGCGGAGGTCAAGGCGTTGACGGACTACTGCTGCACGTCGGCCAACGCGGTGGACGTGGTTCGCCACATCTACGAGACGCACGGCCCGGACACTGAGATCCTGTTCGGCCCCGACATGTGGCTGGGCGCCTACGTCGAGAAGGAGCTGGGAAAGCGCATGCACGTGTGGGACGGCGAGTGCCACGTCCACGCCGGCATCCGTCCCGCCGACATCGAGGCCACGCGCGCCGCGCACCCCGGGGCTGACTTCCTGATCCATCCCGAGTGCGGTTGCTCCACAAGCGTGATGGAGTACGTGGCGGCGGGCGACATCTCAGCTGAAGGCGTGCACATGCTCTCGACGGGCGGGATGCTCGACTACGCGCGGACCGCCGAGGGCGAGGGGGGCCACGGCGGGCACACCCAAGCAGTTGTGGCGACAGAGATCGGGATGCTCCATCCGCTGCAGATGGCGGCGCCCGATGTCGAGTTCATACCGGCCAACGCCGAGGCCTCCTGCCAGTACATGAAGATGATCACCCTTCCCAAGCTGCGTGACGCGCTGCGCGACATGAAGTTCGAGGTGCGGGTGCCCGAGGAGATCGCGGTTAGGGCGCGGGTGCCGATCGACCGGATGGTCGCGCTCGGTTAGAACTCCTCGGCCGTGTGCGGCCCCACGCAGGCGACCGCCAGGTTGTCGGCCACGCCGGCCGCGACCTCGCGGACCTCGTCGTAGGTGACGGCATCGAGCGCCACGATCGCCCGGTCGGGATCGATGTCCTCGCCGAAGACGACCCTCTGGGTGGCCGCGTAGCGGGCCACTGCCCCCGTGTTCTCGAACCCCAGCACGAAGCGTCCGGCGGCGTATGCGCGCGCCCGCTGGACCTCCTCCTCGGTGGGGCCGTCATCGCGCAGCTCGTCCACGATCTCGCGCATGCGGCTATAGGCCTCGATGCACTTGCTCGACTCGAGGCCCGAGCCGAGCTGGAGGATGGGCACGTCGGCGAAGGCGTGGTCGGCGGCGTAGACCGAGTAGCAGAGGCCGCGCTTCTC